>JAUSDC010000069.1 GCA_030650845.1 Candidatus Methanoperedens sp.
CTCAGCTGATTCTATCCATATCACAGTAGAACCGGATGTATATATGAAACTTCAATTACATAATTGCTGTGGGTTTGGTATGAATGAAGTTATTGATAAGATATTGTGGAAAGCCGAAGCCTATGAAAAGCATAAAAAACAGATCCATGTATTTGAAGAACACATTAAGAAAGGAAAAAAGACAATGAAAATTGATTATGATTAGATAGATAAATATTCAATCTTCTGATAGTGTTTTTGATGCATAACCCTATACAGTTGAGCATCAAAAAACATATTATAAATATAGGATTATATCTAATCCGATGGCGATTTTTCGATGGTAAATAGCAAAGTACCTGTCAGATCAGAAGTAGTCTATTGGTGATAAGCTACAATGACCTGACAGGCAAAAGTTTAATACTCATAATGGCTTATCTTAGTTTCGGTGATAAGCTACATGAGACCGTTAAAGACATATCTGTTTTTCAGACACGTGAATAGAATAGAGATCATAGATGCCCGATCCAAGAATGAGCTATTAGCCAATTTAAAGGATATCAGACCTATCAAGATGACCAGGGTGATGTAATGCCCATATGTATCATATGTAATAGAGAATTCATAACAGAAAAAGCACTTAATCAACATGCAAAAGATAAAAAAGATGAAAAACACACACACTATCGTACACAAAAAAGAAAAGACCTATTGAAGACGTTAGCCCCACTTGAAAAGTTTAGTAGTGTCGGAATCGAACCAATAAATATAACACATATTCCTATCCACGACGAACCGGAAGAAAAAAGGAAATCCAATTTAGCCTGCAAAGCTTTAAGAAACTTAAACAGATGAATACCTACCAAACGTTTTAAAATCCTGCTCAGGATGCGATATGGCGCATAATCTCTGAGTTTTGATAGTTGCTACCTTTGAAACGGTCTTATCCTGATGGCAATAGGCAGGATTGAACACGAAGATTAGAATTTTATGAGGTCTATGAGCGAGTGTGGCAGATCGAGGACTTTAACCTTACGTCCAGGATGTCCAGACAACTGAAGACAAGTCCAGACACTTAGAGGAAACTCCAGGATGTCCAGGATTGTTCGGATTAGGCGAACAAAGGTATTATCATGAAATTAGTAATATAAATCAATAATTTAAAAACCTATTGAGATTTATAACGGTAAGTTTATGATTATAATTCAGGCAAATGGTGATACGTCCAGTTTATTAATATGGTTAAGCATATCGTTTTTAGATATTTATACTTTTAAACGTTTATCCAAGGGATATTTTCAACGAGATAAAATGGAGATTCGATCTTTCAAAATGCAGAATATATCATAAAGAAAAAAATGAAAAATATCAATTTGTACTATTTTTTCTTGGGCACAGGCTTTGGATTTTCCTTGGGTTTCTTTTTCGCTTTATTAGACATGAGCTTGTTCGCCTCCTGACACTTTAGGGTCATGAATATTATGTTTTTGATGATATGAACCTTTCTGTAATCGGAAACTGCTAAAGGAACACTTCACTATTTTTCAGTATCTCTGCACTCATCACCCTTTGTTGGCTCTTTCCCGATGATCTTTCTTAGAAACTCAGTGTCGCAAAATAAGGATTCAGGATCCTTCCATGGCTTCAAAGGATGTTTCCCCTTTATCTCAATTTTTGGTCTTTGTTCCTCGGAGTGTTTGGAATCATAATGCCTTACCGCTGTCCATGTATTGAAGGCTGAATAAGCGCCTTCACATAATTTACAGACATAGAGAGTTATATTATTCTGGGTCTTGATATCGAAATATTTATGGATTTCTTCCAAAAACCTCTGATCAAGTTCATAATTCTTTGGCATAGTATTAAAGATCTGTCTTATGTTCATTCCTTCTAACAGAAACCCTGCCAAAAGAATCTCCGGAAAGACCCTTGGGAAGCCCGCCAGGATTGGTGATCTCCACCCTGTCATCATAAACTTCAACAGTCAAACTGGTTCCCCTGATACTGTAATCCCTGTGCATGATCGCATTAACAACCGCTTCACGCAAAGCCTCGATCGGAATTTCGTAAATATCATCTCGATTAACCCCCTTGATCTCGCTTCTTACATTGAGATGCTTTCTAAGGAAAAAGATCGCTTGATTGAACTGCATGAGCAGATCATCCCTCACATCAAGCCTGTCAAAAATATGGAGCTTTTTTGTCCCTTTGAACGCGAGAAGTGTCATCTGTGCCTGAGAGATATGTTTTTGCACATCTTTTGCAAAAAAAAGAATGCCTGCGTTTTTAATCTTAATATCATCCACAACATTCAGGCTCTTTAAAAAGTCGATTGCCGGGGTACGTCCAATATTGATTCTTGCTTCTTTTGTAAAAGCAAGGATCTTCTCTTTTGAAATATCATCATAAGAAAAATCCCTGACCGTTTTTTCTTCAAATGGCATGACTTCATTTTCACTGAACATTATCCGGATTTCTTCATGGTTCATTTTCTGCGTATTTCCATTCAATCTTCTGAAATAACCAGAACTGCAATAGTATGGCTTTTCATTTCCTTCCGGCACTTCTACAGCAACCACATCATCTACCTGCATTGCATTTACAGGTATGTCAGGCTTACAGTTTCTCGCCAGGCTGTTGATCCTGCCTTTCATTTCATTAGTCAGCTGCTCACCAGCGATAGTTCCATCATCACGCACACCAAGAAGAATGATCCCACCTTTTGTATTTGCAAAAGCCACAATATCTTCATCAATTTTAGAAGTATATTTTTCTTTAAACTCCACTGTGAGGCACTCACCTTCCTTGAGAAAGAGTTTTACCTTTTTTTCATCAATATCAGTTCTTTTTTCACGAATGCTTTTTCTCATTCCCCCACCCCCTCGTATTCAGCAATGTGCATGCCAATCATCCTTCTACAAAATATTCTTCCTCTTCTTTATCAAATTTGACCTTCAAGAGATAAACACCTTTTTCGTCACACTTGTTCGCTTCTAAGATTTTGATTTTACCCAAAAAATGGGGATCTTCGCAATAGCCATGTTCGGTCTGGCAATTAATTTCAAAAGAGACTCTTCCAGAACAGCCGGAACTATAGAACGAATCAAGACTATTTACAGTGATCTCATCAAGGTTAAGAATAATATCTTCATCTTTAAGATATTTCTTGTTATTTTTCATTTTCAAAGCACAATCCATCATTTCTCTATCTTTAGCTGCTCTTTGACGGGTAAATACATATATTTTTACTAAAGGGATAACTCATTATTTTCCACTTTTCCGTTTCTTTTTGCCAACCTTGCCTTTGTCCTCGCAAGGATATGGGTCAGTGTAGGCATAATTGCGTATCCAGACGACCATTGCATCGGCGATGCCAGAGAGAATGTCAAACCCATGGCGTTTACACCGCGAGCGGAATTCATTAATCACGTTGGGATTTATGGTATCAAAAGGCGGCTGGGATAGCAGGTCATCACCAGCACAAGCTATGAGCCATGCGTTTATTGCCTGTTCGAATCCAGTCCCATAGTGGATCTTCTTTTCGGCACAACGCACACGGAATCTATTGTACAGTTTGGCATTCACACATCGCAAGCCTACCAGTTCTATGTCTTCAGTTCCCTGATTCTCCATGCCGTGTTATATTTGTTGATCTTATTTAACTATTACCATTGTAATACAATAGTAAGTCAAATTTCATATACGAACAGGACAATACCTTCTAACAAATGGCCGTATTCAACAATACAGATGACCTGGTAAAGCACGTAATAACAAAGACCTGGAATAATGGTGTGTCTTATACGCCAAAGGAGTTAGGGTTCCCCAACAACACCCCGAATGCCAGCAAGAAAAAGACCGCAGCAAATTCGCTTTTCGCAGTGAAGATAACCGATATTGACCGCAGGGAGAAATACGAACGCGGTATTGGTGGGGCCATCGTAGACAAGATCATAGATGATGCTCTTAAGAATGGGTTCACTATCAACATTATCAGCACGCCGGAAGAGCCAGAGAAGGCGCTTACAAAGATGTTCACCAGGGTTTACAAAGAGAAAATAGAATTGGAACTTGGCAAGGCACTAAAATGGGCACGGCTCTATGGGTACAATTTCTTACTGATGGGAAGGAAAGACGGGCAGGACCTGACCACACCGCTTTCGAACAAGAGCGCGAAGGTAGAATACATAAAAGCGATCCCGCGGAACTGGATTACTGAAATCGTATATAAGAAGGATGAAGCGGGCTACAGGGTGATCCCTGAAGAAGTAGAGAAGGTCAACCTTAATCCTGGCATCTTCGGGAAGAATACAGCTATACATGCATCAAGGTTGATGATGATAGTTAATCCCGGACTGGAAGAAGATTACATAACGGGCAGCCCGAATGATACAATAGGCTGCTCGGTTCTTGACCGCCCCTTCAACGTCATATCAGTTATCGATCACATGCTCTGGAGCGCAGGCCAGACCATGTGGCGCGTAGGCGGTGGATTACTGGGACTTGACCTGCCGCCGGATGCGACCCCGGAAGACAGGGATGCGGCGCTCGACTCGCTGGGCGACATAAATGCAAAGACCGTACTGGCATTCCCTGATGGCTATAAAGCGAATGTGCTGAACACAGCAAGCGCTGTGCTAAACCCGGCGCCGTATTTCGAGAGCGCAATAGTGCAGCTGGCAGGAGTGACGGAATACCCGAAGTCCATCTTATACGGCCTGGCAACCGGCGCAGTAACAGGCAGCCAGCTTGACAGGAGCACATACTACAGTAAAGTAGTGGTCAAGCAGAACTGGATATCTAACTTCCTTGTGGAACTTCTGAAAGGCTTCACAAATGGCGACCTGAAAAACGAGTGGGAGCTGACATGGAACAGCCCGTATGAGCTTACCGAGAAGGAGAAGCTCGAAATACAGAAGATACAGTCGGAAATAGACTACAACAAAGTAAATTCATACATCGAGACGCCAGATGAGATCAGGACAAGGGACGGCCGCCCGGCGCTGACGCAAGAGCAGTTGACCTTATTGAAGTTCGTGCAGACAAAGGGTAAAGAAGGTACTGCATCGGGGTTTGCATCTCGGTCGAGAGAATCGAGAGAGGCGCCGTCAACGATTGTTCATCAAAGTCTCAACTGATCTAAGCTCTTTGAGCAATTCTTTTTTGAAGAACTCTTCCTGAGTCATTAAATCGTTGTTGAAGCACATCTCCAGCAGCGGCCTGGGTTAAAGCATAAGGTCCCTGAGATTTTTGAGCTTCACAATAATCATGAATTTCATATAATGTCTCATTGCCCAGGATGTTTTCAATGAGAACATTATTGAATTGTTCGATACTTTTCACGATAGGTGATTCATGATTTATGCTATAGTATGTGGTATTACCTGATGTCCTTGGTGATTTCAGGACTCCCCAATCAACATATTTCTTTACAATTCGAGTAGCAGTTACTCTTGAAACCCCTACTTCTTGCGCTAATTCAGTAATGTTGAATTCTACCCCCTCTAATGGCAACAGGAATTCAAACATCCTCAATTCACAGTTGTTTCCCAACAAACCTTCAAAAGGGCTGCTCATATTTTATAGTTAGGTAATTCTTAGTATAAAAAGGTTTGTAAAATAAATTTTACAGCGATGTTAAATAATTTTTACAACGGTCTGACTCTGCCTTTTATAACAGTATAATTATGTGATCCTAACGCAAAACTCGTTATTTTGATGTCTGAAATGTAGTATTTGAGTTCTTGTTTTTTAACTGTTGCAATATATCCTTTTTTCAAGAGGTTTTTGATGGACTTTTCAAAATCTGATGGGAATTTTTTTATATATAGATGCTCTAGTTTTTTAGAATGAAACCCCCTATCCTTCGCCAAACATCTATGTTTGTATAATATATCCAAAATAAAGAGTTCATCATCGGAAAGACCGCATGTCATAGTAAAACATCATAAAATTACTCTATCCATATATAAGGCTATTTAACATGAGTTTAGTAAATTTATAATATTACTATAACAATACAATAGTAAGTTAGTGCTTAAATATAAACGATTTCCATTTTACCTTAAATGTTTTTCCAGACTAAGGATTCAAGGAATTTTCCTGAGCCAGCCCCCATCAAAACCGATTCAACAGACCATGTAATGTTCGCCGACTCAATGGGCTTCCAGATTGATAGTTCCAAAATGGTTGATACCAGAGACGGTCTGCTGGTAAAAGACGCCATAATATGCCGGGCGATGGTGCTGGATTACAACGGAAAGAAGATCCTGAAATCCCCAGAAGCGCTTGCAGATTCAATGCCAACAATGCAGCGGATGATGATAACGGACGAGCATCCGCGGTCCAGGGTGATAATGGATGCATCGGAGATAAAAGGCAGGGTTCTTCCTGAAACTGTCACACTCAATAATAATGTCGCTACAGGCGATCTTCTCATAACAGATAAAGTCCTTGCAGATGAAATCAGGAATGGAAAACGGGATTTAAGCCCCGGGTATTTCGCTGACATTATTGAAGAGCCGGGGACCTTCAACGATCAGCCGTATCAAGCGGTGCAGAAGAAAGTCCTGTACGATCATCTTGCAGTGGTAAAGCTCGGCAGATGTTCAAGACCGAGATGCGGTATCCTGGATTCGATGCAGGGAGCAACGGGAGAACAGGCACCGCCAACAAACGATTCAAACTCATCAATTGTTGATGAAAAAAAGATAAAGGAGACACAAGAAACAATGGCAGAGAGCATAGTAGTCGACGGCGTGGGGTACACGCCTGAGATGGTAAAGAAACTCGTAGCCGATTCTGCATCTCTCTCAGAAGTGCAGAAGGAGGCTACTGAAACCCGGAAACTGCTTGATGCGAAAGAGGCAGAGTTTGTGGAACAGGATAAAAACCTGAAAGCAAGCGAAGCCAGGATCGCAACAATGCAGGCACAGATAGATGCGGTGGAGCAGGAGAGGCGGGCACCATTGATCAAACAGATAACGGATGCGATGCCTGCGCTCAAGATAGAGGATCTCAAGTCGTGGGATATGAAACGTCTCACGGACACAGCCGCAAGCGTTCTTGATGCAGAGAAACTGAAGATGAAAGCGGGAGAAAAGCCGTCAAAGAGCATCATAGACGATGCATATGCAAAGGTGGGTGAGAAATAATGACAAATAATCCAGTGAACGTAGAAGAACTTGGGAGCGGGATAGGCACAAAGAGAGCCGCCGCCGCAATAGCGTTCCGCGATGCAGTCGAGCGCAGGGGCGCAAAGACTGTGGGAAAGCACATGGAGAAAATAATTGATGATTGCCAGGTCGCATGGGCGGCAGCGGCAAACGTCACAGCAACAGCCGATATAGCAGCCAGGAAGGTCAATGCCAAAGGTGCGAAGCTGGTAATCGCCGCAGGTTTCATAACCGGACTGGTCGCCACACGCGACTTCGCATCGATTGACCTCTCAGGATCCAGGTATATCGGATTCTGGATAAAGTCCGATATCCCGGTGGCAGCAAATGTTTTGCAACTTGTATTGGACGAGACTGCTGCTTGTGCAAGCCCGGATGAGACATTGAATATCCCAGTGCTCGCTGCGGGTGTATGGAGATATATAATACTTGCAGTGACCGGGGCGGGTGCGGCCAGGGATGCAACGATCTCCATCGGTATAAACGCCGCAAGTGACCCGGGTGCTGCGACCCTGTTCATCGATGACATCAGGGCGGGTAACGAATATCTGGGTGTCGCGGATGAGATGCAGGACAAGGATGCATACGCGCAGTACGACCCGGTGCATATCATAGACCAGGGCAAAGCCGAAGTAGGTCTTGCAGGGACAGCCCTATCAGGCCAGTACCTCGAACCAGTGGGCAACGGCAAGTTAGCCGTAAGCACAAACGGCGTAGCGGGGCAGGACGGAATGAAGACCATAAATAGCAGGATGGTGGCAGTCGAAGACCAGGCAACTGAAAACGGCACTGTGCCGGCAAGGATGGTGTGAAATGATACAGAACGATGGGCTCTCGATCCCGGATAATTATCTGGAAGAGTGGAGCAGAGAGATCGCAAGATGGGTGAACGTAAACCTGGACAATATGTTCGCAAGGAACGTGATGCCCGTAAGAAAGGTTGATGAAGCCGTACAGATCGATGTCGTGGTAGACTATGACAGAACCGGACCTGGTGCCAAGGTAGTAGCGAAAGGTTCTACCCCGACAGGAAAGACCGGAATAAAACAGACCACCACCAAGCAGGACATTCTCCAGTTCATGGACTGGTTCAGCGTCCATGAGAAGGACCTTAAATCAAGTCCGGCGATGTTCAACAGGTATGTTGATATCTGTCTTGACAATGTCCACAGACTTGAGGACAGTCTGACTATAAACGGCGATGCCACGCTGGGTATCACCGGTATCGTAGCAGCAGCACAGGCAAACGCAAATGGCAAGATAGCTGCGGCTGATAATGCCGGTGTCTGGGGAAGCGCAACTCAGGATCCACATGCAGATATCGTGAAGGCAAAAAGGCTCATTGATGGTAACTATAAGAGCAATCCGCTGTTCCTTATAGGAAACTCACTCGACATGGAGTTCCTTTTCAATCTGGACAGCATGAGACAGCCATTTTACAAAACGATCGCGCCGCTCTTCAGGGCAAGCCCGGATGCAGACCCATACGGAACATGGCTCAAGATAAACGATGGCTTCGCAGAAGGAAAAGTATATCTTGCAGTCAAGAACCCGGTCGTAGCCGAGTTCGTGGTCAGCGAGAATCCATATCCGGACAGACTGCCGAAAGCTGCTGGCGGTAACTTCCCTGTTGAACTGAAAGGCTGGGCAGTACCGAGAATATACAAGAACGAGGGCTTCGTGGAGATAGAGGTCGGAACTACCTCATAAGGTAGTTCCTCTTTTCTCTGAGGCAGCGGCGATGGAAATACCAACCGAAATAGTTGCAGGAGTGGTCGTCACGGTCGTGACAATCACCGGGTCGATAATAACATTCTTTCTCAAATCGCTGCGGGATGAGTTCAGGAAACTGACAGCTAAACTCGATGCTTTCGGGGAAAACCTTGCAAAGGTGGACCTTGTCGTATCAAAGATGCTTCTGGTGCAATCGATGTGTCCAAATTGCCCGCATCCAGACGTAAAGATCGACACAGTACTTGGATTGATAAAGGTGACAGATACCGTAAAGGAGAAACAATAACATGGAACCAATAATTATAATAGCAGTGGCAGGCGCGCTAGGTGGGCTTGTGAAGAGCCTTGTCGAACAGAAAGGCGCTGTAATACTGCCAAAGATCGAGACCACGCAGGATGGGACAACGTATGTCCATCTGGGCGGGGTCACGAACCTGATACTCGGTGCGGCGATGGGCGTACTGACAGCCACGACACCAGCAACGGCAGCGTTCGCGGGAATGTCATCTGCATTCCTTGCAGAGAAGATACTCGAAAGGGCGAGAGATATCCCGATACCGGCACAGCTTCAGGGGTATTGAGTGGAATGGAGTGAAAATTATGGCAGCAACAGTATCAATAGCAGAAACGAATGGAACTGCGCCGGGTACAGAAACGGCGAGTATAACGAACTCAAACATGGGCGATACGGATGCAGTAAACCTTGTACCCGCAGATTATCCAGTAGCACCGAGCACAAACAGTTTTGAGAAATGGCAAAAGTTCAATGTAACCAGCATGGGCGGTTCATCCAGAGTCAAGACACTGAAAGTATGGCGACCTGGAGCGCTAGGTACCGGTGCAACTCATAAGACCAACGCAAGGGAAACATCATACGCAGGTGCAGAAACCTATAACGATCCATCAAAGACGGACAGGTCTGCGACATATCATTATTCCCAGACAATGCCCACTTCAGAACCAGCAGGCGCAAATCTGGGCATAGGCGGATCTCTCACAGGTGAGATTACGACAGTTGGTAAAAGTGACTTCCTTGTCCATCAGCTTCAGCTTGACGGAACAGCAGTCGCAGGCGTGACGCTGACTGGCGCGAACGGGATGACGTACAAGTATACTGAAGTAGCTTAAACGAGCAATACAATGCTCGTCTAAGGGAGGCAATACAATGCATAAATTCTTTAGACAGGAAACACGGGAATGGGAAAATGTAGCAGATGAGCGATGGCGATGGATCGCGGTCTATGGGAATAGGACATTTCTCAAACAATTAGATGATGACTGCATATTCCACCAGTTCAAAGAAATAGACCAGTCGAAATTAACGATTTTTTCAATGGTATCTGGTAATAAGCAAATTAATCTTGAGTTCAAGCCAGATACGATGAAACTTATTCATTTTTATCTGATATACGGCAGGAAACTCGCAGGTGAGCCTGATGTGCAGCATAAATTATACTGCTTCGGCTATGCGATGAATGGCACAAATCATATTTTCGTTATACTTCCAGACGATAATATTGCCATAACTGACGATGCTGATAAAGTGAAGCTCCTGTTATGAATTGCTTCAGGTGCGGCGATTGCTGCAGGGCGCCTTATTATGGCATGATGCTGACGCAAGAAGAACTGGATTTGTTGCCAATCAAACTCGATATCGTTCAGGTTGGAAAAGACAGGTATAGGGCGAGAGGTAGTGTATGCCCATTATTCCTGAATAGCGAATGCTCGGTTTATGAGATCCGACCATGCCAGTGCAGGCTATTCCATTGCGGAAGAAGATTATTCACCGATGCAAAGCTGGCAACGATAACTGAAATACAGAAAAGGATGGAGCAAGACCCTGAATACAGGGAGTTCAAAGTCCGTATGGATGAAGAAGCGATAAAATGGGGCAACGCTCACGGCTGGAACTGGAAGAAGATGAAATAGATGGTAACTAAATGGTACTTCCGGGATACTAACGCTGCGGCAGGTCCGACAGCAAAGGCAAGCACGGATACTGATAGTATCACTTCCGTCCCTGCTGATAAGAACACAGCAAAAGATATGACTGTGGCAAAAGGAACTGCACAAACCTCTGTTGCTGGCACATATACTACAACTGCCACTCCAAAATACACCATGATCCGGATGTTTGTAAGTCCACCGCTGGCTGCTCAAACACTGACTGCTTCTGATACTTACACTATTGGTGTTGGACAGCGAGAATCCAACGCAAATATGAATTTGTACTTCAGGTTTTTTGTTTATGTCTGGAGAAGCGGCAGTGGAAATGTCAAGACTATCCTGGTGCCAACATCAGACACGACTGAAGAAGGGACAACTGAAACTGGATGTGTTCATAACTTTACTGGAGCCACTGGAAATTTCTCCATACTTGAAAACGATAGAATAGTATGCGAAGTCTGGGCTGATATCAGAAATACTAAAAACGTATCATATACAGCAACCCTTTACTATGACGGCACAACAGACGTTTTAGAAGCCACAGCCAGCTCTAATGCCGCCTCTTATATGTTGTTTACCCAGACTTTGACTGGAATAAGTACCACAACCACCATTCAAAAAGATTTAGCTTATCGAGTAGGGTCTCCCACAACAATCCAGAAGGATATAGTGTATGCTGTACAGGTTTCGGCAACCGTTCAGAAGAACCTGGCATACACCGTCCCTTCTACTTCAATTATTCAAAAGAACTTCACTTATAGTGTCGCCATATTTCAGACGATTTCCAAAAACCTGGCTTATGCAGTTTCACAGGGCTCTGAAACATCTGTTACTATCCAGAAAAACATCGCTTATGCCGTAGCCACAGCATCCGCAGTTCAGAAGAACTTATTATATTCTGTATTAACTGCATCAACAATTCAAAAAGACCTGGCTTATTCTGTTTCGCTTTCAACAACTATCCAGAATAACCTGCAATACACGCTCCTTTCGAGTTCAACGATACAAAATGACCTGGAATACGCTATCATCAGTACAGCCACAACCCGGAAGAATATTTCTTATTCGGTAATCTGTCCAGGCATAATACAGAAGAACATATCTTTTGCCATACAAAAGAGCACCACAGTCCAGAGAAACCTCGCATATTCCGTAGCATTTACAGCAGTTATCCAGAATGGTCTAATTTATTCCGTATCGCCTTCAACGACTATCCTGAGGGACTTACAATATACGGTTCCCTCAAGTGCTGTTATACAAATGGATTTAGAATATGTCGTCGGGAGGACAACCACTATCCAGAAGAATCTTTCTTATTCAATCCTCAGCACGATCACGATTCCGAAGAGCTTTTCCTATGTCGTATCGCAAAGCATGGCAATCCAGAAAGACTGGGTGTATACGGTCAAGACTTCAACAACTGTTCAGAAAAACCTCCAATATACTGTTCCATCATCCACTGTAATTCAGAAGCCTATAAGCTACAGCACTTTGACCTCTCAGACTTTATCCTGGGATCTTTCCTATGAAGTCTCCCTGGCCTCCGGAACGTCCATCACAATTCAGAAGAACCTGGCTTATGCAGTAAGATTCTGCACGGAAAGAGTGGAACTGTTATCAAAAATAACGAGAACTGCAAGCCTGAATTCCCCGATACACATGCATATTGAACTCATCTCATTAATGGAGGTAAACGATGGCGAATAAGTACTATGTTGGGGATATCGGAACGGAAATAGTGTTGGACACGAAGGTTGATCTGACAGACGGAACGGATGCGAAGATAAAAGTGAAAAAGCCAGATGGCAATGCTGTTGAGTGGGATGCTTCGATCAAGGACACCACAAGGCTATCCCATGTGACCGCAGCAGACGAACTGGATCAGGCGGGAACTTACCTGCTCCAGGCATCGATAACGCTCGGCTCATGGAAAGGCCGAGGCGAGACCGCATATATGCGGGTATATGAGGAGTTTGAATGAGGTATTACAATGTATTGCACAATAGATGATATAAGGAAGATATTTGAAGAGAATAACACTGAGAGTGCGATAGTCATTAGCGATGTAGCTATAATCGCGATAATAAGCGATGTGGATGGAGAGATAGACGCCGCCTTGAAAAGAAGGTATATTACACCATTCACAGATAAGCCGCAGCTGATAACAACTATAAGCAAACTTAAGAGCACGGCGCGGGCAATGCGGGAGGTGCAGCGCGGTTCAAATGGTGCGCTCGTGAAACCTGGGGTAATGGAACATTATGAAAAGAAGGGAGAGGCACTATTGGAAGACCTGAGAACCGGGCGGCTTGAAATTGCGGGAAGCCGGAGATTGCAGATGTCGGCGACCACGCATTAGAGGGAAGGTATGGCACTGGAAGTTAAATATTTTGAATTAAATGGAATAAACCTTGCGCAGTTCACATACAATATCACTGATTCCCAGGAGCCTGAGACAGGTACGATCCCCAATATGGGGGATGAGAACAGGCAGTTTGCCGAAGACGATAGGGGACTGAGGACAATAACCTGGGAAGGATACGTCAGCAATGACGAGACATACCTGAACCTGAGAAAGGCGCTGCTCGATAACACAGTGAAAGTCCTGAAGCTTCACCCGGAAAGAAAGATAACACTGCTATCACTGGGCTTCAAAAAGAAACTGGATGTGAGAAAGCCAGAAGACAGCAAGATGACAATAACAATGCTGGCGGCTGATACAAGGGAATACAGTACAGTACGGGCGTCCGCCGCGGTGGCAGTAACGTCATCACCAGTGGAGATTCAGCTAACGACAGAAGGCAGTGCGCCAACAGCGCCAGAATGGACGCTGAATGCTATCGGCACTATCATAAATCCAGCGATAAGCAATGGAGCAGACAGGATGGAGTGGAATGGAATGCTTGATCCGGGTGATATCATGGTCATATCGAAGGATGGTACTGTGTCAATAAACAGTAACAGGTCGGGCAACATAAGTGGTACGGTGCCGGAAGCAGATGCCGGGAAGAATACGTTCGTTTACAGCGACGACCCAGGTTCGAGCCATAACTGCACAATCGAGGCAATGTGGAATGATGCTTATTACTGAGGTTATTGCAAACAATAGACGTTCTCATAAGTGATATTACTCTTTTAGTAAAAAACGCTATATACAGGCCTCGTACATCGTACGGGGTTTGTGACTTTAGTCCTGAAATCGGAAAGACCGATTCAGTAGAACAGGCGGAGTTCCGGGCTATGGATCGACGGAAAGCGTGGCAGATTATTACATACTCAGCAATTATAGGTGCTGTCGTAGCTTTAATATCATATTATCTGCGCTTTTGACAGTTAATGCTATTTTCTGACCCATCGAATAACACTTTGCCAGGTCCTGGCCATCGGGCTTGAACTTGATCTCAAGAGACTCGACCGTTTCGTTCCCTGCTGATTTTAATTTTTCATTGATTGCCCGCACAGCACCGCCTGCCCACCCATATGATCCAAAGGTTGCCCATATCTTGCTATTCGGTCGAAAGCCCATAAGATACGTCAAAAATCCCCCAACTGTTGGAAAAAGATCATTATTCAATGTGGGAGAACCTATAAGAATAGCTCTGGATTCAAGGACTTCCTTTACAATTTCACTCCATTCATTCCTGCGCAAATGAAATAGCGACGCTTCTACGCCTGAATCAGAAACGCCTCTTACCACCACTTTCTGCTTCGAGATTCCTTTAGCCCAGCTAATGTAAGCATCGATTATCTTATCTGGGTTTTTCCAGATTATTCCATGAGAAGGCGCAATCATCTTTGCAGCAATGCCAAGTTTTTGCATTTCTTCCATCTTTTTAAGGATAAGCGTCCCAAATTGCATAAAGATATTTGCATAATACTTAGCAGCCTCTTCCATCACAATATCGGATTCGTATCCCGGAGGACTTTGTGCACCTTCATCAAATCTGAACGATGATGCAAAGTGCTGCCCGAACAGATCGTTTGAAAAGAGCAATTTATCTTCTTTCATATAAGTAGCCATGCTGTCAGGCCAGTGAAGCATGGGAGCAGTTATAAAAAACAGTGTCCTCTTACCAAGTTTAAGTTCGTCACCGGTCCTGACTGTTCTGAAATTCCAGTTGCCTCTGTAGTATTTTAACAGCCCCTCCTTTCCTTTTTCAGAGCAAATGATCTCGGTTGGGTGCGATCTTCATGATCTCAGGCAGCGAGCCTGAATGATCCAGTTCGACATGATTGGAAATAACAAAATCGATTTTCCGGGGATCCACGATCTCTTTTATCCCGTCGAGCATATCATCTGCAAAAGCATATTTCACAGTATCAACAAGTGCAATTTTTTCATCAACTATCAGATACGAATTGTATGTTCCTCCGCGTGGAGTGGTGTATCCATGGAAATCCCGCAGATTCCAATCTACAGCCCCAACCCAGTAAACATCATCGATCAGTTCAATTTTTTCCATTATTAGATATATCACTTATTGATTATTTGACACCGTATTAAAGCATATCTGGTACGGTCTCAGAGATACCTGGGCGTCTATAATATATATTATTCTGTTTTTTTCCCTCCGATAGGCAGTAAAAAGATGAAATTACTCCCTTTACCATATTTGCTTTCAACCCAGATTTTCCCTCCGTGCATGTCAACAAGCTGCTTTGTAATCGCGAGTCCAAGCCCACTCCCCTCGTATTTTCTGGATATTCCTGAATCAAGCTGCTCAAACTTCTGGAAAAGTCTTGGGAAATCTTCTTCCTTTATCCCAATACCAGTATCATCAACTGTTATTCTCACATTATCATTTTCTCTATTTGTCGATACGGTAATGATCCCTCCTTCTTTCTTACTGAATTTTATTGCGTTGCTTAGCAGATTAAATAGTATCTGCTTGAGTGCCCTTCTGTCAGCCTGTATAGACAGAATTTCCGGGTCAAATTCGTTTCTCAGGATTATATTATGCTCTATAGCATTCTCTTTGATTAGCTCGAATATCTCATTTATTGCATCAGGAACAGATATTTCTTCAAAGACCATTTTCTGCTTTCCTGATTCTGATTTGGCAAGTTCGAGAAAATTATTAATAAGATCAAGCAAGTGTTTGCTGCTTTTAAGAATATTATCCACAAAGAACCTCTGTTTTTCATTCAATTCACTATGGGTCTTCCCCTCCAAAATTATTGAATATCCGATGATAGATGTTAGAGGAGTCCGCAATTCATGGTTCATAATCGTCAAAAACTCTGATCTTGCTCTGCTTGCGCTGATCAAGCGCTCATTCTCAAGATGCAGTAATTCTACTTTTTTGCGCTCTGTGATGTCCTCGATCGCGAGGAGTATCATATCGGAACTTTCCAGTTTAAGTCGGCAGGCATTGAGCAACATCACTTTTAGCCCTATATTATGAAACTCCTGCTGAATTTCAAAATCATGGAACGGGGTATTCGTGGAAATGATTTTCTCAAGTAATTCTCTCAGCTTGGGAATATCCCATTGTCGGTCTCCAATGTCATAGATTAAATTCTCCACAGTTTCATCGGGTGTCACTTCGAAGGTACTATAGAAGCTGCGGTTGGCTGAGAGTACCTTTAAGTCTTTATCCAGTATCACAAAGGGCTCGCGCACTGTATCTATAATGCTCTCGGCATATATGCGGGCTTCCTGGGATACCTTCTCAGCCTGCTTTCTCTGGGTGATGTCTTCAATGGCAAGGAGTATTATCGGTGTACCGATCACTTCCTGATAGATTTGACGGGCATTGAGCAGCATTATTTTTTGACCGATGGTTTGGAACTCATGCGAAACTTCGTAGTTATTGAACTGTGTGTTTTTTGGAAGAATCTCCTCAAGCAACGTCCGAAGCGAGGGGATATCCCATTGTCGGTCTCCAATGTCGTAGATTAAATTCTCCACAGTTTCATCGGGTGTCACTTTGAAGGTACTATAGAAGCTGCGGTTGGCTGAGAGTACCTTTAAGTCTTTATCCAGTATCACAAAGGGCTCGCGCACTGTATCTATAATGCTCTCGGCATATATGCGGGCTTCCTGGGATA
>JAUSDC010000076.1 GCA_030650845.1 Candidatus Methanoperedens sp.
GGGTCCCATACTTTCTTTGCACCCATTTCCTTGAATGCCCTGACAGCAAGAACAGATGTGCCATCATGTGCCATCGCATAATCGATATTTGCGATGACAAAATCCCCCGCGGACGCGGTTTCTCCAGAAGCCCTGCTCAGTATTTTTTCACTTATTGTAGGCATCGGTGTTTATTGGGTTTTAAAGATACATAGACATTTGTATGGATGAACAAGATCGATGAACCATAAACCTTTTATCCAGAACTTTCTTCTTAGCATAATATGGTGAGCTCCGAGGAGATCGAAGAATATTATAAGAAACTTGAAGGGAAACTTACACGCGACGAATTCAAGTCAAAGATCGAAGAAAAAATTACGTGTATGAACGGCCTCTGCGACATTAAGACTGCAGCATTGCTGGTAACAAGCGAAATGGGTGTCAGTGAAGCCATTAAAATAAAGGACATGGCAATTGACAGGAGCAATGTGGTCTTTATCGCAAAAGTGCTCTCAGTTAGCGATATTCGCGAATTCTCGCGCGATAACGATACAATTGGGCGCGTAGTGAACCTTAACCTTGCTGATGACACGGGTTCGATAAAAGCAGCGTTGTGGGATGAAGCATGCGACCTTGTGAAGATCGGGGATATCAAACCCGGCCAGACACTGAAAGTGAAGGGATATATCAAGGACGGCAAAAATGGTCTTGAGGTCAATGTAGGCAGGGGTGGAGGGATAGAGCATATTGACAAAGAAGTTTCCGTGAATATGAAACCTCTTAAGATCAGCGAAGTAAAGAACGGTATGAATGCCCTCAATGTTGTAGCTAAGATCATTGATCTGGGGTCTGTCCGCACATTCCAGCGAAAAGATGGATTGCCAGGCAAAGTTCGCAACATTACCATAGGCGATGATACTGGCAAGATCCGGCTGACTTTATGGGATGCAAAGGCTGATGCAGCGGAGTTTAAAACAGGGGATACAGTAGAGGTCATGAATGCTTACGCTCGTGATAACAGTTTCAGCAACCAGGTGGAAATACAATTAGGTTCTGGGGGCAGCATGGTAAAAAGCAGCGCAGCAGTTGATTATTCAGAGCCGCTCACGCCGATCGCTGACATCGGGATCAATTCATCATACAGCGTATTGGGTCATGTATCAGGGCTGGACGAGATACGTGAATTTGATCGCGCGGATGGGACAAAGAATAAGGTTTCGAATATCTATATCTCGGATGATACTGGACGGATAAAAGTGGCACTGTGGGGCGACCATGCTGATATTGTCAATGAACTGGATATCGGGAGCGAGATAAGGATCATTGATGCTTATGCAAAGCCGGGGAGGAATGAGGAAGTGGAACTCAGCGCAGGGGCAAGGACTAGCATACAGGTATTGAGGAAGTAGAATTTTTAAAAACAAACAAAAAAACACTTTCACACCGCTCTCATAAGGTTTAAACCATACTAATGCCTTAGTTGAGATGATAACTGTGCACCGCGATCAATAAAATGTGCACTGGAGAAAATTATGGTAGAAAGAAAGGGTCTTGAAGATTTGCCTGGCGTAGGTCCGGCAACAGCAGAGAAATTAAAAGAAGCAGGTTATGGCTCGATAGAAGCTCTTGCAGTATCTTCTTCTTCAGAAGTCGCAAGCATCGCAGATATCGGGGAATCGACCGCGCAAAAGATAATAAATGCGGCAAGACTGGCTGCTGACGTGGGCGGTTTTGAAACCGGAGACCAGGTCCTTGAGCGCAGGAAGCTTGTTGGTAAGCTCAGCTTTGGTACAAAGGCATTTGACGACCTGATGGGCGGCGGGATCGAGACCCAGGCGATAACAGAATTCTATGGTGAGTTCGGTTCAGGAAAAACACAGGTAGCCCACCAGATGGCTGTGAACGCGCAGCTGCCCATCGAGGAAAAAGGTCTTGAAGGCTCGGTAATAATCATCGATACGGAGAATACATTCAGACCTGAGAGGATAACCCAGATGGTAAAAGGTCTATCCGTGAGAATGGGGACTGAATACGATCCTGAAATATTCCTGAAGAATATCCATGTGGCAAAAGCATACAATTCTAATCATCAGATCTTGCTGGTTGACACAGCCATGGACCTTGCAAACAAGTTAAAAGACTCAGATAAACCAGTTCGTTTGATCATAGTTGATTCTCTTACGGCTCATTTCAGGGCAGAATATGTGGGGCGCGGCACTCTGGCAGACAGGCAGCAGAAGCTCAACAAGCACATGCATGAACTGATGAAGTTCGGCACCCTGTACAATGCTGCAATACTTGTGACAAATCAGGTAATGTCAAAACCCGATGCTTTCTTCGGCGACCCTACAAAACCCATAGGCGGTCATATCGTGGGACATACTGCCACGTTCAGGCTTTACCTGCGCAAATCCAAAGGGGAAAAGAGGATAGCAAGGCTAGTTGACTCTCCGAATCTTCCGGAAGGCGAGGCGATATTTTCGGTCACTACTGAGGGATTAAAGGACTAAATAGAAAAATATGGGTTTTTAAATGTTTAAAAACAATTTAACCCACCAGTAATGCATTAAAACTGAATAAACTGTAAAAAATGTCGATGTATATATATTAAAAGCAGTCGTTGATTACATTGTGCTTAGATGTGCCGGATCATACCGGCACACCTCTCCTTAAGAACATAAAACCATATCATTACTGAAGCACGGGATTCTTGAATTTTATAACATTCAGGACCATGACTGTGACCATAGGAGGCGCAGAAAGAAGGATAAAGGCCTTTTTTCATGGTCCTTTGAGGTTATTCAAAATGGTTAAATAGTTTTAATTATATTTTTGTCTAAGAGGGATATTATCGAAATAAAATCTAACGATTTTGTAAAGGTGCTTGCAATTGTTGTCGGGATGGCTTCCATAATGGTGTCGGTAGCATATGGTATCACCTATATACTTGAAATTAATCCATATCCAATGCCGCTGCACTATGTCATTTTCATATTCGCGATATTATTCGTAGTATTCTCGGTTTATTTTGAAAAAGAAAGGGGTGCAATATATCCCTGGTCTCTTATGGGCGGTTCGATAGTATCAGCAATAGTTTCATTCATATTAACAGCAGCATATGGTGGATTACTTTATATCTCTGAGAAAGGCTTCACAGTGTTGGGCACTGAATCATGGTTCTATGCTCTTTCTATTTGCATAATACTTAGCATGATTCTTTTCAACATCGCGAAAAATAAACTATAACCTTATCATATCAATATGTCTTCAAGTCCCGCTTCTCTTGCTATAGTAATAGCTTTCTGGATCTCAACGGGCATAAGGCTACGGTTAATTTTAGGATATTCATTAGCCCTGTAACTCGGGCGGTACTGGAACATCAGGTTGAACCTTACCTTCGGAATATTCTCTTTTGTCCACTTAACGATAGGTTCTGTGCAGCATTCGAGATGTCCGGGAAGAACAAGATGCCGTAACAGTATCTCACCCCTTGTGTAAGCTGTCTTGAAATTTCGAGTTACAACCTTCCAGTAGTCAGGCGCGTTCGAATATTTCTTTGCGCATTCATCATTCCCGTATCTCATATCCCCGAGATACACATCCACAACACCCTCAAGGAGATTAGCGAGCTCCTCTGAATAGTACATATTGGAGTTCCAGACCACAGGCACATTGATCTTCAATGTATTCAGTATCTTGAGAATAGTATGCGTATGAGGCGTGGGTGTGACAAAATTCACATTCCTTGAACCGCATGAACGCCGCATTTTGATTATCTTTGCAAGCTCATCCGGCAGTATCGGACCTCCACTTTTAGGAACCTGGGAGATATCCCAGTTCTGGCAGTAAACGCATGTGATGTTGCAACCTGTAAAGAATATCGTGTGAGAGGGGACAAGCTCAGGCTCTTCTCCCTGATGCAGGAACTCGGCAGAGTAGCGCGACACAGCCTCGATCCTGCAATAGCCTACCTTTTTCTTCATTCGGTTCGCTCCACATCTTCGATCGCAGAAATAGCACTTCTCAAGGATCTTGTTTGCAATTGCGACTTTAAGGTCAAGAAGAGATGATGTGGCAGGGGGAGGAAGCTCATTAATCGAGGTTATCCTTTCTTTCATTCCTCGAAAAGACTTCATCGCCTCATCGTGCAGTTCCCATAATTCAGAAAATGATGACTCCATGTTAAAATCAGCCATGATCGATCTTGATATCAGGAATTGCGAAGGAAGCCTGTCCCTCATAACATCAAGATATCTGGCAAGATAGATTGGTTCCCTGTAATTCAAGTTTTCCCTGATATTACAAAGCTTTTTGAATATTAAAGATTATCTTTACTCAAATTATAATCAAAAAACTGAATGAGGTGATTAGACTTTGGTAATAGGCGTAACACTTGTTAATGTAGTGCCGGGTCAGGAAAAGGCGGCATATAATGAACTTCTTAAGATAAAAGGAATAAAAGATGTTTACCATGTATTCGGTCAATTTGATTTCGTGGTAATAAGCAATGTTGATGGATTAAGCGCCCTGAACAAGCTTGTTGATACGATCAGGGAAAGCGGGAATGTCACCAAAACGCAGACAATAGTGGGAGCCGAACTGTAACAGGAATAGAGGTATCCCCAGAATGGTAATAGCTGAAGAGCTTGCGAAAAAACAAAAAGCGATCAGCATCGCTGAGTTTTTTGAAAAGAATAGACAGATCCTGGGTTTTGATTCAAGCCCCAGGTGTCTTTTGACGTCAGTAAAGGAAGCGGTGGATAATGCTCTTGACGCGTGTGAGGAATCAAGCATTCTGCCTGATATTTTTCTCAAGATAGAAAGTAAATCAAAAGATAGTGTTACTCTTATTGTTGAGGATAATGGACCTGGCATCGTTAAAGAGCAGATACCAAGGGTATTTGCAAAATTGCTTTATGGTTCACGCTTCCATTCTGTGAAACAGAGCAGAGGTCAGCAGGGCATCGGGATATCGGCTGCTGTTCTTTATTCGCAACTCACATCAGGGCGCCCGGCAAAGATCGTATCAAAGATCGATAAGAATGCACCAGCACATTATTTTGAGCTGCTTATCAACACGCAGACCAATGAGCCTGAGATCATCGCAGATAAGATAATAGAATGGGACAGGCTCAGGGGTACACGCATCGAGCTTGAGATGGCAGCTTCGTATGTTAAGGGCAGACGCCAGTCGGTGTATGAATACCTGAAGGACACAGCAATAGTGAATCCGCATGCCCGTATTACACTTATCGAACCAGACAATAACCAGATAATTTTCGAAAGGGTAACTGACAGGGTACCTGTGCAGGCTACAGAGATACTCCCGCACCCGCATGGTATCGAACTCGGGATACTTATGAAAATGCTCAGGTACACAGAAAGGGATAAGCTTGCTCCATTTTTACGATATTCATTCTCAAGGATCGGACTTCAGACAGCTTCTGATATCTGTAAGAGATCAGGACTTGACCCGGAAAAAGACCCCAGGGAAGTGACGCTTGATGAAGCAAAGAGACTTCATGAGGCTTTCAAGACTGTAAAGATCTCAGCCCCGCCTACGGATTGTCTCTCCCCAATAACCGAGGAACTTATCCGCAAGGGTCTTGAAAAGGAACATACTATTGATTTTATCGAGACTACAACGCGCCCGGCTTCTGTGCATAACGGGCATCCGTTCCAGGTAGAAGCAGGTATCGCATACGGCGGCAATCTCCCCAAGGAGGAAAAGGTGGAGATATTGCGATTTGCAAACCGAGTGCCTCTCCTGTACCAGCAGGGGGCATGTGCAGTGACCCATGCAGTTGAGGGCATCAAATGGAAGGCTTACTCACTCGACCAGCCCGGGAATTCGATCCCTGTCGGTCCTGCTATAATACTTGTGCATGTTGCATCGACGCACATCCCGTTCACATCCGAAGCAAAAGAGGCGATCGCTGATGTTCCTGAGATAGCCCAGGAGATAGAACTTGCGCTAAAAGAGGTAGGTCGGCGGCTCAAGCTCTATCTGTCAAGGCAGGATAAGATGGAGCTTCGAAGGGAGAAGGAAGAGATAATCCAGAAAATACTTCCTCTGATTGCAAAGAAGGTGGGTGAGATCCTTGACCGCCCAACCCCTGATATTATGCCAGTTGTGGCAAAGATAATGGGCAATGTGTTTATCCAGAGACATGTCTCGCAAAACGGTAAAGGCTGCGAGGTACAGATCAGGATAAAGAACCACAGCGAAGCAGTGCGGCATTTCTCTCTTCATGAGACTCTCCCATATTCCATTAAAGATCCCAGCCCGGAACCCAAAATAATCCCAATTGGCAAACAGACAGATCATCTCTGGAAGATATCGCTTAAACCGCAGGAAGAAAAAGCCATCATTTACAACCTTGATATCAAACTCGAGGAGGCTTCAAAACTGCCTCAATTGATAGCTGAACAGATCGATGAAGAACTTATCACAGGGGCAAAGGTTGTGAACGTATGACATTTAAAAGCAACAAAGAACTCCATGACTCACAGGCAAAGACCACGCTTAAGAAGCTCATACAGGATTTCTACGAGCAGTTCGAAAGCGAGACAATACCGCACATTGTTCTTCCTTCACGAACCAAGAAGAACATCGAATTAAATGAAAAATCTGATGTGTGGGTATATGGGGACACCGAGAGCCTTCGAAGCGCCAAGACCGTGAAGGGTGCAAAGCAGATACTCAAGACCTCATACGTTGTGGATCTGCTCATAAAAGGACATCTTGACCAGGATAAGAGCTCAACGCTAAGAGAATTATATTACATCAGCGAGAACTGGGATATTGCAAAGTTCCATGAGCAATCTGAAAGCGACCACCTGATCGAAGACCTTGAGATCATCACAGGCTTGCAGCGCGAGGATTTCCACGTGCGTCCTGAGGAGAACGGTGCCACGATGTTCGGTCCCATAAAGATCAAGGAGGTCACAAAAAGGGGCGAGCGCACCATGCATTGCCAGGATGAAGTGGGCGAGGCTGGTTACCAGATCCCCTATAACGTGGAGACTGTTCAGTTCCTTGAGCACGACGCGAAGTTCATTATCGCTATCGAGACCGGTGGAATGTACGACAGGCTCATTGAGAACGGATTTGATGAGAAATTTAATGCAATTCTGGTGCACCTTAAAGGTCAGCCCGCGCGAAGCACCCGGCGCCTCATCAAAAGAATGAACGAAGAGTTGAAGATCCCTGTTGTGGTATTCACTGATGGCGATCCCTGGAGCTTCCGAATATATGCGAGTGTGGCCTACGGAGCTATCAAGACCGCGCATCTGTCTGAGTTCATGGCGACACCGGCTGCGAAATTCATTGGAGTGCAGTCATCTGATATTGTGGAGTACGAACTTTCCACTGACAAGCTCAACGACCAGGATATCAAGGCGCTTGAGAGCGAGCTTACTGACCCGAGATTTGAGACTGATTACTGGAAGGAGCAGATAAACATGATGCTAAAGCTTGGGAAGAAGTCTGAACAGCAGGCTTTTGCAGGGAAGGGGCTGGATTATGTGACTGATACGTATTTGCCTGAGAGGCTGGGGGAGATGGGAGTAATTTGAAGATGATAAATATCAAAAGCAGCTGGAATTTAGATGCTGCTGCAGCCGAAGCTGCAGGTATCTATAAAGAAGTTTAATGGTAATCGAAACGATGGCTTTAATATTAAAGATGAATATAATAAAATCATGAATGGAGAAGAAGATTACTTAAAAACACTTTCAAAAGATGGAGCTAATATAAAAAACATACTGACCTACATCAAATCGATTGATAAACTCACAGAAAATGATCCAATTAATAACTTTCATAAGATAAAAAAGGATATGATTGGAATTGAAAAAACATTAAACCAAAGCAGATTGGATGGGTTTATAAAGGAAGGTATTGAGCAGCATTTACAGCCAATAAAAGAAAAAATTCCTGAGTGGGAAGATTCTGTCCACAAAAGCTTTGGACTAAAATTAGAAGAATCGCTCCGGCAATCCGGATTTGAATTAGAAGGGCACTATCCGAATCTCAAGGTTTTATTATACACTTTAGAAGTGAATTTAGAAAATAATACTGTTGCAATCTGGTTTGGCCCTCTGCAAGAAAAATTGAAAACATGCAAACTTGTACCTGAGGATATTGTTGAAAAACTAAAGGATATTCACAATAAGAATACTCAACAAAGGTATGACGATAAAACTTTCAGTTCATATTTATATGAAGCTTATAAAATAGCGTCTTACCGTAATAAACTAAAAATTGGAGAACAGGTAAAAATCAGGGATATTCTTTCTGAGTTTGCTTTTTTAATTCAGGATATTACGTTCAAAACAAATCCGATTAAGAATAGATACAAAGATTATGGGAGTGTTTTCTTTGCTTATGATTTATACAGGTTGAAAGAGAGGAACATAGAAAATCATGAAATAAACATGATAACTGCTACGAGGGCGTTTACTGCCAGAAGAGCTGATTTTTTGTGGATCCCATCAAATGAAAAAGGGGATGGTAATTATATTTCACACATTAAGTTCAGGGAGCTATAACGATGGTAAATGAAGTTGACAAAAATGTAGAAATAGATCATCATGTTGCGAAAAAAATTATAGAAAGTGTTGGAGGTTCAGGAAACCCTCCTGAGTATGGATTCCAATATTTCACAGTTGGACTGGATAATTACCTTAAAACAATCGATGAAGAATATCTCAAAAGTTTTATAAAGGAAGGCGGCTCTACTTTTAAAATGGTAGTTGGAATATATGGAGGCGGAAAAACCCACTTTCTGTATTGTATTCGGGAAAATGCCTGGAAATACAACTATATAACATCATATATAGAATTAAGCCCCGAACAGACGCCGTTCCATAAACTGGATATGGTCTACAGGGCAATAGCTGCAAATCTTATCTATACACAAACACCTGATGAACTTTTATCGGGATATGAAAGAGGAATAGAGGCGGTGATAAAAGCATTGTACAATCGAAAGTATATGGAAATTTCGGATAAACTATCCCCGGATGCTGTACTGCAAGAACTTAATCGCTATGCTTCTTCTATTGGACCGTATGAAAGTACCAGTTTCAGAAATGCTATCAAGGAGAGCCTTCTTAGCCTTGCAGAAAAGCGTGATGATGATTTCACATTGATCATGCAATGGTTAAAAGGTGAAAATCCTCCTAAAAGTATGCTTAAAGAGTTTAAAATTTTCGAAAAAATAGAGAAGAGCACGGCATTTAAAATGATACGTTCACTTGTGCAGTGGACACAGGAAATAGGATATTCCGGACTTATCGTACTTATGGATGAGGCAGAACAAAATTCAAGCATGAGTTCCAAGCAAAAAAGTATTCTTCTTACTAATTTAAGAGAACTGATAGATGAATGCGGGCGGGGAAATTTAATGCATACGATGTGGTTCTATTCAGTTCCGGATGAGAATTTTCTTGAAGGCAAAACGAACATTTATGAAGCTTTACGTCAAAGACTATCTGAAGTTTTTGATTCAGAAATAAATCCAACAGGAGTGAAAATAGATCTTGAAAAAATTCCGATGGATGCAGTAGAACTGTTGATTGAAAGTGGAAGAAAACTGGCACATATTTATGAAATAGCTTACACTGTGCAGTTTAATAAAATTGCACTTGAAGAAACTCTAAGTACTATCGCAAAGGCCGCTTATGAAAGAAAGAGGGAAATCGGCCACAAGAGGCTATTTGTTCAGAAAATTGTTAAAGCATTTCATAAACTGCATAAAGATGGAAAACCTGTTTCCCCTGAAGATGTTGAGCTATAGGGGCAAAGAAAGATGCAGACGTTGGAACATAAAATATACGGGAGAGGAGTAAAACAGAAAGAAAGATTTAAAGGATTTGAACTATACATAAGATTTGAAGATGGTATCTCAAGATGGGTCAGAAGAGACGAGATTAGACTTATCTCTGGGCCAACTATTCCAACAAAGCCGACAGAATCACAACCACCTGTATTCTCGGTAGAGCAGTTCAAAGCAAGGCAAATAATTGAAGCATTAAAATTAGGTATAGTTCCTCATAGCGACATTGGAAAGTTTACGTTTGGACGCCACAATGAAATAAACCAAATTAATAGCTGGTTAAGTTCTTCAAATGATGGAACAATGGCAATAACTGGCGAATATGGAAGTGGAAAGACGCATTTCCTGGAATACATATATTCAACAGCCCTCAAAGATAACTGGGCAGTTTCAATAGTCAATCTTGATCCCGGCGAATTATCATTTCATCAACCAAAGAAAATTTATGAATATATAATCAATTCGTTCAAATTTAAAAATAAAGGTGGGAATTTCAGGGAATTTTTAAGAGAAATCGCAAACAGCCATGATTTTGATAAACTTAGTGAACATCAATATCTAAATAGAGCCATTGAAATAATTAGAAATGAGGCTGATGAAGAAGACTTCTGGGAATGGATAGAAGGAAAACCCGGTTGGTATGATTATCCTCAGATGCACGACTCTTCTACAAGTGCAAATATCTACTGCTATTTATTGAGTGGAATTGGGTGGGCTTTGAAAAATATTCTTGGATTGAATGGTTTGTTAATTTTGTTTGATGAGGGAGAAAGCGTTGAATCTTCCTGGTACACCTCATATCAAAACAAAAATACACAAAATTTTTTAACAGGACTTATTCTAATGGCAAATAATGACAAACGGCTGGTGAAAGAAGTACAAAAAAATAAATTTTATCAGCATCGAACATATAAAGGCTGGTGGGGTTCTGAAACAGGATTACAGTATTGCGGTCGCAGCCAACTGCCTTTTTTATGGAACAATCCTTGTTGTGTCAAAAATATTCTTGCGTTTACTCCAGATTTTTCGATTCTGGACAGGGAGCCATTCAACATGGCTAAAGAATTAAAACTTGAGCAAATCGGTAGCGATGTGATCTTAAGGGAGATTTCAGAGAAGATCATCGAAATATACAAACAAGCGTATGATTACAAAGGTAATATTCACATTTCTGAAATAGTTGAATTTGTACCAAAAGATAATATTAGAAAATTCATTAAAGGGATAGTGGAAGCGTTAGACCTTATGCGATTTTACCCTGACAAAGATATAAAAGAGTTCGTAAGATGAGTTGCGCCGGGCAAATGATAGATATAAAGAGAAAACTTGGCAGAACATGGAACACTTTTTTTAGTAAATTCGGAAAATTATTAGAAATCCAATTGAAAGCCATACCTGTGGTATTAGAAAGAAAAAATGCCATAGTTGTTTCATCAACTGCAAGCGGAAAGACAGAAGCTGTGGTGGCGCCATTAATTGAAAGGTTTTTAAGGGAAGAATGGAAAAACCTGGCGATCCTGTATATTTCTCCGACAAAGGCTTTAGTCAATGATATCTACTATCGCTTAAACGGGCAACTGGAGGAACTTGAAGTTTCAGTATCAATAAAAACCGGGGATAATCCACAATTTAACCCCAATAAGCCTCCGAATTTTTTAATAACTACACCTGAATCTTTTGATTCATTGCTTTGCAGGCATCCCGGATCATTTAATGATATAAAAGCTGTTATCCTTGATGAACTGCATCTTCTGGATAACACTTACAGGGGTGATCAACTTCGCTTGCTTTTGAAGAGGTTAAAATGCACTGCAGAGGCGGATTTTAATATATATGTACTATCTGCTACCATAAGTGATCCTGAAGAAGTGGCATACAGATATTTTAAGGATTTTGAGATCGTTAAAGCTTCTGGCAGGCGGGAAATCGATTATACACTTGTTCAATCGGTCAGGGAAGTTTTTGAACATACAAAAATAGAGAGACTTAAAAAGCTGCTGATCTTCTGCAATAAAAGAGCAAGTACTGAGACAATGGCATCAGAATGCAAGGGTTTGTGGGAGTCTAACCGCGTAGCTGTTCATCATGGAAGTTTAAGCAAAACAATAAGGGAAGAAGCCGAGAGCTTTATGAAAGAATCGCAATATGGAGTTTGCATAGCCACTATGACGCTTGAAATAGGGATTGATATCGGAGATATTGATTCTATAGTGCTTGCAGAAGTTCCATGGAGTATTTCGTCACTGCTTCAAAGGATCGGAAGAGGAAGCAGACGTACACTTAAGAACAGGGTTTTTGCTATTTACAATTCAGATTGTGAAAAATTGGTGCTTGAACAAATGTTTAAAAATGCAATTGAAGGGTGTGTTGAATCAGTTGATTACTCACCTGATCTGTCTGTAGCTGTGCAGCAAATATTTTCGTCCCTTTATGCCAACCCGAAGGGACTGGATACTAAATATTTTTCGGAACTTTTTAATGAATTCTGTTCGGAAAACGATCTGGGGGATATCTCAAATTATCTTATGAGAAAAAGCTGGATTGAAAAAAGAAATGGAAAATGGTATGCAGCAACCAAATTGATGGACATGGGTGATAAAGGGAAAATTCATTCGAATATACCTAATAGTAAAAGATTAGTAGTTATCGACGTCAATTCCAAACGAATTGTGGGAGAGGTACAATATCCGGTTGATGAAATTTTTCTACTGGGTGGGAGTATCTGGAGAATTGTCAATATCCTGGGAGATAAAATATACGTAAAACCTGAGAAAGGAGAAGCATCTGCTATAAAATTCAAAAGCTGTGATTCAAATGGGGCATTTTATTATTTTTTGCCGGGACATTTGAGGGAGTGATGGGGGATGGAATATAGTGGTTGATTCAAAGGTGGGGGGATGATAGGGGATATGTGGATAGATGTATGGTTAGACCGGATTAATCGTATTGATACCTGTTACTTTTTATTGGGACAGTTATGATTGGTGTGTATCCCGGCGCGTATGACCTTGCTTGCTCCACGGCGCGCCTCACCTGGCTGGATTCCCGGCGCTTCAAAGCGGACATGACTCAGGGGCATTTGTGGGGACATGGGGAGCGCGCCGACCTTGGGAATTCATGAAGGTTGCTTCGGGGCATGTTTGAGTCAATCAGCATCTCCGATAGCACACGGATGACACGAATTACGCGGATACGCACGGGCGCGCCGAGCAAAGCTCATACTCACCAGCTGGTGCAAATCCAGCATGAGGAAAGGCTAGCCGCCACCTCAGAACTGAACCCCACACCCGGCCTGGTAACAGGCTGATGTGATGCAGGGGGGAAGGGATACCAGGCCGCAATATATTGGATGTGAAGGTTATAAGCCCCGAAATTCCGTTGATCTTGGAAGCCGACGTTATCCGTGTGAACGGAAGGCAGCAATTACAGCACCGAAATTAAGCATCTCCGGTCTTGGAATATAGCAGAGAGCTGCGAACGGCAAGGTGATGTAAGTCCAACGGGGTCTAAGACCGCAGCATGGTATCAAATGGTGAATATGGGAACTCGGGAGACCCAGGATGCCCTCCCCAATGGAGTATGCGATATTAAGCCTATAAACGGCAAGATATTGCAAACAGCATTCTGGGAGTCGGATCAGTTCGTAGTACCATTGAAGCAGGGTAATTCCTGTGGAAGGAAGGGACTGACAGAAGTACGAGTGACATTAGGGTCACATCTAACACACTCAGAGGTGAAAATAAGATGACAACAAAACTAACGTCTAAGACTCAAAAAGCTATACAGGTTATAGCTTTAAAAGCAAAAGAAGATCCGAACTGTAAGTTTACGTCATTAGCACATTTACTTGCAGAGGATTTTCTAAAAGAGTGTTTCAGGGAGCTAAAGAAAAATAAATCTCCCGGTATTGACGGAATAACAGTAAAAGAATATGAGGAAAAATTAGATGAGAATATAGCCGATCTGGTAGCAAGGCTTAAAGCAAAACAGTACAAACCAAAACCGGTCAAGCGTGTCTATATCCCAAAGCCAAATGGCGATAAAAGACCGCTCGGAATCCCTGCTGTCGAGGACAAAATCGTCCAGATGGCGATAAAGAAGATTCTCGAAGCGATCTTTGAACAGGATTTTATGGATACATCTTACGGTTTTCGTCCAAATCGGGGCTGTCATGATGCTCTAAAACAAATAGATAAGATCATTATGAAATATCCGTAAATTTTATTGTGGACATGGACATCTCGAAGTTCTTTGACACAGTAAACCACAAATGTTTGATGGAATTCCTGAAAAACAGAATTGTGGATACAAACCTGCTACGGTTGATTAGCCGTTTCTTAAAGTCTGGGATAATGGAAGAAGGGGTATATTTTGAGACTGATCAAGGTACGCCACAAGGTGGCGTATTGAGTCCGATTCTTGCGAATGTATACCTTCACTATGTTCTGGACTTATGGTTTGAGACTGAAGTGATTCCACAGCTTAATGGTTTTGCCGGACTCGTCAGATATGCGGATGACTTTGTCGTCTGTTTCGAAAACGAGAAAGAAGCCAGAATATTTGGAGTTGCACTAAGGCAGCGAATGAGTAAGTTCGGACTTAAAATATCTGAAGAAAAGAGTAAGATCATTGAGTTCGGACGATGCACATGCCAGAGAGCAAGGAAATATGGCTTTAAATGCGAAACTTTTGACTTTCTGGGCTTTACTCACTTCTGCGATAAGACCCGAAGAGGAAAATTCAAGCTTGGTAGAAAGACCTCACGCAAGAAGTTCACACAAAAGATGAAAGATATGAATCTATGGTTGAAACGTATCCGAAATCGTGTTGAACTTAAAGAATGGTGGAAGTTGCTGGGACAAAAGTTGCTTGGACATTACCTGTATTATGGAATGAGCGGCAACTTTAGATTGCTACGGAATTTCTATCATAATACCGTGAGACTCGTCTTCAAGTGGATAAACAGACGAAGCCAGAGGAAAAGCTACAACTGGGGTCAGTTTCTTAATTTCATCCAGTTTATTCCTCTTCCGAAACCGAAGATATATAATTCACTCTACAACGCTTAGGGGATGTGCTTCTGAAGAGCCGGATGAGGGAAATCTTCAAGTCCGGTTCTGTGAGGGGGCTCATAGTATAACCTTGGGGCTATTACCTCAACAAAAGGTGGGCTATGGGCTCTACTCGACATATGAATATCCGTGGAAATCCGTCCGATCCGTGTAATCCGTGTTCCCGGTCGATACTGTTGGATTCTCTATGGTTTCGGATTGCTAAAGCTCTTTTTTTGCTGAACCCTCGGCGCGCACCTAACGGTTTGCTTTCCTGTGCGCCTCCCCTGGCTGGATTCCCGGCGCGTCACGGTGAGCGGAACACAGGGGCGGATATGGGGACAGGGGGGCGCGCCGCCTCTGGATTTCATGAGGCTATTTCGAGAGCATGTCCGCGCCTTTAAAAATATATTAAATTGTTAATAAATTATCTTTTCACCGCAAAGGACACAAAGAACGCAAAGCAGGAACGCTTTTTACGACATATTTTTTGTGCCGGCTTGTGATTTCACATCTGCGCAAATCTGCGGATCGTTCAAAAAAATCCCCTGCTCTTCTATTGCTACATGGTTTCCCAGCGCCCCCATCGCACATCCCCATGCCCCCATGCGCAGCGCATCCCTGGCGCCGGACAGCCTGAATTATTTTTGTAGGATTTACCAGAAAAAAGACTAAATATAAACATTATCGTGGTGATCGTAATCCTCTATGATCACTATTTCGTTCTGTTCGTCCACAGAATATGTTAAAACAAAGCTTTTATCGATATGCACCCTGCGCAAATGCTGCATCGGCGCTCTCAATGGTTTGAAATGATGAGGATTTTCAAGAACCTGCTGTATCTTTTTATCGATTATTCGCATCTGTTTTGGATTTTTCTTTGCAAGTTTGGAAAATATCCTATCAACACTCTCCCTCACTTCAAGAGTATACATGTTACTCTAAACCGTAATGGCTCTTAAAATCCGCAACCTTCACTGTATTCTCTTTTTGTCTTTCCTTGATTTTTTCAATGAATTCAGGTCTGAGTTCAGGTTCAAGAAGTGACCTACCGTATTCATTTACGACCTTATTGATGGCATCGGATTTTGTTTTTAATCCGTGTTTCGCTTTCACTATATTTAAAACCCTGTTAGCTCTATCATTTATGTTTATTATCGCTTTGACCATATTAATGCAGTATTAATAACGTATTTATATCGTATATATTCATGTGTTCCTGGCACTGCCTTATGTGAATTATATGAATTCCTGCCCTTTGCTTCCTCCGCGGTGCCCTCCCAAGTTAAAACCGCAAAGCTCATAGAGAACACAAACCTGCCCCCCTTTCCACGCACCCATGCCCCCCATGCGCAGCGCATCCACGGCGGCGCGGCGCCGGACAGCCAGAATTATTTTTGCATGGAGGCCTGCAAAATCCCTGCCACATTAAGCTCTTCACGGTGCAACTCGATTCATTCAATTTTTTCCATCAGAAACTCCCTCACCTTGATAGTTTTATTAAGGGCATCCTGTACTTCTTCAGGTGTCGCATTCATACCAGGATAACGGAATTCTACAGCAAAATCAGAAATCCCTTC
>JAUSDC010000084.1 GCA_030650845.1 Candidatus Methanoperedens sp.
CATCCACACACCTATTCTTCTTGGACTTGATGGCAAGAAGATGTCTTCAAGCAAGGGGAATTACATCTCAGTGGACGACACGCCAGAAGATATCAAAAAGAAGATGAAAGGGGCGTTCTGCGTTGAAGGAGAGGTCAGAGATAATCCGGTTCTTGCGCTTTTCAAATACCACATAATGCCGCGTTATCCAGAGATCGTAGTGAAGCGCCCTGAGAAATATGGTGGTAACCTGAATTACGGAATCTATGATGCACTCGAAGCTGATTTCGGGGAGAAAAAACTTCATCCCATGGACTTGAAAACAGCGGCTTCTGAGTACATGAACGAGATACTCGAGCCAGTACGGAAATTGATGGTGGAAAAATAAAATTCAGATGCAAAGGTATACCCGAAACCTATTTGTCAATTGAAAGATATATTTAAAGCTCGAAGGATACCATGATTACACACATTGTTTTTTTTAAGCTCAAAGACAAACATAATGTAAAGAAAGCCAGCGAAGTCCTGCTCGGATTGAATGGCAAGATCCCGCAGTTGCGTCATCTGGATGTTGGTATAGATATCCTTCATTCAGACCGTTCATATGACATTGCACTTGTGACGAAATTCAATTCGTTAGAGGATATGAAGGCATATCAAATTCATCCAGTTCATGAAGAGGTGTCAAACTATATGGCATCGGTTAGGGAATCTTCGGTAACTGTAGATTACGAGGGGAAAGGTTTATGAACAAATGGTATTATTGTGGAGCCAGACAAACTCACTGGAGGAAAACCACATGGGAAAAACAGGCACAACAAAATGGGGCAGGATCAAGCACCGAAAAGGAACAATAATAATGGTGCCGGAATCCGAGCTCGCCTATAAACGCCCGGGCCCGAATCAGCGATATACTTCTTCAGGCGCAAAGCGCAAGAAGATAGCACGCTCACCAAAAGCCCAGGTTAAAGGGTAATTTTTTTAGACGGACTGCCGAAAGGCGTCTGTCCATTCTGATTTTAGCAATATGTCATGTCTTAGTTTTGGATACTCTATTTTTGGATACATGCCAAGCTAAATAAACTTCCAGGTATAACTCTGAACAGGTATTTATGCTGACAGGAAGGGTCCAACACGAACTCGAATTATTAAAAAGGCATGTCATAGTGCTCAAGAAAGTTATGGAAAGCGGCCCTATCGGTATAATGAAGCTCTCAACCGAAACTGGCATTCCAGACCACCTTGTAAGGTACTCACTTCGCGTACTTGAACAGCAGGGATTAATAGAGCCTTCTACTCAGGGAGCAGTTGCAACAAAGTCTGCAAAAGATGCCTTCGTTGAGTTCAGGAATGAACTTACGCAGATCGGAGAAATGACCGAGCAAATTAAGAGTATCTGTCCCATTTAGTCATATTAGTTAATAAAGTTGCAATACAATATTTATTCTTTGTCAACTATCGAGAGAACACTATGCCAGAAGCGATAAGAAAAGATGTCACAGACATCGTTACAAAAGTTAATGATTACACATGGGACATCCCCACGACATACAAAAAGGGGATGAGAGTGCCGGGGAGGATATTCGTTTCATCAAAATTGCTCGCGAACCTTGAGTATGAGACACTTGAACAGACGGCAAACGTAGCCACGCTTCCAGGGATCCAGAAATATTCCATGGCTATGCCAGATGCACATTCAGGTTACGGTTTCCCGATCGGCGGGGTGGCCGCTTTTGACAGGGACACAGGTATAATCAGTCCGGGAGGCGTGGGATACGATATCAACTGCGGCGTACGCATTATCAGGACGAACCTGACAGCAGATGAAGTGCGCCCAAAAATGAAAGACCTGATCGACCTTCTATTTCACGATATCCCCTCAGGTGTGGGCTCAAAGAGCAAGATACGCGCATCGGATAAGGAGCTCGACGACGCGTTACTTTACGGTGCTAAATGGGCTGTAGAGAGCGGATACGGGGTAAAAGAGGACATCGAGCACTGCGAGGAGAACGGGTTCATGAAAAGCGCAGACCCTTCAAAGGTCAGCGATAAAGCCCGAAAAAGGGGTAAACCCCAGTTCGGGACGCTTGGAAGCGGAAACCATTTCCTTGAAGTGCAATGCGTGGACGAAGTATATGATGAAGCGGTCGCAAAAACATTCGGTCTTGAGAAAGGGCAGGTCACGGTCATGATCCACTGCGGCTCAAGGGGAGCAGGTCACCAGATATGCGATGACTATTTGAAAATACTGGAACGAGCGACGCAAAAATATGGTATCGTGCTTCCTGACAGGCAGCTTGCATGCGCGCCTGCTGAATCAACAGAAGGGCAGAATTATTTTAAAGCCATGGCCGCAGGAGCAAATTATGCGTGGGCGAACAGGCAGGTGATCACGCACTGGGTAAGAGAAGCGTTCTCACAATTTTTCGGGCGCGATATGGACGATCTGGGAATGCACCTGATATACGATGTCGCTCATAATGTGGCAAAACTTGAAGAGCACACCATTGATGGAGAAAAAAAGATGGTGTACGTACACAGGAAAGGCGCAACCCGTGCCTTCCCGCCAGGGCACAGGGACGTACCTTCGGTTTACAGGAACGTGGGTCAGCCCGTGCTCATTCCTGGCAGTATGGGAACACCATCATTCGTGTTGCATGGCACAGAAAAATCCATGGAACTCACATTCGGAAGCGCATGCCATGGTGCAGGGCGAGTATCAAGCAGATCAGCTGCACTTAAGGCTTTCCGCGGCGAGGATATCCAGAAAGAGCTTGCTGCAAAGGGAATATCTGTAAGGGCTTTCCAGCCTTCGGTGATCGCTGAGGAAGCTCCTGCAGTGTACAAATCAAGCGAGGATGTGGTGGATGTGGTGCATCAACTGGGGATCGCACGAAAAGTCGTGAAGCTGATGCCCATGGGTGTAGCAAAGGGATAGATATTTCGATATATTCTTAAATACAGACGATATGTTATCCTCAATGATCTTGGATTGTGAGGATATTGCGGACTATATCTTAAAAAACTACATGAATAAAGTGGTTGAAGTGGGGGTGGGAAGCATGCCTCATGTCGCACTTGCATTAAAAGACAGGTTAGATGTTGTCGTTACTGACATAAACGAACAGAAAAATGAAGGGATCAGATTTTGCAGAGATGACATATTCGATCCCGACATGGGGATATTCAAAAACGCTACGCTCATATATTCTATAAGACCCCCTATTGATATCCAGGAAGCAATGGCAAAGATAGCAAAAGAAGTGGGATCTGACTTGCTCATCAGGCCTTTTGGAAATGAAAAAGCTGATCTTGACAGGATATGCAAATCGTGCAGTCTTATGAATTACAAAAAAGCGAGGTTTTATGTATACCGATTCTAATATAACATTCCGTTGTCAATAATTATTTATATTTCAATTTATTAAAAGTTTAATCAGTTATTTATATATACTAAAATTTAAATAGTATTAACAGTAAATTTAGGAAAGATCATGAGTGATTATACACTTGGAATTAAAGAGTTAGATAGCGTTATTGGGGGGATAAAAAAGGGCTCTAATATCATGCTTATCGGTCCGCCAATGAGCGGAAAAGAAACTATCCTGTATTCAATAATGTATTACGGGGCAACAAAAAATGAAAATGCGGTAATAACGGTCTCAACTCGCGAATCTGCGACCCATATCCTTGAATGGTTCAAGGAACAAAAACTGGTCCTTCCTTTAGCCAGGGTGGGGATAGTTGATTGCGTCACAAAAACTCTTGGCGGTGCGTCAGTTGAGAATGAAAATATCAAAATAGCAAGCAGTCCTGTGGATCTTACAGGAATTGGAGTAAAGATAAGCCAGTTCTTTGAAGAATATTTTATGAAGAAAAATATCAGGAAAACCCAGCTTCATATCAATTCATTATCAACGATCCTGATGTATTCGAATATCCAGACCGTTTTCAGGTTCCTGCATGTTTTTACTGGACGTATCAAAGCTGCAGGTTCTCTGGGAATATATGTGCTTGAGAGCGGCATGCATGATGAGCAGGCAATTTCAACGTTGAAACAGCTTTTTGATGGCTTGATAGAGATAAAATCAGAAAATGATAAGAACTTTATTAGAGCTGTAGGGCTTTCCCCGAAACCTACACCATGGTTTGAATATGAGATCGATGGAGCAGACGTGAAGATAGTAGGGAGAAAATAACATGATCGAAACTGGCATCCCCAAACTGGATGAATTCCTGGGAGGCGGCATACCAAAGGGTAAAAGTCTTGTTTATTATATCCAGCCCGGCGTTGAAGGTGAGATATTCGGATTGCAGACAATTTATAACTCTCTAAAAAAAGGAGGGAGAGGCGTCTTTGTTGTCTCAAGCACCATACCTGAAATAATTAAGGGACAGTTCAGAGAATTTGGCTGGGATATCGATCAGTTCAAAGACAAGTTCTTTTTTGTTGATGCTTATAATTCATTGATAGGAGCGCCGTCAAATGAAAAATTCGTGGTTTCAAACCCAGACAATATTGAAGCGTTCAGTAAAGTTATTATGAACGCTTTAAAGGAATTGCCCCCCAGCACTATAGTTTTTGGCTCACTGTCAACGATCATAGACCTTTGCGGAGAAAAAGAAACGATAAACGCTGTCAAGTCCTGGAATAAGACAGCAAAGGTGTACGATCATGTGATGGTCTATAATTTCACCGCATGGCCATATTCAGAAGAAACATTAAAAGCCATAAAAGATGAATTGTTCAATGCCGTCATATCTGTCGGGGGTATAGCAGAGCGGGTTATCTTCGGGCAATATTTCGGGATATTCAAGGCTGACTGGACAAATGAAAATAAAAAATCCATGCTATTCAGGGTACTTCGCCCGGGCGGGATACGGCTGTATATACCGAAGATACTTGTTACAGGACCATTTGACTCTGGAAAATCCACCTTTGTACATGCGCTCTCCACAAGAGCGATATCTGTTGATAGGCTGGGGACTACAATAGCTCTTGACCACGGACATATTGATTATAAAGGTTTCAGTGCTGATATCTTCGGAACACCTGGCCAGGAGAGGTTCGACCCGATAATAAAACTGCTAAGTGGCGAATCAATGGGTGTCTTTTTGATAGTGGATTCAACAAACCCGACTGATTTTATCCGCGCAAAACAGATGCTTGAGATAACTAAATCATACGGGCTACCGTATGTGATAATTGCCAATAAGCAGGATTTACCCGGCGCTTTAGCCTCTGAGGAGATAAGGATCCAGTTCAACCTCCCCTCTGATGTCCCAATTGTCCCTGTGGTGGCAAAGGATAAAAAAGGTATTTTTGAGGCCTTCGAAGTATTGATAGACAAGATCACAGGAGGGATTTAATGACCGATACAATTGAACTTATTGACAAAGTACTATCCGACCTAAAAACAGCAGGAGGTGTGGAAGCTTGCGCAGCGGTAAGCCGCGACGGTCTTCTTATCAGATCCAGCCTTCATAAAGAACAGTTTGCTGAATCCTTCGCTGCAATGTCGGCCACAATGCTCGGTGCTGCAGAAACTGCATCCATTGAACTTGGAAAAGGTGTACCCAACAGGGTCATTGTGGAATCTTCACAGGGGCGGTTGATAGCTGTTGGAGCTGGGCGTAAAGCCCTGTTGGTCGTTATTGTGAACCAGGACGCAGGGCTTGGATTGGTACTCCTTGAACTTGATAAAGCTGCATTAAGCCTGAAAGAGTTGCTCGAATGAACAGACAGGAACATAGAAAAAGCGCTACTGCACTTGAACCTGCCCTCCAGGTAGGTAAATCCGGTACAGGTGCAGTCGTTGATGAGTTAAAAATACAGTTGAAGAAATTGAAACTCGTTAAAGTAAAATTCCTTAAATCTGCTTATTTTGAAGGGGATAAGAATGAGCTGTCTGAAAAACTGGCTAACATGACTGGCTCAGAACTTATTGAGGTAAGGGGTAATACTGCGGTGTTTCGCCGAAAAGGGTAAATACTATCCGATAATTAGATAAGTCCCCTGACATATTCAGGGAATCAATTACATTACATTTAAGAAATCCCGTATTTATATGCGGGGTCTACGGAGGATCAACATTGACAACAGTATATGACGTGCCTGCAGAAATGTTCATAAATAACGTGGCACAGAAATTAAAGAATGATAAGAAGGTTAACCCCCCAGAATGGTCGAGGTTTGCCAAAACAGGAGCACATAAAGAACTCTCCCCTGATAATGCAGATTGGTGGTTCGTACGATGCGCGTCCATCTTAAGACGCGTGTATATCGACGGTCCGGTCGGCATATCGAGGTTACGGAGTTTCTATGGCGGAAAGCACAGGAACGGGGTAAGACCTGCACATTTCTCAAAAGGAAGCGGTTCTGTAGCAAGAGAAGCGCTCCAGCAGCTTGAGAAAGCAGGTTTGGTAAAAGCCCAGAAAGTTGGCAGGTCAGTATCGCCGCAGGGTCAGTCGTTCATGGACAATGCAGCGAATGAAGTCAAAACAGAGCTTGTAAAGACAATTCCTGCCCTGGCAAAGTACTAAATTGAAATGCCCCGTATTTTGATACGGGGTTTAACGGGATTTTACGAACATGGATGAGGATATCGAAGATATAAGACGACGCAAGATTGAGCAGATGCAACAGCAGCAATATGGCAACCAGGCGCAGGCAGCGCAGCAGGAACAGGCGCGTGCTGAGTATGAAGCAAAAAAAGCTGCTATCATGCGCCAGATACTCACGCCTGAAGCCCGCGAGCGCTTGAACACTCTTAAGATGACAAAGCCTGAGCTTGTAGCAAGCGTGGAAGCCCAGTTGATCTCTTTAGCTCAAAGTGGAAGACTGACTGGTTTGATCGACGACGCCAAACTCAAATCTCTTCTTTTGCAGCTTCAGCCAAAAAAGCGAGAGATGCAAATCAGAAGGGTCTGAAAAAAAGATTTTTTTAAAGAGATTTTTTTTATCAAAAAAATCTTAATCCGAGGATCGAGTCCATAGTTCTAAATGTTTTCAGGATATTTTCAGATGAGCTTTTATCAGGCTGAATGAGACTGACCGCATCTGAAAGTTCTTCCATAGATTTTATAGCCTTACCTGTATCCAGGTTATCATCCATCGCAATCTGGAATTTCTTCATAGCTTTCAGTGATATCTTTTCGGCATCATCAATACCATCCGATTCCTTTAATTTGTCAATTACTCCTCGAATATTTTCCAGTTTTTTCCCTGATTCCTTAATTCCCTGTAGTGTAAAATTAAGCCGTCTTCTGTAGCTTTTTGAAAGTAAGAGGTACTTTATCGCCATCGGGTCATAATTCTTTTCCAGAAGGTCGCGAAGAGTAAAGAAATTCCCTGTGGATTTTGACATCTTCCTGCCATCTATCATCAGATGCCGTGCATGAAGCCAGTATTTTGACGGATTCTCCCCGAACGCACCAAAGTTCTGCGCTATTACGGTTTCATGATGCGGATATATATTGTCAACCCCCCCAACATGGATGTCAAAACGGTCTCCAAGATACTTTGTACTCATTGCAGAACATTCAATATGCCAGCCAGGTCTTCCTTTTCCCAGTTCGGTCTCCCAGAAGACATCTCCATCCTCAAACTCAAATGATTTCCAGAGCGCAAAATCTGATAATATGCCAGAATCCTCACCCCATTCATCCCGTTTTATTTTTCTTTTTCCGGGTTTAAGTTTCAAATGAGAGAGCTTCCCCCAATCATTGAATTTTGAGACATCATAATATATTGAACCGTCTTTTCCCCTGTAAGCGTAACCGTTCGCCATCATCTTTTTAATTATGTCTATTATTTCAGGAACATGCTGCGTTGCTCTTGGAAACACATCTGCATGCAGTAAATTCAACGTCTCCATATCCTCAAAGAATATTCGCGAATAATATTCTGTCAGTTCTTTCAGTGTTTTTCCTTCAGTCCTTGCTGTCGCTATTGCTTTATCCTCGATGTCAGTAAGGTTCATCACCCTTTTTACCCGGAAGCCTTTGAACATGAGATACCGGACAAGTACATCCTCGAATACGAACGTCCTGAAATTCCCGATGTGAGCATACTGGTACACTGAAGGTCCGCATGTGTATACCCCCACAACATTACCAATGGGAATGAAATCTTCTTTTTTTCGAGATAACGTGTTAAAAAGCTTTAACACCCTACATCCTCCTGAAACTCAGAACTCCTATACCCATTGCTATTACAGCAAAAACAAACATCACTGCAACATCCAGTAATATCGGGAACTGATGTGTGCCCAGAATAATTCCCCTTACCGCATCCACTCCATATGTGAGAGGATTAATGAAAGTCACGGCATAAAGCCATCCTGAAAGATTGCCGACCGGGAACAGGGCGCCGCTAAAGAAGAACATAGGCCACATAACGAAGTTTATTACAAGGGTGAAGCCTTCCGGGCTTTTCAGGTTCGCACCTATCACAAGCCCTATGCTGACCATGGCGATCGAGATCAGAAGGAGCATGAGAAAGGCTTTTATGATAACCAACGGTGTCAGCGGAACACTGATAAAAAGACCGATGATAAGCAAGAAAACTACCTGTATCATAGCATCGGTTGCCCCCCCCAGCACCTTTCCAGCAAATACGCTGGCTCTTGATACGGGTGCCACAAGCACTTCTTTTAAAAAGTCAAGTTTCCTGTCCCAGATGATATAGACTCCGTAGAAAAGTGATGCAAAAAGCACGGTCATCACAATTACCCCTGGATAAATAAAAACCTGATAGTTGTATCCCTCAATAGTTTCAATGGTCGAGCCCACACCTGCCCCGAATGCGAATATCCACAACAGCGGCGAGACTATGGATGAGATCACGCGCTCTTTCTCCCGCATATATATCTTGGCTTCCCGAAGCCATATTGCATATATTCCTTCTATTTCACTCATTTTTTCATCATCCTTTCCCAGAAACCGCCCTCTGCTTCACCCTCACGGATCTCCCTGCCAGTATAATGCATGAACACATCATTCAACGTTCCGCTCCTTACTTCCACAAAATCAATGGGTCCAGTGTGTGTGAGAAGATCCTGAAGGTGCTTGCTTGCATCCTTTATTGAAAGGTATAGCAACCCTTCTTTAACTTCAATTTTCCTGACATATTCAAGCTTCTTCAATGCTTCTGTATCCGGGGTTCGTAGTTTGAGTTTGACTACATCTCCGACTATTTGATTCTTTAGTTCTGATGGTGAATCAAGCACTACGATCTTTCCATAATCGATGATAGCTATCCTGTCGCACAAATTCTCAGCCTCTTCCATATAATGAGTTGTCAACATGACTGTCATGCATTCCTTTACCGCAAGGTCGCTGATATATTCCCAGATGTGCTCTCTCGTCTGGGGATCAAGCCCGAGCGTAGGCTCATCCAGAAAAAGTATCTTTGGGTGGTGCATTATGCCTCGTGCAAGTTCAAGCCGCCGGCGCATGCCGCCAGAGTAAGTATTGACAAGATCATCCGCACGCTTTTCAAGGTTCACAATAGAAAGCACTTCACTGATGCGCTGCTTTCTTATTTCACGCGGAACTCCAAATAGAAGGTTGTGCATCTGGAGATTTTCCCGTCCTGTTAGAAGGTCGTCTACGCTTGGAGACTGGAAGACGATGCCTATGGACTTTCTTACTTTTCCAGGGTCTTTTACTATATCAAAACCATTCACCCAGGCCTTTCCTGATGTGGGTTTCAGGATGGTGCAAAGCATAGAGATAAGGGTGGTCTTTCCTGCGCCATTGGGGCCAAGGAGACCGAATATCTCACCTTCTTTGACTTCAAGGTTCATGCTGTCAACTGCAGAGATCTTGCCATATTTTTTGGTGAGCACTTCGGTTTTGATGACCACAGGCTCTTCGCTGAAGCAGCCTTCAGGTTTGGTGTGCATGAGTTATGATATGTTTTCTTTGAATAAAAGCATAGAGGAAAAACATTAAAGAGTTCACAAGTCATTGAGATAGCCATATTAATAAAGCCCAATTCAAACCATAATCAAGCTCTGCTTTGCGGTCTGAAATAAAAATCATGCTAACATATAATATAATAATCAGTATTATACTAAGGTCTAAAACAAACTATGCCACAACTCTCATTCCGCGTCATCCTCGTTGAACCTCTGTACAGCGGCAATGTGGGGTCAGTCGCCCGCGTTATGAAGAACTTTGGTTTTTGTGAACTTGTGCTTGTTTCACCATGCAATATCGACATGAAAGCAAAGGTCATGGCTGTCCACGCATATGAAATAATAGAGAACGCAAAGATCGAATTCTCACTTTTCGATGCGGTCAGAGGTTCAAATATAGTTGTTGGAATGACAGGAAATCCGGGTAAAACAGATAACAAACATATGAGACTGCCAGCTCTATCTCCCAGAAAGCTCAAGGAAAAACTTACTGGCAGCGGTGGAGTTATCTCGCTTGTTTTCGGGAGAGAAGATCATGGACTGCAAAATGAAGAGCTTGAGATGTGCGATCTTATTGTGAATATCCCGACAAGCCCTGAATATCCGAGCATGAACCTCTCTCATGCGGTATCAATCGTGTTATATGAACTGAGCGATGTCAGCGGAGGAAATACATATCTTGCTGACCATTTTGACATAGATCTATTATACGGACACTTGGATGAAGTACTGGATGATATTGAGTACAAGGAACACAAGGAAGACAAGACAAAACTTATGATGCGCCGGATACTTGGACGTGCTGAACTTACAGGGCGCGAAGTACAGACCCTGAGAGGCGTTCTGCGGCGCATACAATGGAAGCTGAATAAAAACTTGAATAAACTATGACAAATCCTGTTAATTTAATCCTCGGATGCCTGTTCGGCACAAAACCAAGAATTGCGGAAAGCCAGATAATCGGCCCTGCCGAGCTAAAAGGCGATCCGAGGATGGGAATGGTCACCCAGTTCTTTATCGTAGCATCCATCGAAGTAGGAAATACCACCACCAAATGCATCCTCACGGCTACGAACATGAAAGACGGGCGGACGCGTCTTTTGAATAAGACCGTAAAGATGACTCGTGATGTAAGGAAGCCTAAGCCTAACGAGAGGATATTTGGCTCGACTCTTAGCGGTGTATCGTTGACAAGGGAATCAATAGCTGAACTTGTTCGCGATACACTCATCGAAGCTCATGAGGCTGTAAACCTCGATATCAAGACAGGCCTTGATTTTGCAGTTAGATCCACAGGTGTAGTGGCTGGTTTCTCATCTCCCCACGAAGTTGGAGAATTCATAAAAGCTCTTGCTGACGGCTGTCTTATGGCAGGCATCCCGCCAAAGAAGATGGTTCCTGCCATGTCAATAGATAATGTTCCGGTAAGGTTCAGGGATCATACTCTCATCGATAAGATCGTGTTCACAGGCGCGGTTGGAGGTGTGCTTCCTCCAGTTGGCTCCACGGGCGTTGAAATAGTTGCGAACGAGATGGAGGGTGAGCTTTCTACTGCAGGGATAAAGGAAGGAGCAAAATGGGCAGGAGTTGATTACAGGAATCCAGTTTTTTCCATGGACTTTGGAACAACGCTTAAAGGACGCATCACGAACGGGGATCTTCCATATGCCAGAACAATAGCCAATTTGTGCGGCTATGCTGGTGCGATCCCTGATGCAGTGATAAAAGGCACAGGGCTGGTGGACAGGAGATACGGGGCAGCGCTTGACCTGTTCCATGACAACAAAGAAAGAGCGATATGGCTGACAAAAGGCGGGAATATAGAGAAATACGCTAAGGAGATCCATGAAAGGATATCTATCGAGATCGTGCCTGAGAACAGGGACAGGTACGGAAGCGTGCCAGTTGATCCGGCTGCTGCAAGGGAGATCGGGGTAATGCTTCTCGGGTGCGATGCTGGCACTAACGGAAGTCTTATGCCTGAACTGACTGATATTGGCTCAGAGATATATTCCAGACATGGTCTTAAGACAATGTTCGCCACGCTTGATCTTGTTTGCGCAATGATGGTCGAGAGGTTTATGATGCTGGGAATAGAGAATGAACTTATTAGCGAAAAGACATCAATAGGGTTGACCGGCAGGGCTGCTATTACCGGATGCAAGCCGTACCTGATATTAAGAGCCATCAAGAAATTGGGACTCTATGATTCTCCGCGAGACCATGTGGTGTTCGTGGACGACGGGCTTGCGCGCGGCGCTGCTGTTATGGCGCGGTGTATGAATTCCATGGGTGTCCCGAAAAATCCCATTGGCGGAGTGCGTGGCGGCAGATGCGTGTTGAATGAACGTATTGAATATTACAGACGATCAAAAGAGAAGTCACAACCTTAAAATTCGGTGAACATGACAAAATTCGAAAATATTACGAGTAACAGCGAACTTACACGAACCCTGCGCGTATCCGCATCATCCGCGCTATCCGTGTTCTATTTCATGTTCTTTCCTTTAATCTATGATGAAAGGAGTTTCACATGAAAGCGCTTCTTATGATGGGATGCCCTGAACTGCCTGTGCAGACCGCGGTTGCTCTTTATATCGCGAATAAATTGAACCGCGAGGGCTTCGAGGTCACCTCAGCTGGAAATAAAGCTGCGATAAGCCTTCTTCTGAACTCTGACCCTGAAAAACATTATATCAAAAAGGTGATGGATCTTGACAGGTGCATAGGCGCCCTGGCAGAGAAAAAGATGGATTTTGACCTGTGTTTCGTGTTCATTCACAGCGACAGCGGAACAACATATCTCGCAACGGTCAAGTCGCTCTCGCAGGCAAAGACCGTAGCTGTGATCTTTGGAAAAGATATTGAGCCGCTCATCAAGGCGAGCGAGGGTTCTATCATCATCGCAGCAAAGGCTGTGCATAATCCCACGCCGCTGAGAGCACAAATTGACGGAGTGAAGTCATGGGCTGCATTGACGAAATGAATTATGAGATCCTACTGCCCAACAGCGGTTTTAAGGAGTGCGCGGATTTTATCAAGAAGAATTTCAAGGAGATCTATTATGTACCTCCTGGTTTTAAGATATTTGATAATTATCTGGTAGGGCTGCCTCCTATTCCCCTGGCTGTTGATGGTAGTGACGTTATCCTGCCTTATGTCAAGCCCTGCCATGGATGTTTTGTGCTGAGGATTCCGGGAGGGGAGGAAGTGGAGAGATTGAGGAAGGGGGAGTTTGAGGTGAAAAACATTTAAATATATCTTTTGAGAATATACATATGGTATTATTTGGTGGAACCATGAACAAAAAGATAAAAGATATACTTGTAATAATAGGATTAGTAATTGGTGCGTTTTCTTCTATAGCTGGTGGTATTAATGTCACACGCGACGATTTCGCATATGCCATCGTTTATCTGAATCTAATACTTTATTCTCTATGTTTAATCATCGTTGGCACCAGCAGGGAAACATAACATTACAGCAATTCATTCATCCTGCGGACAGACAGCGTACTCAGCGCGGTCGGCCGGGCGATAGGCATGCGGACAAGATAACGGAAAATCAACAACGAACCCAACGAACTCCTTACGAACTCACGCTATTGGAGTTCGTTTCAGTTAGTTTAGTTCGTTGCTCTGTTTCATGTTGGCTGCTTCGGATTCCACGATGCACCACAACTGTTTAAACATATAATTTTTATATTCGTATCAGAGGATTAATATTCAAATCATGTCGATCCAGTTAATACGTCTTTGCCATTATTGCCATACTTTCCGTTTCCCTTCCGCAAACTGGGCACTTTCCTGCGCCTTTCCCCATATCTCCCTCCGGGACACCGAGTATCCCGGCACCCACTGCTTCTTCCATCGCAAGTCCGCATTCCCGTTCGCCGCACCACGCTATCCTTGCGATTCCTGTTGTGATCCTTTCCTTTACTTCTTCAAGTGTATCACAGTTGATTATTCTTTCTTTCAGCGAGATCGAAGCTTTTTCCAACAGGCTTTCATGGACTGCTTCAAAGCGTTTTCTTACCTCTTCCACGATATTAGCAAGTGGAGCTGTTTCCTTGTTCCCGTTATCCCTTCTTACAATGGTAACCACATTGTTCTTCAGGTCGCGCGGACCTATCTCCACACGCACAGGCACACCTTTCATCTCCCACCTGTAATACTTGGCACCAGGACGCTCATCACTTGTATCAAGAGCAACTCGAATGCCATCTTTTTTCAGCACTTCAGCGACATCGCTGCATGCTTTTATTATGTCCTCGCTATTTCCGAATATTATCGGGATGACTACCACCTGGACAGGCGCTACTTCAGGAGGGAACACAAGACCTTTTCCATCGCCATGTATCGATATGAGAGCCGCAATGCTACGCTCAGAGATTCCATAGCAGGTCTGGTGGGCATACACCTGCTCACCGTTTAAGTCTTCATATTTTATATCAAATGTCTTTGCAAAGTTACTCCCGAGATGATGCGCAGTTCCTATCTGCAGCGTCTTGCTATCAGGCATCAGTGTATCCACAGCCATAGTGTAATCTGCACCAGGGAACTTATCCCAGTCCGGGCGCTTAGAGACAATGGTGGGTATTGCAAGCCGCCTGTAGAACTCCTGATATATTCGTGTGGCTTCCTTAACCTGTTCCGCTGCCTCACCCCAGGTAGCATGAACAGTATGCGCCTCTTTGAACGAGGTTATCTCGCGAAGGCGGATAAGAGGGCGGGTATGTTTAGTTTCATACCTGAATGTGTTGACTATCTGGTATATCTTGATCGGCAGGTCGGCATGGGAGCGAACCCAGACCTTATACATCGGATAAATAGCCGTTTCGGAAGTCGGTCGCATCGCAAGTTTGACATCAAGTTCATTCTTGCCCCCATGGGTGACCCAGTACACTTCATTCTCGAAGCCTTTTATATGTTCAGCTTCCTTCATGAACTCAGTTTCAGGGATCAGCAATGGAAAAAGCGCTTCTTGGTGATCTTTATCAAGCAGTTCGCGAATTATGGCATAGGTACGCTTTCGCACATCAAAACCGAAGGGAAACCAGACATACAGTCCTTTTACTGGATAGCGCACGTCCATTATTTCTCCTATCAGGAGAAGTTCGTTATACCATTCGCTAAAGTTAGATTTTGATGGAAGTGCTGATTTTTTTTCTTCTGTTTGCTTTTCTGCCATGAGGGTCACTTGAATGCTAATATTGTCTTATTAGCTTTAAGCTTTGGTTAATATTGTCTTATTGTTCTGGAAACAAAAGTTATTAAAATATAGATAAATAATATTGAAAAATGAAAAGATATATCAAGTTTTAAAATATATTGAACTGTCAGGCGATTGATAAATGGAAAAGGAGCTGACCCGCATCGGAGTATCTCTTCCAGAGAACTTGCTTGAAAAATTCGATGAAATAATCACAAAAAGAGGTTACTCATCACGTTCAGAAGGCATAAGGGACGCGATACGCAGCTACATCCGCTATTATGCCTGGATGAGCGAAGTGGAAGGTGAAAGGGCAGGGACGATCTCTATGGTGTACGACCACAACCAGAGAGGTCTTGTGAACTCATTGCTTGATGTTGAACATGAATTCTCATCAATAATACGCTCCTCGCTTCACATACACATAAGTCATGACATGTGCATGGAAGTATTGCTTGTGATGGGAGAAGGGCGGGACGTAAAAAAGGTAGCAGAGAAGATAATGACTTTACGAGGGGTAAAACATGTCAAACTCACGACCATCATCCCTGGAGAAGAAATCTAACTTCACCACTTGATCAGGTTGTACATTATCGGATTGTGGTGCGTCAGTTCATGCATTATTTTTACTAACTCTTTCTTAGGGACGTTGATAGATCTCTGTGATATCCTGTAAACATCTTCTATTTCCACTTTCCCGTAATAGCTCAGGAGTTTCACTATCCTCATGATCGTATTTTTCTTTCTTTCATGTTCACGAGTCTGGTATGTGCGTATGGCTCGCAGCAGGTCGATCCTCCTGAATTCAGGCCAGAAAGGAGCACAAAAGTAAGCAGCACATTCATTCCCGTTAGCCTGCCAGGGAAGGAAATTGGAGATTCGTTCATCGCCCCCTGTCCTGATAATGAGATCGACGCATGGAACAGAACCGCCTGAGGGATACATATTTTTAGAGATAGTATCTTCAGTGATATCCTTTAGAGATAAACTACCTTTTCTAATTTCTCGCGCCATGGCTTGCGTTGCATCCACGAGTTCCTGTCTTCCCCCATAAGCCAGCGCCACGTTGAGATACACACCATCGTAATTTTTTGTGATCTCCTGCGCCCGTCTTGCCGCATTCTGCAGATTGGGGGGAAGTATATCGATATTTCCTATCACCCGAACTCTCATCCTGCGCCTGTGGGTACGTTCATCACTGCATATTTTATCGAACTTTATCCCAATAAGGTCAAAAAGCTGGTTTTTCTCGTCGTCAGTCCTTTCAAAGTTCTCTGTTGAAAAAGCATAAACAGTAAGCTGTTTTATGCCAAGATCAAAGCTCCAGTCAAGGACTTTTTCAGTAGAATCCGCACCTTTGAGATGACCATAATAATGTGAAAGACCCTGTTTTTTTGCAAAGCGCCTGTTGCCGTCCATTATTATCGCAACATGCGATGGGATAGGCTTGCCTATTATTTCACTGGCAAGCAATTTTTCATATCCACCATATAATATCCCTGTTAGATTCAATCTATCACTTAACCTATTAATTACTAAACATGTATTAAAGTTTACCTGAAATCTCCAAGCTGGCGCTGTTCTTCTTTATCAGGTTTTTGTGGCTCATCAATCGCCCTGCCTATCTGCCTTAAGACCTTCACTGCGGTCTTTGTTCCGATAATGCGTGCCACCATATTCAGATCAGCCGTCCGAAGCGCTTCCATGCTCCGTATCCCCGCTGTATAGAGTTTTCGCGCCCTGACACGTCCTATGCCCCGAATCTGGATAAGTTCAAGGAGCTCCGGACCAGCTCCAAATTCCACCCTTTGCGCAAGTTCATTTGCTTTCACGGCGCACGATCGTTTCTGGTCTTTTGCAAGTTCTGCCATGGAATGCACAAGCCACAACGAAGTCTCGGAAAGCGCCCTGATATCGCCTTCTCCTATCCCGAATTTCTTCACGATCTGATCTTCTTTCACTTCATTTATCCAGTCAAGCATCACGCATGCGGTCTTTACCTCTGACAGGAACCACTCATAGTCCTTCATGAACTGTGGCGGTATCTGAACGAACTCACCGCTGTGTTCCATTATGAAATCGCTTATCCATCCATAATCATTAGAACGCAGGTACAGGGGGCGCATATCCGGTGTCTTGCTTATGAGGTGGAGCAGGGTAAGTTCATTATACCGCATTTCCTTCTCTTCGATTCTTTCCATTCCTTCAAGGATCATCGAAGCTGACAACGGATCGATGTACAGCCTGGATACAAGTTCCCCGAGCTTGGTGGCGAAAATACCGTTCTTTTCGATCACGAATTTTTTTTCAACAAGGAATACGATCACTTTTTCAATTACAGCTTTCAAACTCCTGGGTTCCTGTTGCGTTGAATAAAATGTCCCGCGCATGAACTCAAGGAGTTCATCCATATTCTGGGCAAAACCTGTGGCTATGGTTGAAAGAATATGGGTGCGAAGAGCATTTTCGCTTCCGAGTTTTGACCATATCTTTTCAACGTTGGCAAGCACATACTGCTGCATGAGTTCTTCCAGTTCATCGAAACTCTTTGCTATAAGTACGGATTCACCATACGGGTCAAGCCGCGGTCGTCCAGCCCTTCCAGCCATCTGCTTGTACTCAAGCACCGGGATGGGGGTAAGACCTTCATTGGCATTATACCTGCGATAACCTTTGATTATGACCCTGCGTGCAGGAAGATTCAGCCCTGCAGCAAGTGTAGGCGTGGCAGATATCACTTTAATAATTCCGTTTCGGAATCCACCCTCGATAAGCTTTCTCTGCTCCGAGATGAGCCCTGCGTGGTGGAACGCACTTCCGTTCTCAATGCAGAGGGCGAGTTTTTGCGCTGTGTCCACTTCACTTGATTCCCGCACCTGTGCTGCGATATCCTTTAATTTTTCTTTTGTTTCGCCAGATATAAGAGATGATATTGAGGTTCCTGTGCGTGAAGCCATTCCTTCGGAATTCTTGCGGCTGCTCTCAAATATCAGGCACTGTCCTCCTTCTGCCAGAGTATCCGTAACAAGAGAGATCGCCAGGTCCCTGGATCTTCCTTTCACTTCCCTCTGGCTGCCATCGCCAAAATTTATCGCGTTCCCAAAGAATACGCCCTCTTTTAATACAATGGGGCGCCAGTCGCTTAGCACAAGTGAAGCATCCAGCCATTTTGCTATCTCATCAGCATTGCCAATGGTAGCTGAAAGCGCTATTATCTGCATATTGGGATTTATCTGGCGCAACTTTGCAAGGACTATTTCAAGCGTCGGTCCCCGGTCTGGTGAATCTATCAGGTGTACCTCATCAGCAACAACAACAGTTATTTCCTCCATCCACCGGCTCCTGTTCCGGAGGAGCGAGTCCACTTTTTCTGAGGTGGCAACGATAATATCGAATTGTCCGAGCCAGTCATCGCGTGAATCGAAGTCACCTGTGGCGATCCCTGCGGACACACTGCGCCCGCTGCTTTTTATTATGGGCTCAAATGTGCGGAAACGGTCATATTTTTCTGATGCCAGGGCGCGAAGAGGGACGATATAGAGGGCTTTTCCGGGATGATCTTCATTCATTATGGATTTTAACATGGCGAACTCTGCAAGCAGGGTTTTCCCTGAGGCTGTGGGTATGGCAGCAACGATGTTTTTGTGTTCGAGAAGACCGGCTTTGATGGCGTCGGACTGGGGGGGATAGAGTTCTGTTATACCTGAATTAAGATAGAAACCTTGTACAACTTGAGGGAGGTTCAGATCTTTTATTTTTATTGAATTAGAATTGTCTATTGCTTTATTAATTCTGTCAGCTTGAATAAACCCGGATGTCAAGATATCTGTATTTTTTACTGATCTCTCTTTCTCTCGTTCTTTTTTTTTCATTTGTGAAATCGTAATATTAGATTTTTATCATTAGCCCATTCTAATCTTACAATATTTCCCCTATGAGCTTGAAGCAAAAATAGCTTGTTATTGTGTTATTATTTTGACTCTAGGGTGTCATTATAATATCTATGGAAAAATCCCAAAATGGCCTTCATGATATTGATAAAATGCATCGGGATAATTTATTACTCTATCAAAGTTATTGGCTTGTGTCCAGTATTCATAAAATAGCTGCGAATGTTATTTATATAAACATGGCAATATTGGATTACAATGCAGACATTGATTATCTGTATAGATCGTGACAATGACCTCGGGGAGAAAGCCGGAGTTCCAAGTCCTATAATCGGGAGAGCAGCAAACCTTGATGCAGCCATCAAGCTAGCCTCCGCCGACCCTGAAGATTCAGATATCAATACCATTTTTGGCGGTATCAAAGTATTTGACGAATTAACAGAAGAAAAAATAGACGTAGAGATCGTATCTATCGCCGGTGACAAAAAGGTTGGAAGAGCAGCGGATAAAAAAATTGCCCACCAGCTTGAAGCCATTCTTGAAAAATTAAAGCCTCAGAGTACGATACTTGTTTCTGATGGAGCAGAAGATGAATCAGTACTTCCTATCATCCAGTCAAGGATCAAGGTCGACTCTGTCCATAGAGTAATTGTTAAGCAGCACGAAAACCTGGAAAGCACATATTATATAATTAAACAGGCTTTTAACGACCCCAAGATCTCGCATACCTTTTTCATGCCCATTGGTCTTGCATTCATGATATACGCCATTTCACTATATGCGAACAAACCTGAAGTAGGTAGCATTGTGATCATGGGAGCGATAGGTGTGTATGCACTATTCCGTGGCACTGGACTTGATGATGCTTTTAATGAATTCAAAGGTGTTATGACGAAATCGATGCATGGGGGGAAGATCACTTTTGTCATGTATCTTGCAGCCATAATCCTTTCACTCATAGGAACAGTCCAGGGATTTCTTGAACTCTGGGATTTTTATAACCGCGAGATCATGGTAGGTTATCTCATACTACTTCTCGGGTATGTTAATGCCTCTATATGGTGGTATGTAATAGCAGGGGTTTTGATAAGTGCAGGAAAAATAGTGGACATGCGACTTGCCAGGGAGAAGATCGGAAGACAGTGGTCCCATCCTTTTTTTATCCTTGCTGGCGGTCTTCTGTTCTGGAGCGGCAGTATTTATATCCTGGTAATAAGCGGTGCAATTGAAGTTTTTCCGCTTATCGATGACAGAAAGCAATTCATATTTTTAACTGTCCTTGCAGCCATCATCATTGCAGCTATCGGAGCAAGGATCTCAATACGATCTGAAAAAAACGTGTTGAATTAAGAACCGTTGTGCTGTTCAACTGCTTCTTCCAGCGTCATATCACCTTTTGCCACAGCCCTGGCAAGAAGGCGGGGGATCGTGGAGCGCCCGTTCGAGTGTTCCCTGCTGTGTTCCTGGATCACCCTAACTTCACCCTGCGACGGCTCTATGTATTGTTTTCCAACTTTTTTCCCTTTGATCCTGGCGATGTTTATGGCCGCTATTATATCTGATACGACCTGCCCATGAACCCCCCTTCCAAGACGGGGTGTGGTACCGGTCTCATCCACCATTTCAATATGCAGTCCAAGATCAAGCATGTCATTGACAAGCCGGGAACGGACAAGCCTGGCTCCATGCCCGATACGCACCAGAACATTCTTACCATCAAATTCACGCAAGATATTTTTAATGAGCGGGCAGACCTCTCCTGATGAAACATGGTGAACTGAAATGGTTTTGCCATTCCCGAGCACTGCAATACCTGGATATTTACCCGGGTCTATCCCGATTATTATCTCGTCGAATTCCTCAGCATAAAGAAGGGAATATGCCCTGTCAACTGTAGCTTGCGCGTGCCCATCTGCTATGATCATCCTGTCATGGCTAAAGTCGATGTTGTGGGATTCTTCTTCTGTTGTAATGATCACTGCAACATTTGATGGGATCCTATCAATTGGAGTTAGAACCAGCACGTCAATATTACTGCGCGACCTCGTCTCTTCTATGATCGAGTGATAGACTGAAAAATCGTCTGTGACAAGGGCTATCCGTTTATACCTTTAAAGCCCTCCTTGATAGGTTCATTTTGCACTGATTTATTATATTATACCTCACGGTATATTACCCTTTTCAATCCTCTTGATCTTTCCTGCTGACAAATCCACGACCTGGGATCGCCCTTCCACACCCTCTTTTTGCAATTATTTCTCCATCTTCGACTACAATTTCTCCTCTTGATATTGTCATTTTCGGGAAAATACCCTGCATCCTGTCATATGGCGTCCATCCTGCCTTGCTGTGCATTTTTTCCTTGCGTATCACTGCAGGTTCACCGATCACCACAAGGTCTGCGTCATATCCCTGTTCGATCACTCCTTTTGGAAGCCCGAAAATTTGAGCGGGTTTCGTGCATGCAACCTCAAGCAGCCGCTTCAGTGTGATCAGATTGCGTTTAACTGCCAGAAGCATTAATGGCATCATGGTCTCAACACCCGGAACACCTGCAGGAGCGCTCCAGATGTCTGTCTGTTTCTCATGCTCAAGATGGGGGGCATGGTCTGAGGCTATGATATCAATGATGCCGTCATTCAATCCTTCCCATAATCTCTGCTGGGATTGGTAATCTCGAAGCGGCGGGTTCATTTTTCCCAGCGTCCCAAGACGCTTATAATCCTTTGTGGAAAGGAACAGATGGTGGGGCGCTACCTCGCAGGTAATGTTGTTATTGTTCGTTTTTGCTTCTCTTATTGATTCAAGGCTTTCGCCTGCACTGATATGACAGAAATGCAGTTTTGTGTTCCCTGCTATTTTTATCGCTTTTTCAATAGCGATCTTCTCAGACAGCGGTGGCCGTGACTTTGAATGTGATTCCGGCTGCGAAGCCCCTTTTAGCGCATGGACGAACCGTATTCTAGTTTCCTCATCCTCAGCATGGATGCATGCAACAGCACCCAGGGTCCCTATTATGCCAAGCGCCTCTCCAAGCGTCCTGTCATTCACGTTTAGAGCCCGGGTTGACTCTGCCATGAATATCTCTCCGAACGCGGTTGCACCAAGTTCCCACATGGATTTTAATTGTTTCAGGTTATGCGTAACACCTGCATTTATCCCGTAATCGATTATTGACTTTTTCGCTTCCTTCTGTTTTTTCTTGAAGGAATCCGGGTCAATAGTTGGAGGAATCGTGTTTGGATGGTCGATCACTGTGGTGACACCTCCTGCAGCAGCTGCGCAGGAGCCGGTGTACCAGTCCTCTTTTTTTGTCATTCCGGGGTCTCGAAAATGAACATGCACATCAATGGCTCCGGGCAGAACAAGTGCATTTTTCGCATTGATAACTTCATCAACGTCTTTTGCATCGATGATCTTTGCGACTTTTGTTATTTTCCCGTTATCTATTGCGATCTCGGCTGGCTGGATAGCGTTATTGATAAAGATCCTGGCATTCTTTATTACAATGTCTGGCATGGTGGTTACTCGATTTTATACTTGAATTTTATATAAGGCTTCCTTATTAGATAAATGATACCTGATCTGGGAATACCCTGAATATGCATCATATCTCGAATTGTTTCGCATGCCTCAGAAACCTTATTTTATAACTTCACCATTATTACTATCCATGGCAGACCTCATTATCAACGGCGGTAAAGTGCTTACAATGGATGGAACTGTTATCAATAAGGGAACAGTGGTCGTAGATAAAGGTTTGATAAAGTATGTAGGCAAGACTACAAAAGAGAAAGCAGAAAAAGTGATAGATGCACAGGGCTGTGTTGTAATGCCTGGTCTTGTTAACGCACATACGCATGTTCCCATGACACTTTTTCGAGGGATTGCGGATGGATTATCTTATGCAGAATGGATGAAAAAGATCCAGATGGCAGAGACAAAACTCACTTCATCGGATGTTCGCTCTGGCGCATACCTTGGCATTCTTGAGATGATCCGCTCAGGAACTACCACGTTTGCAGATATGTATATCCATGAGGATGAAGTGGCTCAGGTGGTGGAAGAAACAGGCATCAGGGCTGCACTGGGGTACGGGATGATCGAAGGTCTGAATGAGGATACAGATACAAAACTAAAGAGCAGGGAGATATTTGTGAAAAAATGGAATGGCGCAGCTGATGGCAGGATCACAACTATGTATGCGCCGCATTCGGCGGCTTCTTGCTCAAAGGAGTTTCTGATCAAAGTAAAGGAACTTGCGCAAAGTGATAATTCCAGGGTTCATATCCATATACTTGAGACAGAGGACGAACTGAAAACGATGAAAAAACGTTTTGGTATGTGCTCGGTAAATCTTCTCAATAGCATTGGTATGCTAGGACCCTCCGTGCTTGCAGCGCACTGCATCTGGTTATCTGATGATGATATCGATATTCTCAAAGAAAAAGAGGTTAATGTAGTTCACTGCCCCTCAAGCAACATGGCTCTGGGCACAGGGGTTTCGCCTGTCCCAAAGATGCTAGGAAAGGGCATTAATGTGGCGCTGGGCACTGATGGCGCAGCGTCAGGCGGCAGCCTGGATATGTGGAAGGAAATGCGTTGTACTTCGCTTCTGCACAGGCTCAAAGATCCACAGGCAATGCCTCCATCAAAAATCCTGGAGATGGCGACAGTTAATGGGGCGAAGGCGATTGGGATCAATGCAGGGGTGCTGGCTCCGGGACGGCTTGCGGATATAATTATAGTTGATATTAAGAAACCACAGTTTACCTCCATGGATCTTAGTTCGGCCCTGGTGCACGGCGCTGCAGGGTGTGATGTCAGGACGACAATAGTTGGTGGGAGAATATTGATGGAGGAACACAGGGTCGATCTGGATGAGGACATGATAATTGAGGATGCGGGGGAGGCGATGAAAAACAAAAAATGAAAAGATATTTACATCCTTAAGATATTCTTGATGCAATGAACAAACCTCGGGTATCCATCATCATCCCCTCCCTGAACGAGGAAAAAACTATAGGGAGCTGTATACAGAAAGCTCTTCTATCATTAAAAAATGAGGATATTGATGGAGAAATAATCGTATCAGACAGTTCCTCTGATAATTCCAGAGCGATTGCTATTAGCATGGGGGCAAAAGTTGTTTTACCTGTAAATAAAGGGTATGGGAATGCTTACTTTGAGGGTATAAGATATGCTAAAGGTGATCTTTTTTTATTTACAGATGCTGATGACACATATGACCTGAGTGAAATGCCAAAGTTCTTAGAACCCTTGATATCCGGAAAAGCGGATTTTGTGATGGGAACTCGGATAAAGGGAGATATTAAAAAAAACGCAATGCCATGGCTGCACAGGTATGTTGGGAACCCTATTTTGACCACGATCCTGAATATGCTTTTCAAAACATATCTAAGCGATGCCCATTGCGGCATGCGGGCGATCACAAAGAAAGGATATGAAAAACTCGATATGAAAAGCGAGGGGATGGAATATGCTAGCGAGATGATAATTGAAGCTGCAAGGAAAAAGCTTCGAATAACAGAGGTGCCGATATCGTATTATCCAAGACAGACACCATCAAAACTTCACTCATGGGGAGATGGATGGCGCCACCTGAGGTTCATGATGCTCTATAACCCCACGCCATTCCTGTTCATCCCAGGTCTTTTTGTCTTTTGTCTGGGAGTCTTCATGACGGCAGCACTTTCTATGCGGGGGAATGTGGAAACCACAAGCCTGCATTCCTTTATCCTTGGCAGCATGCTGGCTATTATAGGAATACAGATGATAGCAACAGGTGGTTACTTGAAAATATACGGCATTATTCACAACAAGATAGACAGGACAGGAATAACAGCTCAAATGCTGGATTATCATTCTTTGGAGATGGGGCTGCTTCTGGGTTTGATATTAGTTGCCGGCGGCATTATCTCAGGTGCAGGGGTTATCTATACATGGGTCTCCTCTGGATATGGATCTCTCTCTGAGGTGGGAAATGCAGTTATTGCGATGGTGCTTGCCGCCATCGGTATTCAGATAATATTTTCAACCCTTATAATAAGTATATTTTTGTTAGATAGCAAGGATAGTATATGAAACTCAAACAAATAAAAATATCTATAATCATTCTTACAAAGAACAATGGTGGTACTATAGGAGAGGTCCTAAAACAGATAATATCCCAACAGGTCAATGACCCATATGAGATAATTATCGTGGATTCCGGTTCGAGTGATGATACTATCAGGCAGATATCTAAATTTGATGTGAGATCTTATAAAATCCCACCGGATGAATTCGGGCATGGAAAGACGCGTAATCTGGCTTCTGAATATGCCTGTGGTGAGTATCTGGTATATCTTTCTGCGGACGCTATTCCAGCTAACGAACACTGGCTCAGAAATCTTGTGAGCAAACTTAACTCAGAAGATATTGGGGCAACTTTTGGACGACAAATACCTTTTAAACAAACACCTCCCATGGAGCGATTCTTTATTCAGAAGAATTATCCACCAGCAACGGAGGAGAATTATTCGCAGAAAGATTTCCGTTTGAATGCTTTTTTTTCAAATGTTAATTCCGCAATTAAACGCTCATTATGGAATAAGATAAAGTTCTCAGAAGATCTCATAATAAGTGAAGACTATTACTGGGCAAAAAAGGCGAATGATCAGGGATACAAAATAGAATATATACCTGATGCTGCTGTATTTCATTCTCATAAATACAATTTGATCCAGGTATTTAAAAGATATTTTGATTCCGGTGTATCATTTTCACAGATGGGGTTGCAGCCTGGTGTCCTTCGAAATGGGCTTGGATATTTTTTTGAAGAGCTGAAATATATTCGACAGGAAAATATATTTTTATTGCCTTATGCGATATGCTATGATATATTCAAATTCATTGGTTTTTTTGCAGGCAGATATCATAATTTTATACCGGCATTTATAAAAACGCATCTAAGTATGCACGCATACTACTGGAAAAATAATCTATTCTCGCTTGTAACCCTTTAATATCCATGGATCAAGCACAGACAAATCTGCGCCTTTTGATATCAATTTTTTGCGCTGTTTGACCATATGATGAAGCTTTTTGTAGGCAGACAATTTGGCGTGAATTATCGCTGAGACAATGGATAGAAAGCTGTAGTTGAAAATCGGGTTTTTTATCTCCTTATTATCTTTTTTCACAATCAATTTATTCAAAAATTTTGTAATATATCTAAAATAATGAATGTTAGTAAAAGGGAACTGAGTGATCATCATATTCAATGGAAAATATTTCCACATATTCCACAGCTTATTACGTTCTATATAAAAAATCTTAAATGGAGATGCTTGCTGAGATGTAGCAGAATGAATGTGATAAACGATAGCATCTGGTACATAGATGCACTTCCAGCCAAATAGATGCATTCGAAATGCTAAATCAACATCTTCAAAATATGCAAAATAATTATCATCAAAAAGACCGATCTCATCTAACATCAGTCTGCGATATAGTGCTGCTCCTGCGCACGCTCCAAATATCTCTTGCTGAAGATCATACTGACCTATATCAAATTCCTGAGCGCCCCTGTCAAATGCATTTCCATTCTGATATACCACGATCCCTGCTGAATCGATGATCTCCCTATTATAAAAGCGCAACATCTTCGATGCACAGCTGCCTATTCTTGCATCTGATCCCATAACATGCATAAGACTGGAAATCCATTCACTATCTGCCTCAGCATCATTATTGATAGTGGCAATGTACTTCCCATGCGATGCAATGATACCACTATTTACACCCTGTGCAAAACCAAGATTCTTTTTGTGAATGATAACGGTCAAAGAAGGAAATTTTTCTCGAACGAACTCTACTGACCCGTCTGTCGAACCATTATCAACAAAGATGATCTCAATATCAGGATACTTCTGCTTCAAAAGGGACGACAGACAAGTCTCAAGATACTGTTTACCATTCCAGTTGAGAACGATTATGGAGACAGTTGGCACGTTGGTCATCACAACATATAATGGAAAAAGTAATATAATAGTATAAGCCTTTTTCATGAAGCTGCCAAAGTTTATTATCTGAATGAATAAGATTGGGAAGCAAATGATAATAGGGCTTGATGACACGGATTCAAAAGAAGGAATGTGCACGACCTACCTTGCAGCCGTGCTTATTGAGAAACTTAAGGCATTCGGCAGGGTTGAAGGATATCCGCTACTTATCCGCCTGAACCCTAATATAATTTATAAGACACGCGGGAACGCAGCCCTTGCGATCCCTATCGATATGAATAGAAGCGATGATGCCGGACCTATTAAGAAAATGGTTATTGATACAATTGAAGAGATGGCGGTATTTTCAGCTCAAAATACCAATCCTGGAGTGGTCTTTATTGAGGGTTCGTCAGATGGAATGAAAAATGACCTTGCACGTTTTTCCCTGAGAGCTGTCCAGGATGTTCTTGAGATCAGTGAAGCAGAGGAATTGCTTTTGCGCCACAGGATAAGCCATAAAGGGTTCAAGAATGGGAGAGGTCTTATAGGTGCTCTCGCTGCTGCGGGATTTGCTCTCACTGGTCTTCCAGATATCACATATGAGCTTATCGCTTACAGGGAAAAAAAGCGGTGGGGAACGCCCAGATCAATTGATGAAGATTCTGTATGGAAAGCTGCAGCGCAGCCAGATACCTGGGACACGGTGGACTATGAGAACAGACGTATCGTGTTCGCGCCTCACTCACCAGATCCTATCCTCTTTGGTATTAGGGGAAAGAGCGAGCTTGCTGTGAGGCGGGCGTTTTCCTTTATCAAAAGCGAGCCATTGGAGCGATATGTCGTTTACATGACCAACCAGAATACAGATATGCATCTTGTGAATGGGAAAATCAGCGAAGTTCTGGACTTTTGCTCGTACATTTTGGAAGGAACTGTCACGAAGCCCCCAAGAACGATGGAGGGAGGATATGTTATTATAGAAATTCATGACACCACATCAGCCATTGAATGCGTGGCATTTGAACCTACGAAAGGTTTTCGAAATATTATAAGACAACTTCAAGTCGGGGATGAAGTAACCGTTTATGGGAGCGTTAAAGAAGGGACGCTGAACCTTGAAAAACTCAAACTCGAAGCTCTTAACCAGAATGAGATTAAAAATCCGCTATGCTGCAAAAAGCGCATGAAGTCCATGGGACGCGCGCAGGGCTTCAGATGCGAGAAATGCGGAGCCAGAGCCAAAGAACAGGTTATTGAATCTATAAAAAGGACTATTTCAACCGGGTTCTATGAAGTCCCTCCGTCTGCAAGAAGGCACCTGTCAAAACCGCTTGCTAGATTTCAGGGGCATTCGGAGGCATCCTTTTGTGCTCATTAGCATTCATCAGGGCAACAAGCCTGTCAACCTGTTCTGCAGGGAAAATTTTTTTGACCTCAGAGAGCTCTTTTTTCTCATCTTCAATCATAGAAAGTATCTTATCAGCGACCTCATAGGTGACACCCAGTTCTTCCTCATCAGTCTGCCCAGGCCATAGACCTGCGGTTGGTGTTTTATCAATGATATGGACTGGTACTCCCATATGTCGTGAAAGAGCGCGCACCTGGGTTTTGTAAAGACATCCTATGGGTTCAATATCCACCCCACCGTCACCGTATTTTGTGAAATACCCGAGGAGTAGTTCTGTCCTATTCCCTGTCCCCACGACCATGCGGTGCATGAGGTTGGCATGGTAGTACAGGATACACATGCGAGTGCGCGCCTTCAGGTTCCCGTTGGCAAGAAAATCATTTTTATCAGGATCAGGTATAACAGATGAAAAAGAGCTTAATATTTTTGAGATATCAATGACCTTATGATCAATGCGCAGAATATCTGCCACTTCTCTTGCATCATCAATATCATGTTTTGATGTGATGCCTTTTTCGGGAAGGAGCAGACCCAGGACTTTATCTGCGCCAAGCGCTTCGACGGCAAGAGATGCGGTGAGCGTGGAGTCTATGCCGCCGCTTAACCCGATGATGGCGCCGGTTGCCCCTGCTTCCTGAATTTTGCAGCGAATGAAAGAGACAATATCATTTTTTATTGTTGCACAGCTTTTCATTTGTATCATCAATTTAATGGAAATGTTCTCTTATTTATCTTTGGTAGAACTTATTTTTCATTATTTATCTATGAATTTGTTCGATTCATGAATAGTTTCACACCGCTCTAATAACCTTTATATTCTCACAGGTGCAAGGGGATTATTGCCTCTCAACTAACAAATCAAACAAGAGGCTTGAGGAATAATATGAGTGACATAGCAACAAAGATAGAAGCCCGATTCACAGAATTGGGAATAAAAGTACAGCCAGACGAAATCGAAACCCGGTTGGACCAGTTGATAAATAAGTTCAAGGTGCCTCCTGAAGAAGCACGAAGGAACGTCATCAACTATTTTCTGAAAGTTCACAACATACCGAGAACTGAGTTTTTCGAGAAGCGTGAAACACCGCAGGTGAAAGCATCAGAGATAAAAGAAGATGGCAAGTGGGTAACGCTGCGTGCCAGGGTTGTCCAGTTATGGGAGACAAACCATGAATCAGTATCACAGGTCGGACTGCTGGGTGATGAATCAGGGACGATAAAATTCACAAAATGGACAAAAGCTGCCCTGCCTCAGGTAGAGGAAGGCAAAAGCTACCTGTTCAAGAACATCACCACTTCGGAATGGCAGGGACAGTTCAGTGTCAAGCTCAACAAGACGAGCGAAATAGTCCCGATAGATGAGAATGTCGAGGTGGGCAGAACACTTTTTGAATACAGCGGTGCCATCGTTGATATCCAGAGCGGTTCAGGTCTGATCAAGCGCTGCCCTGAGTGCAACCGCGCGCTGATAAAAGGCGCATGCGGAGAGCACGGCAAGGTGGACGGCATATATGACCTTCGTGTGAAGGCTGTCATGGACGATGGTGAAAAGGTTCAGGACATCCTGCTGAACAGGGAAGTCACCGAGGCTCTGGTCGGAATTACACTAGATCAGGCTAAGGACATGGCGACAGAAGCGCTTGACCAGGCAGTGGTACTTGATGTAATAAAGAGCAAACTGGTGGGCAGGTATTTCATTGTTTCTGGATCAAAACTTGACCGATTCATACTCGTGAACACGATCAGGCAGGATACAACTCCGATCGAAGAAGGCATTATGAGTCTGCTTGCCACTGCAGCCCCAGTAGCGCAGGAGGCGTAACATGGCTGAAAATGGATCAGTAACAGCAGGTAATGGATCTGGAAGCAGCTCAGGATTCGCACGCGAAGTGGCACACCGCATATTCGCAGCAGAGTTCAGGGAATCTAACTTACAGGCAAAGGAAGGGCAGGACCAGTACTCCCCCTCGTATCTCATCACCCCGACAGGGGCAAAGTGCAACCGCGTCTTTATCGTGGGAACACTGACCGAAAAGGATGATGTAGGCACGGACGCAGAGTTCTGGCGCGGGCGCATCGTGGACCCTACAGGGGCATTCTTCGTAAATGCCGGACAGTATCAGCCAGAGGCTGCGCAGGTGCTTGCAAAGACCACACCGCCAGAGTTCATTGCAGTGATCGGGAAGCCAACAACATATACCACAAAAGAAGGGAACGTTCTCACCTCCATCAGGGCAGAATCAATGCAGATAGTGGATGCTGCCACAAGGGACAGGTGGGTCATGGACTGCGCGAAGCACACCATGGCAAGGCTTGAGAAGCTCAAAGGTGATAATCCTGATGCTGTGAAGGCACGGGAGCATTACTCTACTGATGTTGAGGGCTACAGGGCAATGGTGCAGCAGGCGCTGGAGTCGGTGAGGGCACGGTAGGTTGCCCTTCTCCTTTTCATTTTTGTTCAGGAGATTATAATGATCAGTAAGCTAATAAGTAACCCGTTATTTTTGCTCATGGGGCTAATTTCACTCGCGCCATGAATTGATGGACAGGATAACAGGATTCACAGGATGAAAATATATCCGGTCGATCCTGTAAATCCTGTCTGAAATATTCATTATGAACTGGCTTCCATCCTGTCTTTGCGTCCTGGTATGAAAACACAATAATAAACAACGAACATATACTAACTCAATACGGACTCACGCCGTTTTCCTTAATTTCGAAATCATATCCCTTATCTGCGCCGCTTTCTCAAATTCCAGGTTCTTCGCAGCCCTGTGCATAGCAGCCTCAAGCTCAATGATATAATTGAACATCTCCTCTTTGGGAGGCAGTGCCGCCTCAGCCACGCGCGGTTCGACTGCTTTCCTAATGGTCTGGGGAGTGATATTATGATCCTCATTGTATTTCATCTGCATTGCTCGTCTGCGGTTCGTCTCATCTATCGCACGCTGCATCGAACCTGTGATCTTATCCGCATACATCACCACCCTTCCCTCTATGTTCCTTGATGTCCTGCCTATGGTCTGCATAAGCGATCGGTCTGAGCGCAAAAACCCCTCTTTATCAGCGTCAAGTATAGCCACTAGCGCCACTTCGGGCAGGTCGAGCCCCTCACGCAGCAGGTTTATCCCCACAAGCACATCGAACTCGCCCAACCTCAGCCCGCGGATAATATCGATGCGTTCAAGCGTCTCGATCTCAGAGTGCATGTACCTTGCCTTTATCCCCATGCTGATAAGGTACTCTGTCAGGTCTTCAGACATCCTTTTCGTGAGCGTGGTAACAAGGACCCTGTACTTCTTAGCAGTCTTTGCATGTATCTCTGCCATCAGGTCATCTATCTGACCTGTTATGGGTTTTACTACGATTTCAGGATCAACAAGTCCTGTCGGTCTGATTATCTGTTCCACGACCTGAGCACTTTGAGCGATCTCGTAATCAGCAGGCGTGGCTGAAACGTACAGCACCTGGTTGACACGCTCTTCGAACTCAGGGTACGTGAGCGGACGGTTATCAAATGCAGAAGGCATCCTGAAGCCGTAATCAACAAGAGATTCTTTTCGCGCATGGTCGCCTGCCTGCATTCCCCTGATCTGAGGGAGCATGACATGCGACTCATCGATGACCACAAGAAAATCCTCAGGGAAATAATCAAGCAGCGAGTACGGCGGCTCGCCGGATTTCCTTCCGTCCATGTGGCGGCTATAGTTCTCAATGCCCTGGCAGTACCCGATCTCATGCATCATCTCGATATCGAATTTTGTTCTCTGCTCAAGGCGCGCAGCTTCAAGGATCTTCCCCATGGATCTTAGCTCATGAAGCCTCTCTTCCAGCTCTTTTTCTATAGATTCGATAGCAGCTTCAATTTTTTCCTGCGGCATCACGAAATGCTTGGCAGGATATATTACTATGCCCTCACTTTCCCTTATCGGTTTCCCGGTCAGGGGGTCAAATTCAGCGATCCTCTCTATTTCATCCCCGAAAAGTTCTATCCTCATCCCGGTTGAAGCGTATGAAGGGAACACTTCAATAGTATCTCCGCGCACCCTGAACTTTCCCGCTGAAAAATCCATATCGTTTCTCTCATACTGCATGTCCACAAGCCTGGAAAGAATGGATTTTCGCTCTTTTTCTTCCCCAATCCTCAGTATCATGGCCATATCATGCCATTCCTGGGGAGAGCCTATGCCGTAAATGCAGGATACGCTTGCAACAACGATCACGTCGCGACGCTCAAAGAGCGACCGCGTTGCAGAGAGGCGCATCCTGTTGATCTCTTCGTTAATGGACGCATCTTTTTCGATGTAAGTATCTGTCTGCGGGATGTAGGCTTCAGGCTGGTAGTAGTCGTAGTAGCTAACGAAATACTCCACAGCATTTTCAGGGAAAAATGCCTTGAACTCAGAATATAACTGTGCGGCAAGTGTCTTGTTGTGCGACATGACAAGCGTTGGTCGATCGACTGTTTGGATCACGTTCGCGACAGTAAAGGTCTTACCTGAGCCCGTTACTCCCAGCAGGGTCTGGCGCTTCATACCCTTTTCTAAACCCTGCACAAGCTTTTTTATCGCCTGCACCTGGTCGCCCTTTGGTTCAAAGTCAGAAACGAGTTTAAATTCCAGAGCCGAACCTCCTGCTTCTTATTGATAACGGTTTGCTCTTCATCTGCATATAAATGCTATTGTTCTGCGGCATTATCAGGCTTTCCAGTGCATATCACACATAATATATTTCATGGAATACCCTTCGGAAAGTATTATCTTCTCTCTCTCTCCACGCCAACCCGCCCGCACGCCCCACACGCACGCCACATATTTCCAATAAATTCATCATAACATAAAATCATAAATTTTTATCATACAAACACCCAAATTTCTAAATCTTCATAATAATTCCATTTTATAAAATCAACTGCTATCAACAAATTACTATAT
>JAUSDC010000087.1 GCA_030650845.1 Candidatus Methanoperedens sp.
TGGACAGTTTCCTCTGGTGGTAACATTAACTCGGGACAGGGAACAGATCAGATTTCAGTTACCTGGACCTCAGAAGGAACAAAAACGGTTTCTTTGACTGTCACTGATAGTGCAGGAAATACAGGTACAGATACTGCTACAGTAACAGTATATCCTCTTCCAGATACCTCAGCACCGGCAAGTGTTATAGGATTAACGAATATTACCTATGCACAGACATATATCAACTGGACTTGGGCTGATCCTGCCGATATTGACTTTAATCATGTGGAAGTCTATTTAGACGGTATCCAGAAACCGAACGTCTTAGCTGGAGTCCGGAATTTCAATGCAACAGGATTGACACCGAGCACAACTCATGAGATAGGCACAAGAACAGTTGATGTTGCAGGGAATATTAATGAGACGTGGGTTAACCGAAGTGCAACGACGGCACCAGGAAGAGTACATAACATTAACAAAGGTACTGATTATCTCACAATCCAATCAGCCATCGCCGCCGCCGATCCAGGTAATGAGATACATGTGGACAGCGGCACGTATTATGAGAATGTGAATGTGAACAAACGGCTCATCATGCGAGGGATCGGGATGCCCGTGGTAGATGCCGGCGGAAGCGGAAGCGCAATCACACTTGCTACGGATGGTATTGTCCTGGAAGGATTTACCACAACAGGAGGTAGTGTTGGAATTTCGGTTACTTCAAATAACAACACGTTGTTCGGCAACAATGCCACCTCAAGCAGCAACTACGGCATCGGGCTGGACTCTTCAGACAACAATACACTCAGTGGCAACAATGTATCGAAAAACAACTTTGGCATCACTCTGATATCTTCCAGCAAAAACAGACTCATTGGCAATAATGCATCTAACAACACCGCTGGCATATTTCTGCAATCTTCCAGAGACAACACGCTCAGCGGCAACATTGCATTTAACAATTGGTATGGCATCAATCTGCAAATTTCCAGCAACAACAACATGCTCAACGGCAACGATGCATCGAACAAAGACAATGCTGAAGGCATTCGTCTGCACTCTTCGAATAACAACATGTTGATCGGGAATAATGCATCGAACACCTACTTTGGCATCCATGTGTATAATTCCATCAACAACACGCTCAGCGGCAATAATGCATCGAACAATAACTACGGCATCTATCTAGACCGTTCCAGCAACAACAACACGCTCAGCGGCAACAATGCATCGAACAACTCCGATGCTGGCATCCATCTATACGATTCACACTACAACACGCTCTGTGGGAACAATGCATCGAACAACAACTACGGCATATTTTTGTACCATTCCAGCAACAACAACACGGTCTGCGGGAACAATGCATCGAACAACAACTACGGCATCTACCTATACACTACGATCAACAATACTATATACAACAACATTTTCATCAACCTTAACAACATTCAATTCTCTGGCTCAAACATCAACATATGGAACACCACTAGGCAATCAGGCACTAACATCATTGGCGGCTCATACCTTGGCGGCAACTTCTGGGCAAATCCGAGCGGCACTGGTTTCAGCCAGACATGCACAGATGCAGACAGGGATGGGATTTGTAACTCGGTGTATATTATTGACGTGAATAATACAGATTTCCTGCCGCTTTCAACCATAACGCCACTCTCCAACTCCGGTGGAGGAACCTGGCAGTACAGCAGGGATGTGACAATTACAAACCCCGGCGCTGCCCTGACCGATTATCAGGTGCTTGTAAATCTCACAGGCGCCGGTTTTCCGATGGAAGCGAATGCAAGCGGCGCAGACATCAGGTTTGAACAAGGCAGCGCTGAATTGAACTACTGGATCGAGAGATGGGATTATGCGAATAGCAGCGCGCTGGTGTGGGTGAATGTCACGAACATACCGTCTGGCACTTCAGGCATGAAGATGTGGTATGGGAATCCGAGTGCAACAAGTTCGAGTAATGGAACAAAGACATTTGAGTTTTTTGAAGATTGGGATTATTCAGGAATTTTAGATCCGGGTTTTATTTCGAAGTATAATTATTGGACAACGCATGAGTATTGGCCAAGTACTGGAGTTGTTTCTTTCTCTAATAGTAAATTAGAATTGACAACAGTAAGTAGTGATTGGTCAACTGTTTTGGTTGCTTCAAAAGCAAGTTATCCAATAAATCAAGCGATAGATATGAGGTTAAACTATGGATGCTTTGGCATTTATTGTAGCGTTGCATATATAGCAAAGGCTGGATGGGGTCTAGAAAATGACGGAACTTTTTGGAATGCAGGCAATGGGGGAAGTAGTCTGGGCAATTATTGGGGAAACAAAGTTCTAAGAAATATAAACAATACTGATGTATATAATGTGAATTCAAGTGAAAGCCAATTCCCAAATTCCTACGAAACCTATTCAGTTGCTAGGTTATCAACAAAGGGTAAACTTTTCAAAAATTATGTCTTTGACGTCGAGAATGGCAATAGATATGTGGATACGAATGTGAACGTTTCTTTCGGAAAAGAAGGAAATTGGCAAGTGCCCTTTACAATATATGTTGATTGGTATAAAATCAGAAAATATATCGAACCAGAGCCCTCGGTAAGTGTTAATGCGCCTATTTCCTATATGGTTTCTATCACATCCCCAACCCAGCAAGACTTTGCTTTTGGGACAACCATCGATTTCGCATCGCAGGTCACAGGCGGCACATCTCCCTATACTTACTCATGGGAATCCAGCAGGGATGGCATCATCAGAACAGAGCCATCATTTAGCAAATCGGATCTATCAATGGGCACGCATACCGTTACATTCACAGTTACAGATGCGAACAGCATCAAAGCAACTGCTACAAAAGTTATTACAATAAACGGTATTGATCTCAGTCTGAAGTCCTCAGACATAGGTTTCTCTAAAGCATGGCCAATGAAGGATGAGGAGATCACGATCAATGCCACAATAACCAATGATGGTTCTGAGAGTGCCACCAATGTCAATGTGCGCTTCTATGACAATGAACTGCTGATAGGAGAAACGCTCATCCCATCGATCTCACACCACTCCTCTTCGCTTGCCCAGATCAACTACGTTTCAGATATCTCTGGCTACAGGCTCATCAAGGTAGTGATAGACGAAGCAAATAGCATAATTGAAGCCGATGAAACAAATAACATTGCCATACGACCCATCGCAGTAGGCAATGGCAACTTCTACGGAAGCATTGACCTGAGCGCCTCGATACAAACGCCAAAATATACCGGGGAATATACCACGGTATCAGGCAGTGCGATCTACAACACCACATTCGGAAATGGAGAGAATGTGGCAGGTGCTCTTGTAACTATCACTGTTGATGGAATAAGCTATACTACCTACACAACTTCATCAGGAACGTTCTCAACTGACATCATCGCACCATACACTAGCGGCCAGTATCTTGTGTCTGTGACGATTTCAGACAATACGTTCACACAGGAGGAGAGTCTCATGCTCACGGTCACCCACTGGCCGGCACAGTATCCCGACCTTGTTATTACAACAAATAACATAACATTCCCGCAGAGTGCATATGTGGCAAACCAATCAGGCACAGTAAATGCCAGGATCCTGAATATCGGAAGAGAAGATGCATCAGGTGTAACCGTAAACTTCTATGACGATGGTGTCCTGTTCGCAACTAATACGATCCCCACCATTCCAAGATATGGAGGCGCGGTTACAACTTCAGCAACCATTGCCCCCACGTATGGTGGGACGCACTCAATAACAGTAAAAGTAGATGAAGGCAACACTATCCAGGAAACAAACGAACTCAATAACCTGGCATCCCGCAATCTCTATGTCTACCCGGATATGCCAGATTTCACTCCATCCTATATCTATTACTCAGACAGCACACCATACGACGGCCAGCAGGTAACAGTTTATGCAGGGATCAGGAATATTGGAGGGATAGATAGTGCTACAAGTGTGTCGTTCTATCTTGACGGAATCCTGAAAAATACCGTTGCCATCTCAGTCGCGGGAAGGAACGGCTATTCAGTGGCTTCATTGCCTATGACTTTCACAAATGTTGGCACCCACCAGGTAAGGGTTGTCGTTGATGAAGCTGGAACTGTTCAGGAATCAGACGAAGGGAACAATCAGTCAACCAGTTCCCTATATGTCCATGCACCGCAGCCAGAATTAAAAGCCCATGACATATTCCTGAACATCAGCGGTCCACTTTCAGGTGATTCCGTACTGGTGACCGGGACATTTAGAAACGATGGTGAGACAATTGCGGATAATGTTGTAGCAAATCTGTATATCAGCGGTCTGCTCGTGAACACTACCACAATTCCGACTCTTGCTGCTGGTTCATCTCAAACCATCACCTCGGTCTGGACTCCAACGTCGAATGGATATTACAATATACTGCTTTCAGTAGATCCATCGAACTCTATAACAGAATCAAATGAAAATAACAACAACCTCACTAGAACATTCTATGTGTATCCTGCTCGCGCAGATCCGTATCCATTTAGTCTGGTGAGAACACCTTCAATTGCAGAAATAGGAGATCCTGTAACCATAAATGCGGTCATAAAGAACAACGGTGGAATTAGCACGGGTGCAATGACTGTCAAGCTCTATGATAACGATACTGAGATATTTTCCACCAGTATAACAGTTCCAGGCAAGGGCGGCACAGTACCGATATCCACAAGCTATGTGTTTGCCTCCAGCGGGACACATACCATAAAAGTGACAGTAGATCCGGATGATGCCATAGATGACTTCGATGAATTGAACAACAACCTCTCGACCACGATTTATATCCTGCCTCAATTACCGGATATTCAAATACGCTCAGAGGACATCTATTATTCAAACAACAATCCTGACATCGATGAAAACATAATAATATACGCAAATGTTTCAAATGTTGGCACCTACCAGGCTGATAACATTGTTGTGAATTTCACTGTAGATGATATATTCATTGACACCACAACGATCCCTTCGATTTCAAGTAAGTCCTTTGTTATTATCACATCGAACTGGATCGCAGAAGGTGATGGCAGTCATGTGGTCAGGGTCGAAGCAATATATGGTGGATCTGAATTTAGCGGTACCAACAATGCCGCTACGCGAGGAATTGTAGTTGGTCAGAGTGCTATTCCACCGGGAAGTGTAACTGATCTGCATAATATTTCTTATGCATCTAATTACATCAACTGGACTTGGACTGATCCTGTCGATATTGACTTTAATCATGTGGAAATCTATTTGGACGGTATCCAGAAACCAAACGTCTTATCTGGATTCCGGTATTACAATGCAACAGGATTGACAGCGAGCACATCTCATGAGATAAGTACAAGAACCGTGGATAACCTGGGTAATGTCAATGCAACATGGAAGAACCATATTGCAACAACTGCACCTATTCCAGATACCTCGGCACCCGCAAGTGTAACTGATCTGCATAATATCTCATATGCTTCCAATTACATCAACTGGACATGGATAGACCCGGAAGACCTGGATTTTGATAAAGTTATGGTCTATCTTGATGGAGTTTATAAGGACGATGTCTTAAAAGGCGTACAGTATTACAATGCGTCTGTGGAACCGGGAACATACACCATCGGTACAAGAACAGTAGATATGGACGGCAATATCAATGCTACTATGGAAACTCATACCGCGACCACAATACTTCCACAGATAAGGTTCATTAACGGAACTGTGATGGACAGTGAGTCTAAAGAAGTAATATCCGATGTGACGGTATCCACCGGCAGCCTTTCCACGACTACCAATGCAACCGGTTTCTATTCGCTTGGAGTTACTGATGGCACTTTTGTTCTAACGGCAACTTTTGATATAACATATTATACGAATACTACAACGGTCTCGACTATTGGCGAGGCTTTTGTATGGCATGATATTGAACTTGTTAAGAAACCGTTGGGAACTATAACAGGAAGTGTTACGAAATCCACGTGAAGTATTATGATCAAGACATAAAAATATTTTAGATATAGGTGAAAAAAAGGTACCAACGATGTGCGAACATTTGCTATAAAGTCTGTAATGTCCTAGAACTTCAGTTGAAGAAATGAGAAGCCCAACCGCTTTTCTTCTGCTGTGACGAAACCAGACTTAGAACTATCCACGCCGAGCTGTTTCCCTTCATCCTTCGCTAACCAAAAATGAGGCACGAATAAAACCACAAAGAATACCAATGGAAATAAAGGGCACGGATAAATGGAGCATATTCTTACTTCCATATGCCTCAAATTTCATGGTTCTAATACCTTTAAACATTAGGAAGTTTAGTTTTTGAGTGAAAGCATCAGCATACGAGTATGAACCATTCCCATGAGTACAAAAATGCCTGCTAAAAACAAATTATCATTTCCCGAAATAACTTCCTCAGTCTTAACTTCTTTTACCTTTTGTACTGTTTTCATAAAATTCACCAACCAAATGCCTTAAAGGCAAAACCGAGCCAGACCTCTGGACGCATCTTCCGGATGAATGCCTGGTTTGGCGTCTCTGCCCTTCTTAAATTCAAAGATCCGTGAGGGCGATTATTGTACCACTCGATCATTTTCTCCAGACTATCAAATCTTGCCCTATGGTTCTTGTAAAAATCGTGAAACTTCTCCTGTTTTCCATTCGTCTGCGGATGATTTACACCGCATAAGATCTGCTTGATATCCTTCTCCTTAAGATAATTTTCAAATGAGTGATCTGCAGTACCATTTTTATCACGTTTATTTGCATAGAATTGAGAGCCATGATCAGATATTACCGACACTATGGGGTATAGATGTTCATTTTGTATTCTAGCCTGTTCCATAATCTTCAGAGTATTCTCCACTGTGGCGTTATCGAATTCCCCACCAGCCAGCACTTTTCGGGATGCATCATCTAAAATAGTGCACAGCTGTTTTCCGTTGATCTTGCTCTCATGCCAATCAATATGAACTGCTGATAGCGAATGATCTCGTTCATATCGTATCCAGGGCTTCCTTCGTTTTTGCTTGCTCTCCTGTTCATTTGCAAATCCGAATTCGAGCATAATTTTGTGTATTGTGTTGTGAGGTATTCTTATTTTGCATCGTGCAAATATCGTTTTTTCCTGATACAATGCATTTTGCCTGAACTTCTCATATTCCTGCTTGATAATTTCCTTCCATTCTTCAGGAACTACCTTCTTTGGTCTTCCCAGGTTGACGCCAATCGCAGGTATAGAGCCTGTTGATTTGTATATTTTATAGATATGCCTGAACCATCTTGGTGTTATGCCAAGATACTTGGCTGCCAATTCCTGAGAAATGCTTCCTGAATCATAATCCTTTAAATATACTTTTAGTTTCCGCTTGTTCTTGATTTTGACCACATATATACATTTATTTAGAATGAGGAAGTTTTTTTGGGAAAAGATACTG
>JAUSDC010000089.1 GCA_030650845.1 Candidatus Methanoperedens sp.
CAAGCCCACAAGAGAAAGAAAACTTGGAAGCGCGGAATGTCCTGTGTTCTTTGATGAACTCGTGGAAGCTACAGGTGCTACAAGCGTTCTGTATGAAGGTAAAACGAGCTGCTGCGGCGCAGGAGGAGGCGTGCGCTCAGCGATGCTTGAAACATCGTTCAAGATGACAGAGTACAAGCTTGACAGGATACAAAAAGCAGGAGTTGATTGTATTATTGACGCATGTCCTTTTTGCCATCTTCAGTTCGATGCAGGTCAGATCGAGCTTGAGAAATCCGGAAAGGATTATGATATTCCGGTGCTTCATTTTACCCAGCTCCTCGGGCTTGCGCTGGGGCTTACTTCTGAGGAAGTTGGATTGCACCTGAATGAAATAGTGAACCTGAAATTTGAAGAGAAGATCGCACAGATACAGAATGGGAGTAAGACTGAATAATTTTATTATTAGGAGGTAGTGGGCAGGTTTGAGGGTGGTGGTATGTTAGAAAAGATTTTGACCTGCCCACTATAATTCGTATATATACGAACGAAAGTATTTATAGTTTATGGAAACATATGAAGATCGGAAAACTTAAGCTACCCGGAAACCTCGTTTTTGCCCCTATGTCAGGCGTGACTAACCTGCCGTTAAGGCTGCTGTGCAAGAAGTACGGCGCATCCCTTGTTTATTCAGAGATGATATCAAGCGAAGCGATCGTGCGGGAAAACCCAAAAAGCATAGCTCTTGGCAAGATCGTTTCACAGGAGCGACCAGTGGGTATCCAGTTGATGGGTTGTGAACCTGATACTCTGCAAAGATCAGCGCTTATTCTTGAGAAAATATACAAACCTGACATCATCGACCTGAACTTTGGCTGTCCGGCTCAGGATGTTGTCAGGAGCGGATGCGGCTATGCCCTGCTTAATAACGCGGGAATTATAAGGGAGATCATTGAAAGGCTCACAGGGTCGATGGATGTGCCTGTAACAGCTAAAATGAGAGTACTGGATAACCCTGAAAGGACAATTGAGGTTGCAAAGACTATCGAAGAAGCCGGAGCTTCTGCAGTTACAGTACACGGGAGGACGCAGAAGCAGGGTTATTCAGGAAAGGTAAACCTGGAAATAATAAAAGCCATTAAGAGCGCCATATCCATCCCGGTTATCGCTAACGGGGATATACGTGATGAAAAAATAGCACGTCATGTACTTGAGTATACGCAATGCGACGGGCTCATGATAGGTCGTGCAGCGATCGGTGACCCGTATATATTCCACAGGATATCGCATTATCTCAAAACAGGCGAGCTGCTTCCTCAGAGGACATTCGATGAACGCATGGATGACTTTTTTGAGTATGAAAAACTTTGCCGCAACTATGATCTGCTGGCATTCAACGATCTGAAACTAAAAGCGCAGAGATTCCTGAAGAACAGGGAGAATATTAAATGTGTGCGGGAACGTCTGAATGGGGCTGTGGATATTGATTCCTTAATGAAGATCATGGAAGAGGAAAAAAGAGGCTAAATAGTTGAGTCGACCCATAACAATCAATAAAATAAACCCTTCAAGTTGTTTGCCGAGGGGACATCATATATCCCCCGAAACCTAACCCCCAGAGAAGTATCGGATATGCTATCATCCTCTCCATACCTCCAGGGCCCAGCCCAAGATATATCTCAAGACCATATAGAACCAGTGCTGTGAGACTTGCCAATCCCATAAGCACGGAAAAATATGAAAACGGCGCCTTAACAATTCTTCTTGCTGCGATCGCTGCCAGGGCTCCAAAGAAGAAGGTTATGAATGAAACGATCACATGGAGAAAACCTGCGGTCTCAGGGAACAAACCCACGCCAACAGCACCGAGCCCCGAAAGACCGAACAATGCAGGTATTATGAATGATTGAAATTCCTTCCATAGTAAGTAAGAAGATAATAGGATCAAAATGCCAAGAAGAATTACAGAGGTATTAAAGATAAAAGCAGATGGCTGATACACAATGCATGTAGCGCCCAGGTCGCTTATGTAATTCCCTGAAACGCTATAGCCTGGATAAAGGAACTCTGCAAGATGTATTCCAAATAACGCAACCAATGCTCCTGAGAATAATAACACCCCGACGATGCGTCTTTTGTCCATAGGGTAAGATAATTTACTATGGTAATAAACATTTGCTGCAATCACAGAAAGATTTAACGTGTAGAAAATAATAAATCTATTGGGAGGTGCAATAAATGGTTGCCAAGCAAAAAGTTGATAAAGCAGAAAGCGAAAGGCTAAGAAAGTTCAATGAACAATTAAGAGCCCGTAAAGCACCACAGCCAAAAGCTAAATAGATGACTTGGTTAAAACTCAAGGAGCAGAATAGATCAGTCCTTCATGTAAGGTATGAATTCTACCCCTTGACTTTTCCCACTACCCTTTTCTGGAAGTTGAGCTAAAAAAGAACCTGATAGGAAAAGCTTATGCCTCAATGGTAATTATAAGACGAGCTGGCTCGCTTTATGATGAGCTATCAAATTTGAGTGAATTAAATGGTAATAATAAAAGGACATGAAATAGAGACAGTAATTTTTAAGAATGCTCATAATCGAAGAGCAATGCAGTTAAAAAATAATATTTTTAAGTTATTAACAAGTATTGGCATCAATGAAAATGACATTGATGTCCCTGTTGAAAATATAGCTGTAAAAAAAGCAAAAGCTTCAGCGACCTGGTACCATTCAGGTCATAGAATGTATTACAGTCATAACATGCAATGTAAATTCGTTGATAATCTCCATGTTCTATTCAAGGTAATTGAGATGGAGTCCAGCCTGGTCCTTTCTGAAAAGAAAACGTTTGACGACTTCATTTCTGAGTTCAGGGAAGATAAAGATGTTGATGATAAACGCAAAGAGGCACGAGAGTTTTTTGGAGTTGCGCATGATCTGAACGATATTGAGATAATTTCTAAAAAATACAAAGATATGGCAAAAGAATTACACCCTGATATGCCTACCGGGGACACTGAAAAATTTAAGCAATTAAATATTGCACATAAGATATTGAAAAGAGAATTGACATAAATACCTTTAATATATTACCGTACTATGGTAAAACCCATATGCATGGCTGGACAGGAAAAACTGTAACGATCGATCTAACAGACAGCAGTATTACAGAAACAAAGAGCGATATCGAGATTCTTCATTCATTCATAGGAGGAAGAGGACTTGGGGTCAAGCTGTTCTACGACGCAGTTGACCCATCTGTCGACCCATTAAGCCCGGAAAATATCCTGATATTTGCGACAGGTCCTCTTACTGGTACGATGGCGCCCATGTCGGGCAGGCACGCCATGGTTTCAAAATCTCCCCTAACAGGCACTATATTTGATTCAAGCAGCGGGGGGTTCTTCGGGAAAGAATTGAAATTTGCTGGATTAGATGCCCTGGTAATAAAAGGCGCTGCAGAAGCGCCGGTCTATATTTCTATCCAGAACGATGACATACATATACATCCAGCGGACGGATTGTGGGGAGAGAACGTCTGGTCATGCACATATAAACTCTCCTCCCTTGGTCGCGTTGCATGTATAGGTCGGGCTGGGGAGAAGCTTGTTCCCATTGCCAGTGTCATGAACGACTATAATCATGCCTGTGGGCGCGGCGGCATGGGAGCTGTCATGGGTTCAAAGAACCTGAAGGCGCTTGTGGTCAAAGGGGATAAAAGACCATTGATAGCAGATGAGGATGGTTTCAGGAAGGTAAGAGAGGAAGCACTACGCTTGATAAAAGAAGGACCTATGTCTTCAAAAGGACTTCATATCTATGGAACGTCAGCGGCATTGAACCTTATGAACTACCTGAAGGTACTGCCATCGGGAAACTTCCGGGATACCGAATTCAGTGGAGCAGAGAACGTTTCAGGCGACTTCATCAAAGAAAATTACGATATCATGAACAAAACCTGCTATAATTGCATAATAGCATGCAGGCACGTAATAAAAAGCGGCGCCCTTGAGGGTCTTGAGATCCCTGAATATGAGACCCTGTGGGCGTACGGTCCTGATAATAATAATTCTGATCTTGAAGCTGTCATAAGGGCGAACCGCCTGTGTAACGATTACGGTATAGATACAATATCATCGGGAAGCACGATAGCTGCGTACGCTGAAATAATGGGGCAAGATTTTAAAGATTTTTCTGAACTCGTGAAAAAGATCGGTGAAAAAGACGGGATAGGAAAGGAACTTGGCATGGGTTCCAGGTCTTTTGCAAAAGCTCATGGAAAAGATGTTGCGATGCACTCAAAAGGTCTTGAGCTTCCTGGTTATGATCCGCGAAGTGTCCTTGGAATGGCGCTTTCGTATGCCACCAGCAACCGCGGAGGATGCCACCTGCGCGCCTATATGATTGCGCCTGAGATACTGGGAAAGCCAAAGAAGGTTGACAGATTTACTTTTTCAGGAAAGCCGGAACTTGTGCTGAAATTACAGAACGAGACGGCATCTCTTGATTCGCTGGTGCTGTGCCTGTTCTCATCGCTTGCCATGGCTGATAAAGAGTTTGCCGCAATGCTGGGAACTGCTACGGGTGTGGATTATTCCACAGAGGAGTTTTTAATGTGCGGTGAAAGGATATGGAACCTTGAACGGATATTCAATAACAAAGCAGGATTTTCAAGAAAAGATGATACTCTTCCTGATCGGTTCTTTGAGAGCGGTGGGATTGACAGGATGGAGTTTGAGAACGTGCTTGACGAGTATTATTTCTTGAGGGGATGGAACAAGAACGGGGAACCGAAAGAAGAGAAGCTGAGGGAGTTAGAGCTGTTATAAGGGTCAATATTGACCGTGAAGATAGTGTTGACCGAAAGTGTTAATAATACGCTAATTCAATCCAAATTCACTTTCCATCTCGCCTCAGGCTCGATAGGACTATAAATCAATAAATCAACGTGCGGCTGTGGTCCAGCGGCTATGACAGGGGCTTCCCAACAACCTTTTGCAGGCAAAAACCTGACCAAAAGGAGGGAAACAGCCTCTAACCCGGGTTCGATTCCCGGCAGCCGCACTAATTACGGGGGTAATTTACACAAATGACCACTATCAATATAAAAAAAGAAAAGTGCACTCTTGATGATAAAATGTTGAAAGAGCTGGGCTATACCCTGAAGTGGAATGTCTGGAGCAAAAAGATTGAAATATCCCATATTAGAAAGGAGATCGAGAGACTCCAGGTATTAAAGATCCCTGATATAGAGGTCGTACTGGATTAGAGGCTGATGATAATAAACTTTAAATATCCGTTCGTTCATATACGAACATATAGTGGGCAGAACTATTTTTAAAACCACCATAATCCCCACCTGCCCACTATTCTATTATTTATCCTTAATAAGCTTCCAGTGGAACTCAAGGTATGGATATCATATAGAGATCAATGAATTAAGTATTAATTTTGAATTCGATATTAAGCGATGGACAGATTATTGAAATCAAATAGTAGCGACGGTTAAATTATGAAATAATTCATGATTATGATGAGCATTATTATTTAATTTTTCCAAAAGAAATAAAGGGGTTGACGTAATCTTTTTTTCTGCATTGAAATATTGACTCGAAACCTTGATGTACCTTTCAGGCTTTAGTAGTGAAAAATGGCACAATCATCGCATCAGCTATGGGAGGAATTTTTCAAGCGCTATTACAAAGACGCTTTGAATGATCTTGCAGAGAGCTATCCAGAAAAGCGAAGTCTGTGGGTCAAGTTCTCAGATATTGAGAAGTTCGACCCTGATCTTGGAAGGGAGCTTATAGATCATCCTGATTCCGTGCTAAAACATGCTAATGAAGCAATTGTTTCGATAGACCTTCCTGTTGATGTGGTAATAGATAGTGCACATGTAAGAATAATCGGTCTTCCAGAAAGGATCCAGATAAGAGAGCTGCGTAGCTCCAATATTAACAAGTTCATTTCTGTATCAGGTCTTATAAGGAAAGCCACAGAGGTCAGGCCAAAGGTAATCGTCGCGGCATTCAAGTGCCAGAGGTGCGACCATGTGACTATGATGCCCCAGGGAGAGGGCAAGTTCGTGGAGCCATTTGAATGCGAGAACGATGTATGCGGACGCAAAGGGCCTTTCAAATTGGTACACGAAGAATCTGAATTCATTGATGCTCAAAAGCTGCGCGTTCAGGAATCACCTGATGACCTGAGGGGGGGAGAGCAGCCGCAGACGCTGGACGTTGACGTGGATGACGACCTGGCAGGAATAGTAGCTCCAGGGGACAGGGTTGTGATATCCGGGGTTTTGCGCTCCTTCCAGAGAACTACCCAGCAGGGCAAAAGTACCTTTTTTGACCTTGTGCTTGATGGCGTCTCCATAGAGATAGAGGACAAGGAATTCGAGGACATAGAAATATCAAAAGAAGAGATAGAAGAGATAATCAAATTCGGGAAAGACCCCGAGGTTTATAAGAAAGTGATCTCCTCGATAGCGCCTTCCATATATGGCTACGAGGAAGTCAAGGAAGCCATGGCGCTGCAACTCTTTTCAGGCATCGCGAAGTCCCTGCCTGACGGGACACGGATACGCGGTGACGTGCATATACTTCTTGTAGGAGACCCTGGAGTTGCAAAATCCCAGCTTTTGCGTTACAGTGTCAGGCTTGCGCCCCGTGGCATCTATACAAGTGGAAAAAGCTCGACATCGGCAGGTCTTACTGCCACCGCGGTAAAGGATGATTTCGGCGAAGGAAGATGGACGCTTGAAGCTGGCGCTCTTGTGCTTGCTGATATGGGTCTGGCTTGCGTGGACGAACTTGACAAGATGGAGCCTGATGACAGGAGTTCCATGCATGAGGCGATGGAACAGCAGACTATAAGTATTGCAAAGGCGGGCATAATGGCGACGCTGAAATCCCGCTGCGCCCTGCTTGGTGCAGCGAATCCCAAGTTCGGAAGGTTTGACAGGTATGAGCCCATTGCAAAGCAGATCAATATGCCCCCGTCGCTTCTTTCGCGTTTTGACCTGATCTTCATACTCACGGACGAACCCTCAGAGGACAGGGACACCAAGATAGCTGAGCACATACTCAAAGCGCACTTTGCTGGGGAACTTGCGATGAGAAGACTGAACATTATAAACTCCGGGATAGCCATGAATGATATCACAAAAGCCATGGAGGTCATCCAGCCAGTCATCCCGGCTGATATGCTGAGGAAATATATAGCTTACACGAAGAGGAACATCTTTCCTATTATTCAGGATGAAGCCAGAAAGCATTTGATAGACTTTTATCTGGGACTTCGAAAACAGGGGGAGGCCCCTGACGCCCCGGTTCCGGTGACAGCGAGACAGCTTGAGGCACTCATCCGCCTGGCTGAAGCAAGCGCGCGTGTTCGCCTGAGCGACGTGATCACCCGGGATGATACAAACCGCGTCATAAGGATAGTTATGGCAAGCATGAAACAGGTAATGACTGATGAGACTGGCAGGCTTGATGCTGATATTATCAACGTAGGAATGGGAAAAAGCCAGCGTGACAGGATAAAGATCTTAAAAGAGATCATAAGGGATCTCCAGGACGAGTTTAAAGGTGCGGTTCCTATCGAAGATATTATATCCAAAGCAGAGGAATCAGGCATTAAAAAAGATACAGTTGAAGATATGATACAGAAATTAAAAACTGTCGGCGAGATTCTTGAAGCAACGAACGATAGGTTCAGGGTCGTTTAATATGTATATGAAACAATACGATACCGGGAGTAAACTTATTGTTGCGGTATGTGATAAGGAGATCATCGGGAAGAAATTCCAGGAAGGAGAACTGACTCTCAAGCTTGAACCTAGCTTTTATAAAGGAGTTGAAGCGTCTGAAAAAGAGATAAAAGAAGCTCTTTCATGCGCAACTATAGCAAATATAGCAGGGGAAAAAGCTATTGCATGTGCTGTAGAATGTGGGTGTGTTGATCCTGACACAGTTATATTTATTGAGGGTATTCCTCATGCTCAGATGGTAATAATATGATCGAAATAATGGATAGCAATAGATTAATTGAACTTGTTATAGAAAAACATAAAAAACTTCTTGGGACATATAGCAGTGAATTTTTAGAAATTGAAACCAAATTCAATATGCTCAAGCAGCAGTCCGATGCAATGAAGAAAGAAATTGAATCAACAGGAACAAGAATAGAAGTTCTTAATGAAAAGTATCATCTGCTTTTCTACCAGGCAAAGAAACAAAGAGAAGACGTCATCAATGAGTTAATAGAAAAGATGAGACATGGTAAAGCAGCGAACATGCAGGATGTAATACGGTATACTGGCAGGATAGAGGCGTTAGAGAAAAAACTTCAGAACTCAAAACATATTGAAGATGAGGAAAAGAGCATAGATGAACTAAAAATACTCCTCTATGAGATCGAGTCAGAAGGAAAAAAAGCAGGGAATATAATTATCTCATGCAAAGGGATCATTGATAAATTAAATGATGCAAATTCTTCACACAGGGAATTGCTTTCACTCCATGATAAGCCAAAACAGAATACAGAATCTGCATCTGATTATGATCGGCAGAAGAACGAGGTCGAAGTACGATTTAACTGGTTGAAGCACAGGATAGAAAGTCATAATAATGCACTTGCTCACTGGGAAAAACAAAGAGGAGGGGCGGCAGCATGACCGAAGAAGCGCAAGTTAATGATAAGGTTAAAGACCAGATCACTGATAAATCTCCCGAATTAACAGATCAATCAGTAAATCAAGTTGAAAAGATAGAACAAACAGAAGACATATCAAAGTCATATACCAAACTATCTGAGCGTGAATTGAAAGAAAAGATCAATCAATTAAGGCAAAGGCTTGAGCAGAATGATAGGGAACTTAAAACGATCTTCAGGGATATATCACTCCACAATGAGGGAGGACAGGACCTAAAAGCAAAGCGCGATGGATTGAACGAACGCGTGAAAGAGCTTTCCCCCAAAGCCGCTGAACTTCGCAAAAAAAGAGATGAAGCGAACTCAAAGATCGCTGAATTAAAATCCATGAGGGAAAATCTAAGGGGTAAGGGGAAGGAGTTCAACGAAAAGATCGGGGGTCTTAAGAAAACGCGTGACGAATTGAATACAACAGCGCGCGGGCGGCTTGAGACACTTGAGAAGGCGTACATGGAAGAACTTAACATCTTTTTGAACGCAGATATCCCGCTTGAGCATGAGCTAAATGTGTATGATCGCCTGCAGGAACTTAGCCAGAGGCTTGAAGCTACGAAAAAAGCCAATGCAGTCCATGGCGAGATCACTGTTGAATATGACCGGGCAAAAGAGATCTATACTGACCTGGATTCCCTGCACGTCCAGGTACAGACGCTTGCGCAGGAGTCACAGAAAAACCATGAGGAAATGATCAAGATTTATAATGAGATCGATACGCTGCGCAAAGAAGCAGATTCCTATCATTTCCAGTTGACTGAAAAATTCAAGAACATATCGCCTCTCAGGAAAAAAATAAGCGCTCTGAAGAATGAAATGCCAAAGCTCAGGGATGAACTTGGAGTTTATATTGAGCAGATGAAGGGCTTTCAATTAGCAAAGGATGAACAGAAGAACGAAGGAAAGCGTGAGCTGGCAAAGGAAAAATTGAACAAGAAAGGACGCCTGAGCCTTGATGAGTTCAGGTTGCTTGTTGAAAGTAAAGATATCAAGCTTTAGACCACACGCCTGTGGTTTTTCCAAGAAGCGCAAGTTTTCCCATTGTCTTTTCTACCTGTATGGATAATGGTGCAGGAATGGATTTTTCAAATTCAGTTCCTGGCAGGGGCATAAAATAGTGCGAATGCACTTTTCCCCCTTTTCCTGTGATCCATTGTATTAGCCGCAGTGTATCAAGCTGTTCATCCTCAGTTTCTCCCGGGAGCCCGAAGATGAAATCCACCACTGGGGTGAAATTGTGTTGAAGGCATTTTTCGACCCCCTCAATGATATCTCCCACAGTGTGTCCCCTGCTTATCAGATCAAGAATCCTCTGGCTTCCTGACTGACCGCCAAGCGAAAGTGTGGTGTTCGCACAATAATCTGAGACCAGGTCGAGTATCCTGTCGTTTATGAATTCTGGTCTTACTTCAGAGGGGAATGTGCCGAAAAAAATGTTTTTGCGCGGAAGATTTTTGAGAAGCGCCTCTATCTTTTCAATTTTAAGGTGGATACCATCCGAACCATAAGCAAAGGCGTTGGGCGATGTGAACCTGACATCCTTAAGATATTTTGCATATTTTGCTATTTCATCGATGTTACGGTGTCTCATCCTGTGACCAAAAAGCTGTGGAGTCTGGCAATAAGCGCATGAAAATGGGCATCCGCGTGTTATCTCTATGGTGCTTCGAACACCCTTGATGTCAAATGCAGGGTATCTGTCCAGCATGACCTGCTCTCTTTTTTCTGTGAAAAAGATGCCATTTTCAGATATTGGGGGGCTATTATTGAACACTCGATCCTTAAAAGCAATTCCCCTTACATATGAAATATCACCTTTTTCTTGAAGTATTTTTATCAGTTCTGGCAACGTTTCTTCACCTTCGCCGACAACCACATAATCGAAATAACGAAGCGTCTCTTCAGGGTGTGCTGATGGATGAGGTCCTCCTGCTATGAATATGGAACTGGTTCTTGAACGTTCTACTTCCAGGAAAACATCTGGCGCTTGCTGGCTTGCAAAGCTGTATAGCATTATGCCGTCGCATGGTTCATGCACTATGTCCGCACCGGGGAGAAGCGGCATCAAGACTGCTATGCTTTGCATATTGTTCTTGAAATATCGGAAATGGATAGAGTGAATTTGATCTTTCATCACAAGTTATTTAATATACATGTTCCATTAAGGTTTGCCTTCGCTATTACAGAATATGAATAAAACATAAAAATATAAAATAATAATTATTGGAGGAAATTTAATTGGCACGAATGCATACACGCAAGAAAGGACAGGCGGGTTCTACAAAACCTTACAGGACAGAGCCTGTCAAATGGTCGAACACTAATAAAGATGAAATAGAAAAGACAATCCTTCAGCTTTCAACACAGGGAAAATCTTCAAGCGAGATCGGTATGTCTTTAAGGGACCGCTATGGTGTCCCTGATGTCACCCTTGTGACCGGGAAAAAGATAGTTGCCATCTTAAAGGAAAACAAACAGGCATCAAAAATTCCCGAAGATATCCGAAACCTTATCGTTAAGGTGCTAGATCTTAAGAAACATACCGATAAGAACCCGAAGGACGTACATAACAAACGTTCTCTCAATAACATGGTTTCCAAGATACGCAGACTTGAAAAATATTACCACAGAGAGGGTGTACTTCCTGTAGACTGGAAATTTTCCACACAGAAAGCCGAGATGTTGATTTCAAGATAAGTCGCGATGATTGATGAAGATGAGTGCCTGGTTCAACTGCAAGTTTTAGGCGAACAGGCAGCATCTGCCATCTTAGAATACGACACTATCAGGCTAATTTCGCATAATGACGCAGACGGACTATCTGCTGCAGGTATCATGTGCAATGCGTTGCACAGGCGGCAGATATTGTTCCATACTACTATTATTAGCCAGTTCGACCTTTCAACTGTCGAAATGATCGAAAAAACCCCACAACAAGCTGTGATCCTTTGCGATATGGGGAGCGGCCAGGCAGAACTTTCTTCAAAGATAAGAAACGCCATAATAATAGACCATCACAAGCCGACTGGCACGGTTGAACACACTCATTTCAATCCTCATCTTATAGGAATCAATGGTTCAACCGAGTTCAGTGCTTCCTGCGGCGCCTATATGGTGGCAAAGCATATGGGAGATAACACCGATCTTGCCGGACTTGCGCTTGTGGGAGCTATCGGTGATAAGCAGGCAATGAAGGGTGCAAATAAATTCATCCTTGACGAAGCTGTCAATAATAAAGTAGTAACAGTTAAAAAAGGGCTGCGTATGGGTGGCGACCCGATCGAGGAACTTTTTGAGTACAGTCTTGATCCTTTTATAGATATCACAGGAGATAAGGAGAAAATAAAGACGTTCCTTGATGAAGCTGGAATAAAAGGAAGAATAAATGATCTTACAGAAGAACAATTGATCAAATTTTCTTCATTGATAGCATTGAAACTTGCAAAACAGGGGAGCATCCCTGCTATAGGATCATTGATCGGTGATATTCTCATCCTGAATATGGAGATAGTTCCCAATGTTTACGATTTTGTGAATATCCTTAATGCTTGCGGGAATTCTGAGAAATCCGGGGTCGGTCTTTCAGTGTGCATGCGGGATCTTTCCGCGGTCAAAGAGGCAATAGCAACAACCAGGGAAAACCAGCGCAAGATAATTGAAACGGTCAGGAAAGCGCAGGCACAGATCAGGTCTGGTGAGAATATCAGGTATGTGATACTTAATGATGCCAGCGGTACAGGGGCGATAGCAGGGACGATGACCCGATACCTCTATTCAGATAAGCCTTTCATCATGCTTAACGATGTTGAGGACAGGATCAAGATATCAGCGCGAGGGACACGGAAACTGGTGGATGCCGGGCTTGACCTGGCTTTCGCTATGAGAGAAGCAGCAACGTCTGTAGGCGGTATGGGCGGGGGTCATGATGTCGCATCAGGCGCTTCGATCCCTAAAGGGACTGCGGAGAAATTCATTGAGCTTTTGGATTCCATTATAGGAACGCAGATACGGAAGGCAGGATGAGGGTAAAAGGGAAGCTCACTTTTAAATGCGAGAATAGCGGGGAACTTGTCAATATATTAGCACGATCACTTTCACCTGATAATGTCACCGGGATAAGAACCGAAGTCGATAAAGATTCTGCGACCATTACTTTTTCGACTGATAAAATAGGAACAATGCTTTCTTCTGTGGATGACTATTTGATGAATGCGAAAATCGCATTTGATATGATAGAGAAAGTGAAGAACAGTGACCAAGAAATATAGAGTTATCAGTTAGGGTGTGGACCGAAAATAAACTACAGAAGGAGTAATCAACAAATCCTGCTGTAAAGATAATGGTCGTGCTCCACAGCGAGGTCGGTAATTTCAGTTTCAATAGCCAAAGAAGCTATATCAAATGAAGGATCAGTCTCAACTGATCAAAATAACATTCATCCTCATGATATCGCTTCTTTCAATTCCTTTGCCAGCACCTCAAGCCTTGCAGGAACATCCTTGCCACTTGCGATTATATCCACAAAGGCAGACCCGACTATCACTCCGTCAGCCCCTGCTTGAATAATCTCAGCTGCCTGTTTTCCGCTTGATATCCCGAATCCTACGGCTTTGGGCGTTGTGGTTTTCACCCTCTTTATAATATCACGCGTTGAGGCTGCGACATCTGCTCTTACTCCCGTGACACCCAGGCGCGCCACAAGATAAATGAAGCCTTTTCCTTCATCCAGTATGCGCTTTAATCTGTCATCAGTGGTTGTTGGAGCAACAAGGAAAATAAGATCAACATCATTTTTCTTGCAGAATCCGGCAAGCTCTCCCGACTCCTCAGGTGGAAGATCCGGGACAATGATACCTGAGATCCCCGATGCAGCGCAGTCCTTTACGAATTTCTCAAGCCCTCTTTTGAAAATGATGTTGTAATATGTCATCACCACAAGAGGGATATGCATTTTTAGAGACGTAACTGTCCTGAAATAAATATCAGGATTCATTCCGCCGTTTAGCGCCCGTTCGATGCCTGCCTGGATAGTGGGCCCGTCGGCTGTGGGATCCGAGAACGGAAGACCCAGTTCGATGATATCTGCGCCGCCCCTGACAAGCGCGGTCACATATTCTTTTGTGGCATCGGGCGACGGGTCACCTGCGCAGATATAAGCTATCAGCGCGCCTTCTTTTTTCCTTTTTAGCTCGCTGAACTTGTCTGATATTCTCATTTTCTCAACCCCATAACGGTCTCAAGGTCTTTGTCGCCCCTTCCTGAAAGGTTGATCACCACAACATCGCCCAGGTCTCCAGATGTAGCCGCCTTTTTGACATAAGCTACGGCATGCGATGATTCAAGAGCCGGAATAATGCCCTCTAACATGCACAGGTCGTTGAAAGCATCAAGAGCCTCCGCATCCATGGAATTGCATGGCTTGAGCCTGCCAATGTCAGCTAGATACGCAAGCTCAGGACCGACACCAGCATAATCAAGACCTGCGGCAATAGAGCTTGATTCAAGTATCTGCCCATATTTATTCTGCAGCACTTTCGTACGCATACCGTGAAGTACACCATCTTCACCCGTGCACAGGGTCGCTGAGTGAAGCGCCTCTTTATCAGTCACTTTCATCCCGCTTCCGCCTGCTTCCACGGCAAAAAGGTCTACATCCTCTTCAATGAAGGGATGAAATATTCCCATCGCATTGCTGCCCCCACCTGTGCAGGCGACAATGGAATCAGGGAAACGCCCTTCCTTTTCCATTATCTGTGTGCGCACCTCTTTCCCTATCACGCTCTGGAAGTCCCGTACAATTGTGGGAAAAGGATGCGGTCCCACAACAGAGCCGATCAGGTAATGCGTGGTTTCCACATTTGCCACCCAGTCGCGCATGGCTTCATTTATAGCATCTTTCAGGGTCTGTGAGCCGCCTTTGACCGGAATAACTTTCGTGCCCATCAATTCCATCCTCAACACGTTCATGCGCTGGCGTACTGTATCCTTCGCGCCCATGTAAACCTCTGTCTTGATACCAAAAGCAGCGCCTGCCATTGCGCAGGCTGTACCGTGCTGACCTGCGCCCGTCTCTGCTATTATTCTCTTTTTTCCCATGTATCTGGCAAGCAGCGCCTGACCGAGCGTGTTGTTGATCTTATGCGCACCACCGTGCACAAGGTCTTCGCGTTTTAGATATATCTTGACCCCGTATTCTTTGCTGAGCCGCTTTGCATGATATAATGGAGATGGACGTCCTGCAAAATCCTTCAGATAATAGTTCAATTCCTCGTTAAAAACTGGATCGTCTTTATATTTCTCGTACTGTTCGATGAGTTCTTCAAGTGCAGGCATAAGCACTTCAGGTACGAACTGCCCGCCATATTTACCGAATTTTGTAGATTTAAGTTCTCGTATCATAATTTATTCTGCAACAAATCTGCGTTTATCTGCGTTCATCTGCGGTTTTTCTTATTTTACTATCCAATGCATGTACTAATTCGTAAGTCTTTTCATAAACATTTCCAAGCATAATAGATGTTCCCACAAGAATTGCATCCACTCCTGCATCCATCATACGCACCGCAACCTCAGGGGACGATATCCCGCTTTCGCTGACAATTATTCTGCCGCTAACAAGCGATGCAAGTTTTTCGGTGGTGGAAATGTCTACCTTCATGGTCGTAAGATCGCGGTTGTTTATCCCGATGATATTGGCATGTGTGGAAAGTGCGTTTTCCAGTTCCATTTCATTATGCACTTCTACCAGGGGTTCGCGACCGCTTGCAAGAGATTCATTTACGAAATCATTCAGGTTGCTGCCAAGAATACCTGCTATGAGAAGAATCAGATCACTATCTGCTTCATGTATCTGGGATTTTTCTATGATGAAATCCTTTCTCAGAACAGGAATTCCCACAGCTCCTCTAACGCTGTTCAGGTTCTTTATGCTACCTTTAAAGAACTGAGGCTCTGTCAGAACTGATATGGCTGCTGCACCGGCTGCTTCCATCTGTTTTGCGATCTGCGCCGCATCCTGTGGGGTAACGTCCCTGATGAACTTAGTCGGGGATGAGGGTTTTACTTCAGAGATAACAGGAATAAGGTTTTTATTTTTTATGGTTTTTATGCTCTCCTTGAAACTTCGTGCTGCGATTTTTTCTTTACTTGTTTTCACAGGATGAGGAAGCCTCTTTCTTGTTGAATCCAGTATGTCGTTAATTATCTGGTGCATGGATTTCCTTGTTTTAAATTGTACGTTTTAGTACATTGATGTACAATTATGTTCATTATATTTAAGGGTTGTGGGATTTTGTTAAAAAAACCTTGACGCAAGGGTGGATTTTACATCACACATCCCCATAAAACCGCAATGCTCGCAGGGCGCATCTGTGGGCTTTTCGGGCATAAATCCCCCTTCTATTTTCCTGACCCTGTCCCTCAGCTGGAGGACTTTCCTTCGCTCATGCCTTTTTATAGTCACTTCTCTTACCTTACCCCATCGAGCGTATTCCACAAATCCGCGTGTGACCACGGTATTGTAGATCTCTTCGACCAGGATGGAGTATGCTGTCAACTGCAACCTGTCGCTCTTCCAGACTCCGTTCTCAGGCATGGCTCCGGTCTTTATTATCGCAGGTGCATGTTCATCCCCGATAGTTATCAGTTTATCAGGGGTGCCTGCCAATCCGAATTTCTCGGATCGAAGCACAGGTTCGAACTCGCAGGTGCGGGAATAATGTTCTGATGAAAGATTTGTGCTTATGCCTTCAAGTAATGTCCGGACTCCAGAAACAGCATCTTCCATCATATCATCGCTTACTTTTGCCAGTTCCTGCCGGTAAATGATACGAATCTCATCTGATAAACGATCAAGTTCCTGATCAAGAGCACAGAGTGTGTTCCCCTCGTTGAGCGCGGACCCATATGTCAAAGCCATTTCTTTCAGCAGCAGGCGCTGAATATATTCCACAGTTGGCTCTTTTATAAGCTCTTGCCCCCTGTTCATGAAATAACACATCCTTGGGCATTTGAGGTAGGCAGTCAGGTCTGAAACCCTTATCATGGGCAACATAATATTTCTGGTGTTTAAAAATCTTGCTTTTTGATCCCGGGAAAAAATCATGCAACGCAAAGAACGGTAATAATTTTAAGCTAGAAGATGTATTACATGTTGTATCAGGTGAATGTATGTCAGACGAAAAAAAAGTAAAGATTAAACTCGTGGAAGAAAAATGCAAGTCATGCAGTATCTGTTGTAAGAGGAGAGAAAAGAAATGAGCAAAGTCGTATTGATGGATTTTTTTGCAGAATGGTGCGGTCCATGCAAGATGCAGGACCCCATTAATGAAGAGATTAAAAAGAAATTCGGTGATAAGATAGAGATCAAGAAGGTCGATGTAGATACTAACTTTGAGCTTGCTTCCAAGTTCACCATTCATGCCGTACCAACACTCATCCTTGAAAAGGACGGCGCTGTGTTCAAGCGGTACACTGGAGTGACCTCGGCAAAAGTGCTGGAAGCCGATATAAATGCTGCTTTAAAATAAAGAGGTTTGATTGAAACCTTTATATGACCTGGGCGTTCTGCCTGTGAGATACAGGACAGGTAAAGGCTTCAAACCCCATTTATCGTTGACTTTTAAATCTGAAAAAAATCTCACGTTCGCTATAGATACCACAAATTCTGGCTTGATCCCGGACTCATACCTGATTACTCATGCCCATTCAGACCATAACGGGAGATCTGTCATGCACTCGGAAAGAGCGGTGTGCTCAGAGGAGACGGCGCGCGCCCTTGAGATCCTTTATGGTAAGAAATATGGTGGCAGGACATTTAAGGTCGGGGAATCCATTGACATTGCCGGGGTGCAGGTCAGCACTTATCCCACCCACCATACCATCGGCTCCACAGCTTTTTTCTGGGAGAACGAGGTCGGGACAAGAATACTTGTAACAGGTGATGTGAAGGATGCAAAAGACCTGCCCGGGTGCGATCTCCTCGTGACTGAAGCCAACTATGGCGACTATGACGATCCCAACTGCCATTTCCAGGACGATATCACATCATTCAGGGAAGCGGTAAAAGAGCATTATGACATTGCCCTGGGCGCTTATGCATTCGGGAAAGCCCAGCGGGCTGTACGTCTGCTTCGTGAATCAGGTTATTCCGGGATGATAGGGATGGACCCCGCATCGCTTGCACTTACGGAAGGATTGATGGACAACGCGGGGCAGCTTTGCGGTCTTGATGGAGATTGCGGAATACGCATTGCTGCACTTGGCAATTTGCCTGCGATCCAGGCATCAAAGAAATTTCTCCTGACATGCAGGCGCGACCATAAAGTTCCAACTATCAGCATCAGCGACCACATGGACGTGAACGGGCTTATCGGAATGGTGGAACAGTGCGCGCCCCAGGCTGTGATCGTGTACCATCCAGGAGGGAACCGACCTGTCAAACTCGCGGCGTATTTGAATAAAATGGGAGTATATGCGCGTGCGCTTACTCAGATAAATAATTGTATTGAAATATAATATCAAAACCTTTATCCACAAAGCATACTTAATGAAAAAAGGTGATAAATAATGGTTAAAATGCCTTCTGAAATAAAGGATATTGTCGCAAAGCAAAAACCCCTTCCCATAGCCACAGCGGATAAGAGCGGGAAGCCTAATGTGGTGTTCGTTACTATGTGGAAGATCGTGGATGATGAAACCTTATTGATCGTGGATAACTTTTTTAACAAGACAAGAAAAAACCTTGAAGTTAATCCGAATATGGCTGTTGTAGTTTACGATAGCGATGCCAAGAAGTCATATCAATTAAAAGGGACTGTAGATATCGAAAATAAGGGTGATAAATACACAAGCGCGAAAGAGATGGCAGACTCAAAGAAACTTCCTGGAAAAGCAGCGGTCGTATTCCATATCAAAGAGATATACGATGCCACATATGGTCCTAATGCAGGTAAAAAACTCGCTTAAATAAATCTTTTTTTTATTTTTTACACCTTTGCCATCACAAAAGAACAGGACCGGAATAATATATCATTCTGATTACCTGAAGCACGATACAGGTCTTCATCCTGAGAATAAAGAGCGGCTGATCTCGACTGTTTCATATCTAAAAAAAAAAGGGATGCTTGATAAGCTTGATCTGATAAAACCCAGGAAGGCAGAGTTACAGGAACTGCAGTATATCCATCATCGCGAATATATAGAAAAAGTAAGACGAAGTTCTGAAATTGAGCTCCAGCTTGACCCAGATACCATTTTGTCAAAGGATTCTTACGAGGTTGCGATGCTGGCCGCAGGCGGCGCCATAACAGCAGTGGATGCTGTACTTGATAATGTGGAGAATTCTTTCGCGCTTGTTCGACCTCCGGGGCATCATGCAACCCCAGGTCGGGGTATGGGATTCTGTCTTTTTAACAATGTCGCAATCGCGGCGCGCCATGCCCAGAAAAAAGGCTTAAAGCGCGTCCTGATAGTGGACTGGGACGTTCATCATGGCAACGGGACGCAGGAGGCGTTCTATGATGACCCGTCTGTTTTGTATTTCTCCACTCATCAGTTCCCACATTATCCAGGGACTGGATGGATGGACGAAGTGGGGAAAGGTGAAGGGATAGGTTATAATATCAACGTCCCTCTGCCCGCGGGAACTGATGATGCAGGTTTTGTCACAGCTTTTGAGGAAATTCTGCTTCCTGCTGCACTTGAATTCTCTCCAGACATCGTGATGATCTCGGCAGGATTTGATGCATGCGCCGGCGATGGTCTGGCTGGCATGAAAATGAGTACGCAAGGATTTGCTGTACTTGCTTCTATAGTTAAGTCCATTGCAAAAGATAGCTGTGATGGAAAACTTGCCGCAGTTCTTGAAGGGGGCTACAATATTGTGCTCCTTCCTGAGGCGATTGCTTATGTTCTTGAAGTATTTTCAGGGAAAGAGCCGCTTCGTAAGGATGAGTCAACGCTCAGTCAGCAGTCGAGGGATCGGCTGGAAGAGGTTAAAAAAGTGCAGTCCAGGTTCTGGCACGTCCGATAGATTAATAAACGAAAAGTTAGTATTAGCCGGAGAAGCCCGGTAGTGTAGCGGTCAATCATGCGAGGCTCTGGACCTTGCGACATAGGTTCGAATCCTGTCCGGGCTATCATCTAAATGGTTATAATCCTAAGCGCCAGTATATGAGTGGAGACATTAATGGCGTATATGGAAAATACCGATGATATTCATGGATTTGATCTGAAGCTCTCTCAATCAATAGCTAAGTTCAATAAGGTCAAGACATCAGACCGTAACAAACAACTCGTAGCAGATTTCTTAAAATCTCACAAAAGAAAGGGGAATCGGAAAAGTACACTTGCATCAAACTGCGCTATTTTCAATCAAATCATATCAAGATACTATATTAACAAAGATTTGGATCAGATGACAGAGGATGATTTTGATAATATCCTCGATAGTCTGGAAAGGAATAAATTAACAGACTATAATTACAGGAAGACGATCAAGAAGTTTTTCAGGTGGCTTACTATCGACAATGTTCCGAAGTGGGTTAAAGACATCAAGATGCCATTGACAAAAACACCTGTACAACCGCAAGATCTTCTCACAAAAGATGAAGTAAACCGACTTTTAAACGCTTGTGGGAATCCACGCGATAAGGCCATGATTGCTATAGCACTCGACAGTTCCTTGCGAATTGGGGCACTGGGAACTTTGAAAATAAAAAGTGTAGCTCAAAACAAGTCTGGCGCAGTATTATACATTAGTCCGACTAGCAAGAATATCAAGTCCACACAACCGAAGCCTATCCCCATAACATGGTCTGTGGGTTATTTAAATAAATGGCTTGATATTCATCCCCTAAAAGACAATCCGGATGCGCCACTATGGGTCAATCTTCATGGAAAGACACGGAACCAGCTAATGTCATACAAGATCATCCGTCAATCACTCTGTAACGTAGCGGAGACTGCAGGGATTAAGAAACGAGTGTTTTTCCATCTATTCAGGCATCAGAAAATCACCGATATGATCCTCAATGGATTCAGCGAACAACAGATTAAGTATCAGGCAGGATGGGCTAAAGGAAGTTCAAGAATGTTAGATATATATGGGAA
>JAUSDC010000093.1 GCA_030650845.1 Candidatus Methanoperedens sp.
GGCTCATATTTGCCAGGAACTCAGATTTTGTTTTACTAGCATAAGCAAGGCGATCGTTCTCAAGACGGATCGCCTCAGATGTCTTTCTTGCTGTAATATCTGCCGAAATCACAGTTGCAGCAGTCACCATGTCAGTCTCATGGTCTTTAACAGGACTTAATGTCATAAGGAACCATTTCCCTTTATTTTCATACTCTTGCTGCTGGGATGTCCCATTTATGAAAACGTGATCAACTACCTGCACAAACCTGTTCACTTCTTCTGCTGTATGACAATCGCCATAACTGAACCCATTGTAATTCTCAATACCTAACCGTTCCATATGTCTGGGGTTCATGAAAAGATATCTGTGATCCTTATCCACCATGTATATGGAATCATCAGTGGATTCCACAAGCGAACGATAATTCTCTTCTGATTTTTCAAGCTCTGAGGTGCGCTCTTTAACCATCTCTTCAAGATGGTCCCTGTGTCTTATCAATTCATTTTCAATCCTGAGCCGTTCTTCCCGTGAGCGCTCAAGAGTTTCAAGCATACTATTGATCGAACCGCCTAGATTCGACAATTCATCTGTCTCTTTATCATCTCTAACTCTTCCAGAAAATGCTGCATTTGTCCCAATTTTATTAACATCTGTATTGAGGGCAGCAAGCCTTGAAAGGACAAGTTTTTCAAGAAGCATTGAAAATAACACGGTAAAAATGATCCCAATGACCAGGAGGGAATAAAATAGATACTTTACACTTTCCTTGCCCTGATTGTAAATAGGTCTGGGCAAGGATACCTCCAACAAATGGGCTGGATTCCCATAAACATCATTCAATAAAGTATATCCTGATATGGAATCCTCACTCGTAGCCCGGACTATTACCGGCTCGGAAAAAGAACCCTCATCCTTTAAGTCAGCAGGAATATCCGGCTCACCAAGATGGTGCATTTTTAAAGATAGATGGGTTATTTCAGAAAGGCGGACAATTTCAGTTTCATCCATGTAGCGCCCAAAGATAAGCGTCCCGCGGACAGGACCTTCCCCTTTGCTGGTCAGGATCGGATATGATGCAACAAGCAAGGATTTTTCAGGGAGAAGGATCAGACCCTTCAGGTTTTGCTCCGTATTTTTTTGAATTAGAATAGAATTATTTGTATAAAGTAAAGACAGAAGAATCTCTGGTATTGGTGTTTCAGACGAATTTTCAAGATCATACCCTTTGCTAAAGACGATCTCACCCGTGGAGTTCAAATACAGTATAAGATTGACCCTGAGACCCTCGAGGGTTTCATCAGTCGGGTTTGATTCAATATATTCAGGATTGTTATCTTCAATGAATTGATATGTGTCATCCCACCATGCCCAGTCCCGCGTCATGGTGCCTAACTGGTTAATGTCGTCAGAAAACGCATCGTTCGCCCTGAGGACGTTCTTGATAGTATTATCCTTCTCTACCTGAATAAAACCGTTCATAAGGAAGGTTGAAGAAACAACATACAGGAATGCGAGAAGACAGATCATTGTGATGCCAGTAAATAGCAATGTCTTTTTGCGTAGCGTCATTGGGTGGCCTTTCATGGATCTCCTCCTTTTTTCTGTTTTAAAGGCAGCGTAAAAGTAAAGGTACTTCCCTCACCATACTCACTCTGTGCATAGATTTTCCCTCCATGCAGTTCAACAAGTTTTTTTGAAATGGCAAGACCGAGTCCGGTTCCACCGTAATTCTTAGTGATTCCAGAATCAAGTTGCTCAAATGTATGGAAAAGCCCACCCATCTGTTCCTTCTTGATCCCAATTCCTGTATCAGAGACTGAGAACTTTGCCATGTCACAATTTTTCTCAGATCTTATAGTGATAGTCCCGCCTTCTTTTTTACTAAATTTTATCGAATTGCTTAGCAGATTGAAAAGGATCTGTTTGAATCTCTTTTTGTCTGCAACAATAAAATCCAGGTCAGGATCAAAATCATTTTTCAAGATGATATTATGGTGCATAGCTTTTTCTTTAATTAGATTGATTGTTTCATTCAAGACCTGCGATACAGATAGTTTTTCTATAACAAGTTCCATTTTTCCAGCTTCTACTTTGGAGAGGTCAAGAATATCATTTATAAGGTTAAGCAGGAACTTGCCGCTCGTAATGACATTTTCCAGATAATGCACCTGTTTTTCATTGAGTTCACCTGGCAATTTTCCCATAAGGAGTTCCGAAAATCCGAGTATCGAATTCAGCGGGGTGCGAAGTTCATGGCTCATATTTGCAAGGAAATCTGATTTTGCCTGGCTTGCATATACAAGACGCTGGTTTTCTATGTTGACCTGTTCAGACTTTTTGTGCTCAGTCAGGTCATGAATTACTCCGATGATTGCCAGGGGTTCATTGTTTTCATTCTTGATAATGGACGTAGCCAGCAAGACCGAAAATATTTTTCCATTCTTATGCCTGACATCAATTTCCCCAGTCCATTGTCCTGTTTTTTGTAACGATGGAAGAATAACAGACCCGGAATATGCAGGTTCTGCATCCAGATCATTGACACGTTTTCCTTTTAATTCATCGAGAGAATAACCATATAAATTTTCAACAGTTTTGTTTGAGTAGATTATTTTACCATCAAGGCCTGCAATCAGGATACCATCCTTTGCTGCCTCAACAGCTTCAGAAAATAATTTCAGATTCTCTTCAGTTCGCTTTCTTTCCGTGATATCTCTTAAAATTCCTGACAATCCTATCAGGTTCTGGTTGGCATCCCTCAGGGGAGATACGGATAAACTTACGTTAACGGTTGTCCCGTTCTTGTTCGGACATACCACATCAACTCCTGAAATTGGAGTGCCAGAAATTACAGTTTTAATGATTTTTTCCATCTTTGCATGTCCGAATTGCGGGACTAATATTTTTGATAGCTTTTCCCCAATTACTTCCTGCTCTTTCCACCCAAATGTGTTCTGTGCAGCCCGATTCCAGGATGCAATCCTGTTTTCAAGATCTACTGTTATGATAGCATCGCTTGCATTATCAAACAGGTTCTTGTACTTTTCTTCTGCCGCAATGCGAAGCTTATCCTCAACTTCAGCAAGCTTTTCATACGGCAATTCTACAGAAGACTTATACAATGCCAGATGTATGCACAGGAATGCACTCAGTTTGAGCAAATGTCCTGGCAATTCATGATTGTAATACACCAGGTCGCTTGATATCATGAAAATAAGACCATAAATTAAAAACTCAAGATGTTTTTCCCCGGTTTCCTGGATCAGTCTGGCATACCTATAGATTGTGAACATTATAAGTAATGTTGTCAGAAGAATTCTGAATAAAAGCGCTGTTGGAAAAACATCATCTTGTTGCAATACTGGAAAAAAATCGGGGGAATACAGTGCAGGAAAAACGGCGAATACCAATAATATCATTGCAGACAAAAAAAGAAACGTTCCACCCATCCATTTAGGAAGGTTATTCCTGTAAACATAGCTACTGACAAGCAATAGTGTCGCCAGGATCAGGAAGGACTCACTATTAAATATTGCAGCTTTCTGAAAAGAATTGGCTGTTATAAAATCCGGGAGGAATGGGAGTGAAAGAAGATGGAACATATCTAAAAGACCGATAACAAGAAAGACCGCCCCCAAAAAAAGGGAGTGTTTGTTCTTGCTCTTGCCATAAGCAAACCATGTCATTGCAAATATGGATAAAGAAACAAAAACCGGGAAGAGTTCTGTCAGGATCTCAATATCATATCCAAGTGGATGGATCGAATCTGGTAGTTCTGCTATTGATTTTTCAAGTATGATACCGCTAATAAAAAGCAATGCTATGACAGCAAGTAAAATGAGGATATTTTTCCTGTTTCCTGAAGGTTTCAGCATCATTATCATCGACATTTATAACGATTTTCAATCATTTTACATCATAATTATTATCATATATTACTTGCATATAATAAATATCTTGTGTAGAATAAGAATTATTCACCCTTTTTTGAGAAAACCGGCAGGAAAAAAGTAAACGTGCTCCCCTGTCCGTATTTGCTCTCGGCCGTGATCCTGCCCCCTTGCAGTTCCAAAAGCTTTTTTGTAACCATAAGCCCGAGTCCTGTGCTTCCGTATTTGCTGGCAATACCCAGATTGAGCTGCTCAAACGCTAAAAACAGTTTTCCCATATCTTCTTCCTTTATTCCGATTCCAGTATCTGAAACTGAAAATTTTGCAAAAATACCCTGATTTTTCGTTATTATTGTTACGGTCCCACCTTCAGGTTTACTGTACTTTATAGCATTGGAGAGCATGTTGAAAAGGATCTGCTTGAACCTCTGCCTGTCTGCTTTTATGACGTTAAGTTCAGGGTCATGTTCTTTTTTAATTACTACGTTGTGCTTTGTGGCTTTATCTCTTAACAGGTTAATTGTCTCATCCAATATCTCAGGCACAGGTGTCTTTTCTATATTCAATCCTATTTTTCCTGTTTCAACCTTGCCAAGATCAAGAATATCGTTGACTATGTCAAGCATTCGTTTGCTGCTTGTAAGGATATTTTCCACATACTTCTTCTGTTTCTCGTTCAATTTCCCGGGCATATCATTTAATAGGAGCTCAGAAAAACCTATCATGGCGTTCAATGGAGTGCCAAGATCATGGCTCATAGCTGGTAGAAGTTCTGATTTTGCTTTTATCAAAAGGGCAAGACGAATGTTTTCATCCTCTATCTCTTCTGCTCTCTTACGGTCTGTGATATCCCTGATCACGCATGAAAGACCTATGATCCTTTGATTTGCATTATTCAGCGGGGAAATCGTAAGGCTGACATCTATTTTGTTACCATCTTTCTTCTTATGCACTGATTCGATGCCTGAAAAGCTTTTTCCTACCAGGATCCTGTGGAAAAGCTGTTCGTTTTCTGCCTGTTTATCCTCAGGGATCAATAACAGAGAGATCTTCTTTCCAGCGACCTCATCTGCAGTCCATCCGAAGATGTTGAAAGCGCTCTTGTTCCAGGTTATTATCCTGCCATCAAGGTCAGTGGTTATTATCGCATCGTTGGCGTTGTCCACGAGATTCCTGTACCTTTCCTCTGCTACAACGCGAAGCTTCTTCTCAGCCACGTTCATATTTTCGTAGGGCAGTTCTATGGATGACTTGTACACCGAAAGATACAGGAAATAAAAACTTGCAGCTTTCAGCAGGTTCCCAGAATAGTCTGAATATAGATATGAAAAACTGCTAAAGATCAGGATGACAAGACCGTATATCAGGCAGATCAAATAATCTTGCGGTTTGTCTCTAAGTCTTTTTAGATAAAGAATTATTGAATACGCGATAATAACCGAGGAAATAATAATGAGATATATGATGTTATTTGAATAACTCCCATCTGTATAGACCAGGGTCGGTATTTCACGCTGATAGACCAATCCGCCGATCAGGAGAAGGATCGATAAAAGGTTTACTGATACGATGAGGATTGGTTTTCTTAGAATGTGTGGCCAGGTACTGCCTTTGATGTATGCGCTTGTGAAGAATAGTATCGATATGACCATAAGCGCCATTCCCCAGAAAAACGCTGACTTATGATAAGAATTGGGTATTATAAATGAAGGCATGAACGGAAATGAAAGCATGTGATAGATAGTGAGTACTCCGATGAGCAGGAAAGCCGCGCCAATGAAGAGGGAATGATTGTCCTTACTTTTGCCGTAGGAGTACCACGTTATAACGAATATGGTAAAGGATAGGACAAGCGGCAGGAGTTCAGTTGAGATCTTAAAATAATCTCCAACTTCGACAGGAAAATTCCTGAAATACTCAAGCGAATATCCTATCAGGAAGATCGGCACGATAATGAACAGAAGCCTCAAAGAGTGTTTTTTTAGATCCATATGCAATCTATATATCTTGCTTATTTTCTGCCGAAAATACGTTTGACGTTGGTCACAACAAATCCGTCCGTATTCGTTACCATCGTATTGAACCTGATAATGAAATCCCTGGCTATGTGAGGCATTACACCCCGGAATTTCTTCATATACATTGCCTGCTGCCTTGAGAAACCTTCTTCGAACCACTCAAATACAAGCGCGCCGTCAGCAATGTCCATCATCTCTTCTTCTTTCATGCTCTCGAAAATGCCTCTACCGAGCAGCAGAAATACAAGCCCATCCCATTTCTTGGATTTGCGCTGCAGTTCTTCGAGAAAAGAGATGGAATCGTTCCAGCTCATTGACCTGTTGCACGCATGGAAAAGAGATGTCAGAGAATCGATGATCACAAGGTTATCGGGAGCATTGGTATCCAGTGTGGAAACAAGTTCATTTATAATCTGGCGTTCTTCATCTTCACTTCTCAATGCTTTAAGGCTGATCCAATCTTCCTTATTACTGGATGGGAATAATGAATTTGGTGACAGGTCCCTGAAGATCATATTTTCAGAAAGGGTAGATGCGAATTCAGGAGGGAATGTATGTCCCAGTTCTGCCATAATATCCTCTTTTGTGTGAGTGAAAGAAATGTAGCAGATCTTTTCCGGGAATTTCAGGCTCTCTTCTTTCTGAAGGAGCATGGTAAGCTGATTAGATACTAATTTTAGATCTTCAGGATTCTTTTTCATCATGGAGTGCATGACTGCGCAGGTGTATGCGAATTCAGTGCTACCTGCGCCCACGTCTCCTATAAGGAGCACGAGTGAGCCTGATGGAAAGCCTCCTTTGATAATAGTATCAAGAGTTGAGATTCCTGTTGGGGTTCTATTTAGTGTAATGGGTATCACCTTTTTATTATTGAATTGATACGATATATAGGAAAAACATTATCTTCAGGGATCATGATGAATGCACCCTCTGGTAATCGAGATTAAGAGTTCCATTCGAAAGTGGATTCTCATCCACATAACGGACAAGCACATAGTATTTGTTTATCACTGGTACATAAGGCACATCCCCTGAGAATGTACCGTCAGGTATAAGTTGATCCTGTGTTAGCGTAATATTGCGATAGGGCATACCGGTTGAATTAAGTGTTGTCACAGTATCCCATCCAGAGGTAGTGCTATTCTTAATGAGGACAGTAAAATTACCACCCGATACAGTATAGTTCAACTGAAGCACTTGTAATGTATTAGCCTCTGGAATATCAGTGGTATTTGTGGTGATATTAAGATGGTAACTAAATCCATGAATTCGTTGAAACTCGATGTAAAGATCCCCTGGCGCGGTTCCCCCGGGTGTCTGGTCAGTGAATCTGGTCTTGACCTGACCATCTGATATCTGGTTAGAAGTTAGTGTCACATTATTTTGTGTCCATGATGAGTTTGAAGTTAAGCTTTGTGTGGTTCCCCAGGTAGATGAGATATAATCCCAGATGTCCATATTATAACCGGGCTCATTAGTGTTCCCGAGCTTATAACGAGTCTCAAGGCTATAGTTTCCATCAGCTGGTATTGAAGATGTTGTGGTTGAGATATTCATCTTATAACCATTATAATATATAATGGGTTGGAGTAAATCAACACCTATGTTCCCATTGGTTGTTAGATCAATACCTTCATATTTTATTTTTATTACGCCGCCTCCAGTATTGTAATTTAAAGGATTTGGAATAACCTTGTTGTTCACATGCGTAGAATCAGGGGTACCATCAAATAAGGCGGTCCTAATGCTTTCCCATGCCATTGAAGTCTGGTTATATATAAAAACATCAGTTCCGGCATCTGCATACGAAGAATCATTTATTGTAATATTTACCCATGAAGAACTTGGATTTGTTTCTGTATAGCTATAAGTTGCATCTGTAGAATAGCGATTTTTTGTTAGTGTTAGTAATGGGGTATCCCATCTTATTATATTTCTGGAACTAGCTCCATTACTTGTATTCTGAATACCTTTAAACATAATAGAATAATTACCTGTTGATGTAAAGTCGGACGGAGATATTAAAGCACTGTTTTTAAGGGCAAACGGGGCAGTCCCCGAGTATGTTCCATTATAGAGTTCTTTAAGAGTCCCGTTTGGTTTCTTAAGATAAGCATAGTAGTTGCTGCTCGCTGCCGAAGTAACTATTTCAAATCTATAAGAAAAAGTTGCCGTATCAGGTGTACCGTTATTCCATGTAAAGTTTGTTCCATTCCACCATGTTGTATAAGTTCTTGCACCCGAATCACCATTGTTGTCGGCATCAGAATTTAACGAACCTGAAGCAGGGCTGCCGCCACTCCCGGTCCATGCTAAAGTACACGATCCACCGGATGGAGAAACTGAGCAAGAATTTGTCCAACTTTCGTTGTTGCTGAGAAAAAGCCATGTATTTGTTTGTCCATAAGCTATGGTTTTAGGTATGGTCACATCAATGTTGTTATCATCAGTGTTCAAATTGGTCGCATTATAAGAACCGCTTGTTCCATTGACTCTGTTTATTGTTGGAGAAATCGGAATATCTCTTGATACTGCTGCACTTTCTCTCAATGTTGCATAATTATCACTATCTGATGCAGATTGCATACCTGCAAAATTCGTAGTATTGCCAATTATATCGGTATTGTCAGTAACATTTTTATCATTAATTGAATCAGGTGTCATCGGGGTACTGTTCTTGTAAAAAAGAGCAAATGCCCCGCCATCGCTGCTATTTCTGGCATTGTCGAAATTATCCACATTACCAAAAGTTTTTTCAGATACATTAAACACAAAAGTGAACACTGAAGGAGCGCTTGCAGTATTATTCACCCATGTAGCATTCATATTACCATCAATGTCCACAGTGCGTGTTGATATCACATGCGATGAGTTAGGCGAGAAAAAGCTTGCGCTGAAGGATTGGTTACCTTTTTGAACATCTTTTATATAGACACCATCGACGTACACTTTCACATGATCAAAGTCTGAATCACTCGGGTCATTCCATGTCCATTTGATATACAATGGGTAATAGGGCACATTTGTCAGATTGGTTACGCTCGCAGGCGGAATTCCTGTGACGAACATATACTCGGTGCTATTCACATTAGTTCCACCCGGGCGGCTGCTGTTCACAATGTAGTAATATACCGCGTCTGGAATAAGGTCAGCAAGGCTGACCGAGTGGTATGAAGTAGTCGAATCGCATGCTATGGACGTGTAATTTCCTGAGGATGTCCCATATTGAACACAGCCTGTAGTGTTAACCCTTGTTGGAATTTCTATCGAATTGAAAACATAGCCGCTCTTGGCAGTCACTATTATGTTATTGATAGTTTCCCATGATATTGTCGAAGAGGTGCTGAGCACGCTACCGCTCTGGATATTTGTGATCTTCATACCAGTGGCGTTATTAACATTGATCGTTGTACTTGCATTTCCGCTTATATCCGTCTGAACCAGGGAAGTTGACAAATTGCCATCGCCGCTGTCAAAACTGATACTCTCGTTTGAGAGTAGATTTCCCCGACTATTTTTCAGAGTAGATGTGATATAAAATTCGGGATCTGATTCTGTATAAGCAAGCGATAAGAACTCTCCCTGCGATGATGCAGGGTAAACAAACGTGGTGGTATAAGCTGGACTGGTCAGGCTGGCATCAATATAATAAAATCCTGCACCTCCAGTTTTTAACATTATACTTGCTCTGCCATCTGCACCTGATACAGCAGAGTTCTGAAGTAGTGTGGCAGTAGCATTGGCATTGCTCGGTTTACGCGTTGTGTTAACATTGAAATTGACCTGCACGTTCGGTATAGGATTATTGTATTTGTCCTGAACCTCTACAGCAAGATTAATAGTTCCTTCAACGGGCAGATTCATATTTTCAGGAGTTATTTTAACAAGTCTCATGGGTGATGCATGAGAGGGTGCGGTCTTTGATGTTGTTGAAATAAATGTTTCTCCCAATTTGATGACCATGCTGTCAATATATGCAATAATAATTCCATTGTTAATATCGACCTTTTTTATCACCCCTCCCTCCTTCTCTAGGTTTGATCTCCACCAATTCACATATCCGGGTTTGGTATGCAATATCAACCAGACTTTCTGTCCGATAACAGAATTTTTTTGCTGGGACGTTGGATAGATATTTAAAGTCCGTCTCTCCACGCTGTTTATAGTCTCTGTACCCAGAGGCTTTACGCTGATTAAATATGTGGTATCATTAGCCAAAAGCGTCTGGGAGTTCGTCGTATATTCAGAACTTCCTCTTCTTATAAGACTGTGTTCATAGATGAATGAATCATAATTCTTGGTTCCTCTAAGGGAATATGTTATCGTGCTTGTGCTTATGTTCTTGATGCTCGTGTCATCCGTCATCCCATCCTGGAATAATTCGTTATACCTGACCTCAACCCATGTATCATTCTGAATATCAAGAGATGCATAAGCACTCTCTCTTGGATTATAGACAAACATCTTGGGAGAATATTTAAAACCCATACTTAATGGAACCGACAGTGTTGTACCGCCCTGGACGCTGGTTTCAATTCCGGATTTTAAAACTTTAAAATCGTCCTGCATCAGCTTGAGGTGTTCGAGCTCCTCCTGTGTATTCCATACAGGAACAAAGCTCAACTGAATGGTTGATAGTAAAGAAACACCTATGGCAAGAATTAGAATAAACCCTAATACTGGTGAAATTCCTTCATTATTTTGGAATATCTTTTTTCTCATATATCACTTTATATACTATGTATTGAAATTATTTTAAGATTATTATTATCATAATGAATAGCGTCTATAATTAATAAATTTATGCTTTAGATTATTATATGATTCGTAAAAAATTTTAATAAAAAAGCGCAATTTTATGAACTTAACCAATAACTATATATATCAATGTTAAATATAATAATTAGTACCTAAAAAAGGAGAATTATCAAGAGGATACAAATATGAAAATGAAAGATCTAAAATTTGGCAAGGATAGAAATATATTGAAAGACGAAAGGGGTGTTTCTCCTGTGATCGCAGTCATCCTAATGGTCGCAATTACCGTAGTCATGGCAGCTATTGTTTCATCGTGGAGCGCAGGAGTAAAGGCGCCAACAACGCCAACAACTGTTGGTCTTGACATATCACGCAGTACTGATAATATTACTGTCACAGTTACAGCGATAGACCCGGCAAGCTCAGCAAAGATCCCGGCCCTAAATTTTACGTATTATAATTACTCCAGTGGCAACTTCACGAAGGATATTAATTCAAGTTTAGCCACTGTAGATGTTGGAGACTCTATTGAACTTCATACATACAGTCCTGTACTCAAGCAGCTCGTCATAACTGCATCATTCAAGGATGGCTCAAAGAAAGTCTTGTACTCAAGGGACGTTTAAATCCCTCCGGTACCCTTTTTGCAGGCATTCTGCAAAAAGGAAACAGTTTTTTTTTTAATTGGGTGTGACAAAATATATCGTCAAACCAACAGCTAAAAGCGCAAATTCCAGTATCGTAAAGCGCAGCATTGAACTGGCTTTTGGGTTGAAAAGTGAAAAGTATATCCTTTATGCATGGATATTGCTTTTATTGATCAGTATTCTCCTGGCGTTCATTCTACAGAACTGGGTAGTAGATATCCAGCCTGCCAGGGTGCAGGCAGATGTGGGGATCTCTGTAACAAGACTGGACATGGAAAGGCTTGAGGTCATGATAATATCCCTCGAAAAAGATGCGGATTTTGAATACCTTACTTATAACACTTCGAATGGCAGCGGGTACATTAACAGATCCATAGATCCTTTTTCTCCTGTAAGAGATACAGGAGATAACGGAATAATACCTGTTCCAGGTTATAACGAGCATGTGGAGATATTCGCTAACCTTCGCGATGCCAGAATAAGAATATTCAGCCAAATAGTATAGTTTTTTGGTTTACAGGAACATGAACAAGATATAAGCGATCGTTACCATGACCAGACCATGTTTCAGACCGAGTCTTACATCCCCTTCACCCAGGATCCCTCCCACAAGTCCAGAAAAGAAACCCTCAAGAACAGCGGCATGGAAAAATAATCTGATGTAAAGCGCCTTATCAAAACCTGAGAACGAAATGCCCTCGCCTGCGATCTCCGTAACTGCGCCAGACTGTGCTTCCGGCATTTGAGGGAAAAAACCTGTAACAAGAGACCATACTACATACAGGAAGACAAAAAATGCAATATACAATATCAATACGTACATTTTTATCGACCGCGACCTCTCTTCCTCCATCTCTCTCGCATTAATGGCGTCGCCCGCTGCTATGACAAGAGTATCCTTCACATTACCTGTCATCTTCATGGCATTCTCAATCAACACCACCACTCTTTGTACAGTAACAGTGTTCACACGGTTCCCAAAATTGCGGAACGCTCCTATGATGCCATCTCCCAGCTCGATATCAGTATTAATTTTTCTCACCTCGGAATTCAGGATTCCAAGATTAGAAGACATGAGACGTCTGATCGAAGTTGCAACTGTGAGCCCGGATTCGTGAAGGCTGACAAGCCTGTTCAGGAATTCAGGGAAATTTGAAGATATCTGGTTGATCTTCTTAAAATGAGCCTCCACAAAAATGGCATAGGGAGTTAAAATAATTATGGCAGTAAAGATCAGGTAATCATCTATCATGTAAATAAGCTGCTCAAACTCAAGACTATAGTAACGAAAGGTAAACAGGATAAAAAAGATCAAGCCTGCAGGAACTGAAACCCACAGCACTTTTTCAGGGAACTCGATCAGGAGTTTAAATGGATTTTTTATGAAATAGTATATCTTCTCACGCAAAACACCCTTCAGGATCGACCTGTCTTCTCTTTTATGACTGGGATCATCTTCAATTTTAATAAACTTAGCAGCTATTCCCTCCATCATGGAATCGAGAAGAAAGATAAAAAATATGCCTCCTGCAGGAATAATAAGATACACTATCAAAAGCAGGAAAAAATAATATTTTGCACCACCTATCAGCCCAAGCACCACTAGAAGGACTATTATGAATAGGGGCCCAACTGCAATTCCTGTAACATAAACTTCTGCAAGTACAGCCAGGTTTTCCATAAATTCTTTATTTGAGTTCAATGCTTTGAGCCGGTACTGTTCTGACTTGGTAAGAAAGTATGCTACCAGGTTCCCACCGCCTGCTATTACGGTGGAAAGGCTTTCAAGGAAGTTCTTATAACTTTCAGACGGTGTGTTCTTTGCAGCATTCTTCAGAGCAGAGTTAAAGTCAATACTCAATATTTTTGTGTCAATGAGCGTACCTTTTACTTCTTCTGAGATCTCACCATATATTTTTTTATTCGAAGCAACTACTTTGAAAAATACAGATATATCACTTGACCCCCGGCTCAGGGCATGCATGAGAGCAACGACATGGGGAAGAACAATATCTATGCTTCGTCCCCTTGCATTCGCCTTATAGTAAGGGTAAGCCATCATTATACCATAGACCAGGACGCCTGCGGCAGCACACATAAGCGGGAGCAGCAATATTGAAATTAATAATGGAATACCGATAAGACCATATAAAATAATAAATGAGATTATTCCCCCTGGCACCGATAAAAGCAACGAAATCAGATATGATCTTGATACATAGACCTCATACGGTACGGCAGCATGTGCCTGCATAAGTTTATGCGAAAGTTCCAGGTACTCCCCGCTTCTTTTTTCAACCCATTTCCCGAAGATCTTGTAGGAAACCCTATCAAATTTTTTAAGGTTCATGTTTTTCCAGAAGCAGGGTTCTTCCTTCCTTTATAATAGCCATGGTTTCTTCACTTTCCTCGGAATACCGGCGTATGATGGACGTTACATCCCTGTAATCATTGATATCATTGTCAAGCATGTATTGAAACACTGCTTTCCTGTCTTCAAGTTCTTTATTTAATCTCTCCCTGTCCCAGCCGCGTCCATTCATTATAACATCTAGCACATTTGACGTACCTGATTTATCAATAGAGTCGTGCGTTGGGTTCCATTTATACACTTCACGTGTACTGATGTCCCCTGTAGCTGCATTTATTCCCACGAATTCGGAAACGTTCTCAGTTCTCCTGACCCTTTTCCTCCCTACATGCCGCAACACCTCGATTATCATGATATCCAGTGAGCTCAACATCATAAGAGGGACATTAATTGGTTCGCTCAGGAGCCTGTTCACAGCTGTCTGGATGCTGCCTGCATGCATCGTAGAAAATGTGGTGTGTCCTGTACTCATTGCCTGGAATAGCGTGTAAGATTCCTTGCCCCTTATCTCACCTACAAGCAAGAATTCGGGGCGCTGCCTCAGGGCAGAACGCAAAAGCTCGTACATATCTATGTCGGCTGCTTCCTGACCCATGAAGGTCTCCCTTACCGTAGCAGGTATCCAGTTCTTGTGATATAATGTGAGTTCCCTTGTGTCTTCGATGGTTATAACTTTTGATTCAGAAGGGATGAAAAGGGATATTGCATTAAGTGTTGTGGTCTTTCCCGCTGCTGTTTCTCCAACTATTATAATGTTCTTATTGTTCTCAACAGCAAGCCAGAGGTAAGCCATTACTTCGGCTGTGAAGGTCCCGTATTTTATAAGGTCTACCGGGGTGAAAGGTTGTTCCCTGAATTTTCTTATCGTGATCGTCCCGCCACGGGTTGTTACCTCTCTACCCAGGGTGGCTTCAAGACGTGAGCCATCAGGAAGCCTGGCGTTCAGTATAGGATACCCTGAGGAAACTGATTTTCCTGATACCTGCGCGAGCTTCAGTATCATCATGTTGAGTTCATCTTCTTCGAATTTTATATTCGTCTCAATGTTAGTGTATTTCCTGTGATAGAGGAATACAGGTATGTCTATGCCGTCGCATGAAATGTCTTCGATCATCGAGTCTTTGAACAATACATCCAGCTTACCATATCCAATGTAGTCCCTTTTCATGTAATACCATATCTTGAAAAAGGAGGCTTGAGGGAGATCTATCCCATAGACTTCGAGTATCTTTAGAAAATTATTGTAAAGAATGAGTTCTTTATTCATCTGGTTAAAATCGATATCACACTCAAGCAGGAAGACTTTCAACGATTCATACACGCGTTGCATTAGATTTTGCTCAAAATCCGTGAGCACTGGCTCAGATACAACATACATGTTCCTGTGCGTTCGTCGGTTATTAATAACGGTAACAAGGGTAAAAGGTCTTGATACCCAGGTCTGCTCTACTGTTTCATATTCCTGGGGAGGTGAATAACTCACCAGCTCTCCATACTTGCTAGTGTCAAATTCCGGGATCCTGGTAACCTCTTTTTCCCCGAAGCTTCCCTTCATAACTTCTATTACGGTTTTCAGGAATGCAGAGTATTTTCCCGGAGCTTTCGTGACAATTTTTGGTTTTTCTTTATTCTTTTTTTTCAAATTTTCTGAAGTTTTTTGAAATATGAAATGTCCACTCTCCTTTTTTAAAAGAGCAGAGCTATCGTCTGGAGTCTTGGTGTTTCCTTCAGTACTCGTTTCAACCATAACTATGTTATTATTAACCTTCTGATTATATAAATATCACTGTTAATGAGCTTGAAATGAACTGATATTTTTTGAATCCAGTCCATTTTCAGCGGGGTCCATCTGGAATATCTTTATATTTGCTGATAGCAGACAGAGGCTTATTGAACATCATCAGAAAATTCCAGCCACCTGATTTCCCATGGGTCATTGAAATTGAAAAACAGGTATTTAATGAGCATGACCCATTTTTCTACATGCAGTTCTATGAAACGTGCTCAGATGGTTTTATCGTTGCACAGATCAACGGCTTTATCGTTGGGTTCGTAGTCGGTTTTTTGACATCTGAAACGACAGGGCGCATATTCTCACTTGCAGTGCATCCATCTTACCAGAACAGAACGCTGGGAAGCGCCCTTTTAAAGGAGATCAAAGATGTTTTCCGGGAGATGGGAGTTTCTGAGATAATCCTTGAAGTCCGGCTTGGGAATATGAAGGCAAAAAGGTTCTATGAGAGGCATGGTTTCATCACCACCGATATTATGGAAAAGTATTATAATGATGGAGAAAGCGCGTATTTGATGAGATTGAAAATGTGAGGTCAAGGTAGTGGATGCATGAAACTTTGATATTATGCACTACAAGCCCTTATATCACAAACCCGGTCTCACTCTTCGGCTTTGCCTTAATAAGTATGAAATTCCTCATCTTGGAAGGAAGCACCTGTGCAACCTCCTTCATTGTCACCCCTTCCACGAATTTAATGTTCTCTATCATCTCATGGTATTCTTCATACGGAAGTTTCACCCGCACCCCGTTCAATTGCAGCGTGATCGGCAGTGGATGCAGACTATCTATGATCTCCTGCACCTGGTCTTCGATCTCTTTCTTGATGCGCTGCGGAGCTACAGAAGGCGGATCTTTGGCAATTTCTTTTCGTAAATTATCAAAAACATTCCCTATCACTTCAGCAAGTTTATCAAGAGTGCGCAATTCCTCAGCATGTCGCATTTGGTGAAGTATCCTCCCGAAGCTTCCGACATATGCTGTGGCATTGGGAACGTCTTCTGTCTTAAGTTCTGGAGCGCCCGTGACCACAATTGGTATTTCGATCCCTTCGTAGAGCTTCTTTGATTTTTCTATTATGCAATGCTCGTAATTCCCCAGGATGAAAACAGCAAGGTCATGCTCGTTGATGAGGTCGCGTTCATACGCACTCAACTGGCAGATCCTTTTTCCTACACCCCTCGCAAGTCCGACCATGTTGGTCTTTGCACCCTTTTTTCTCAAGAATTCTGCCACATCACAGTCAAGGTGAGGCAGATGATGATATGCAAGCGTGGGAGCTACCGTTGCTATCTCAGTACCTGTAAGGGGCGCACGGGTAAGCTTCCCAAGAAGCTCTGCTGCTTTTGCCTCCACTATCGCCATATCTTCAATAGGCACCAGGATCAGCAGCACCACTTCTGTCTGCATTATGTTCTTCTGGAGAATATAGCCGCCAAGGTCTTCCACCAGTTCAGCGATCTGACCATGCTTGTACACACCGCCTGTGTACATCATAGGTTCAAACATTTTCCGCCTCCTGTAGCGATGCAAGCATTTCCTTTCCCCGCTGGATCCATTCAGGTTTAAGCGTATCCTCAGATGCAACGAACGACACATAAGAGGGGGTTAGCACATGTTTACGCACCCTGAAACCCTCGGGTATTATTCGAAGGGCAATAGCGTCTATGAGCCTGTCAAGCACTTCCTGCCGAGGCTCCTCGATAACAAGTTCTTTCATTCCATCCAGTTCTAATAGAGGATCAACTTTTATTATTATTATCTTTTTATCAGGCTGCTCGATCTTTTCCTTTCCATATTTTTCCCAGAGCTTGCTAAGAAGCTTGATAGTGAAGGCTTCCCTTTGCAATTCAATCTTTATTTCATCCTTTCCAAGAGCCCCCATATCGACTTTTGCAAAATCCTTGAGCCTTATTGCAGGGGTCGTAAGGCGAAGAAGTGCTACAAATATAAAGACTGGCTGGACAGGATCAACATATACTTTGAGTCTTCCTATGACCCTGTTAAGTGAAAGATCTGCTAAAACATCCTGTATCAGTATCCTGGTAGTCTTAGCACCCACTGCATCCGGGGATTCCACGATAAATGTCTCAAGCTGTTCCATCTTTTCCTCTATTTAGTGATAAATCCGGACACAAGCAATGCTGCTCCAACAGCTCCTATATACTGTGCATTTTCCGGAACAATGACCTTAACTTTGAGCAGATCTTCGACCGCTCTTGGCAATCCTTCTATGAGCGCAGTCCCTCCGCACATAATAACGGGTTCTTTCACGTCGATCTCCTGAAGCTGCTGCTCAAAAAGCTGTTCTGCAACGCTATGACAGGCTGCAGCAGCTACATCTTCAGGCGTGCTCCCTGCGGCTAGTGAATTAACAAGTGACTGGATGCCAAAAACTATGCAGTAGCTGTTCATCTTGACATTCTCCTGTCGGCCTTTCATTGCAAGCTTGCCAAGTTCAGTAATTCCAACCCCCAGCCGTTTTGCAGTCATCTCAAGGAACCTGCCAGATGCGCCTGCGCAGATGCCCCCCATAGTGAACATTCCCGGGATGCCGTCCATAACAGAGATCGCTTTGTTATCCATTCCGCCGATATCAAGTACAGTGGCTGGTCCTTTCTGTTTATCTGCAAGGTAAACCGCGCCCTTGGAGTTGACCGTAATTTCTTCCTGGATAAGGTCAGCCTTGAAATGCTCACCGATCAGGAACCTCCCGTAACCTGTAGTGCCAAGAGCCTGGATATCTTCCCGTTTCACGCCTGCTTCTTTTAGAGCAGCGTTGAATGCTTCATCCGCGCTCTCGATAACTTTTATTGTGGGGACCCAGCCTTTGCCGATTATCCTGTTATCTTTCATAATAACGGCTTTCGTGGTCGTTGACCCAGAATCGATACCTGCAGTAAGACCGCTTTGTTTTTCCCGCGCAAGCAGGCTCTTCCTACGCGCCGTGGTAGTGAGCGCCTCCAGCCTTGTCAGGAGCGTACCAGCCGTCGTTCTTTCTGTAAATGAATAGCTTATGACAGGGATTCCGGTTTTCTCGTGGATGTACCGGCGCACTTCGCTCCTTACGATAGCGCCCTCTGCACAGCGAAAGCACGTTGCAACGAACACTGCATCAACTTTTACTTTTCCTGTCACTATGGACTTTGCCCGCGCCATAAGAAGCTTCAGATCTGAACTTGCGACCTTAAGACCGAATTCTTCTTCTATGTCCTCGATGTCCTTGATATCGATCTCAGGATAAACTATCACAGCATTGACCTGCTTTGCTGCAGAATCTATCTCTGCCTGTATGCCGCTGTATTCTGCGCCGCATGAAAGCTGCGCTATCCTGACAAGATTTTCTGATGAGTTCATTTCTTTTCCTCCTTGCCAAGGGATTTCAGGAATTGCGATATTTTATAAACGAACTCCTTTGCTTCTTCTTCGCTTGATGGATAATAAAGGTCTAATATAGGGATCTTTTTTGCGCGGATCAAGAAATTTACAAGTTCATTTGTCCTTGCGCACCCCATGCATCCGAACGAGACGACTGGATCCCGAACAATGATCGCAGCTTCAGCTTTTGAGATGAGCGGTCCATTTAAAGCCATCCTTCCCCTCACGCCTGATGGCACTTCAACAGCAGCATACTTCAATCCGATCTTGGGGTCCTCTGGAGTGATATTCATGGGAGGAGAATCAAGTCCCGGAGTGTTTACTCTTTTTGATATCTCCTGCATCACTGCAAGCGGCTCATGCCCGAACCTTTCAACAAGGTCAGAAAGGATGAGACTGTTCGTGGGGTATATGAAAACCTTCATTATGACACCTCTGCATTCTTTATAATTTCCATAAGTTTTTCCAATTCTAATTTTTTCTTTTTCATCTTCAGGGGGGGAATTTCACCTTTATCAAGCGCTCGTAATCCCTGAGCTATCTGAGGAAGAAGCTTTTCCTCAGTCTCAAGCATATGGAATCCGGGTCTTGCACCGCCCCTTCTCGTAGCTCTGCACCTGTTGGGTTCACCCGGGGCAAATCCTCTCTCTTTAATGAATATGCCGTAAGGATCTATCTTGCGTGTTTCAGAAAGGAGTTTATCCACCACAGAACGTTCGCCGCTTACCATAACGCCAAAGCAGGTTTCTTTTATCATGACATCTGCATTAGATTCATAAAGTTTAATAACGACATCGCTTGGAAGCACTTTTGAAGAATTAATAACTATCATTTTTGTTATGTTATCCATTAAGAAACCTCCCTTATATACACTATATCCCCTTTTTTCATTCCTTTTAGCCTCTCAGGATCTATCACTTTTCCGATAATGTTCGTACATTCGAATTTTTCACCCGTGGGACCATACTTTGCATCATCAACAAGCTTTACACCGATCATGCCATAACGTTTGGCAGCCTGATTGGTGACAGCTATCTCTCCGGCTTTGACTTCTTTCTTTGGGACATTTTCAGGATTTATTTCCTTGTAGGCTTCAGCCTCTTTCTCCGACCTGAAGAGGTATGTATTCTCATAGGTGAAAAATACAGGCAGAGGCCCCAACGGTCTGTCTTTAAGACGCAGGGAATGCCTGAAAAAGTCAAGCGTAATTGGAGCAAGGTCATCATAGAACTTGACATCGATTATTTTATCGGATCTCACACCAAGCCCGGTTACGCTGCCTGCACTTATTATCTCGATCGTGGTGTCAGGGTACTGCTCGACTATTATGGCATCTTCTCCCGTGTACCCCTCCTTCTCAAGTTTTAGACCCCGAGCCCCTACTATTTTTTCAGCCTCAGCAAAACCCATCCCCTGCACCATTATGCGCTCTGGATTGGAAATGACCGCAAGTTTGTTGCCAGTCTGGGCTATCCTGATAAGTTCAAGACCTTCAGTAACGTGCCCGACCACGCTGTGCACAGCGCTTGATGTCCTGTCTCCTTTGTAGATATATGTGCGTCCATTTCCCAGACCGTCAGTGCGTATTGACACTGCGCCTTCTGAACGGGCTTCCCAGTGTTCATAAGGACATCCCTCGCCCTTGAGAGCATCATCGGATATGAATGAATTAGAAAAAGTCTGGACATTGAATGTTTTTTTTCTGATAAGAGCAAGAAAATGTTCTGCTCCTTCGGGTGCTTCTTTGACGAGGTCAACCTTAAAATATGTGAAGATCCTCATGCCAGCTTCGAGTTTTGTTGAGAGGTCAGTTGTGCAGATCTTGTCAAGAAGTGTTTCCCATTTTATCACAGGTTCTATTTTCGTGATGGTATCTCCCTGTTTGAGTGCTGCTATAACACCTTTACCGCTTATTATCTTTCCAACTACTGCATCCCTTGGGCTTCCGTAATCAGAATAATGTTTGACTTTTGAAAACATCAAATATGAATTTTTTGCATCATATCCGCCAGTGCCAAAAAAAACATCATAACGATCTAATTTCTTCTCAACTCTTTCAGGCACAACATCGGTTTCAAAAGGCCCGAAAGCTATAGAATTAGCGGTCTCCCAGTGGGCTTTTATATTACTGAGATAATCCTTGAACCTTGACCATATACCATGATCTCCTGCAAGTTCTATCCTGAACTCTCCTCTTGTCGTCAGGATCTTGTATTCCGAGGTCGTCTCTTCCTTTTTCGTGCCTGCTTTTAAGATCCCCACACTTGTTCCGGGATAATAGAATGCCTTTGAAAGATCAAGGACGTCTTTTAGTACTGCACCGTCCTTTACCTCTAATTTCTGTCCATTAACCTCTATCAATATCACGTAACACCTTTACCGGTTATTTCCATTATCAATTATGTTAATTCCTTGACTATTCCTTCCAGGGTTTCTTCCCGCTCTTTCTCTGAAAGTTTGGATAAAACCGCATCGGTATCTCCAATATCAACTATTTTTCCAAGGCGCATCAATGCGGCCCTGTCGCACACCTGAGCCACAAAGTCCATATCATGTGAGACTATGATAAATGTTTCTCCAAGTTCTTTCCTGGCATTCAATATGGATTTTGCCACTTCGATCTTTGTCACCGGATCCATAGTACCTGTTGGTTCGTCAAAAACAAGTATTCTGGGTTCTTTGATAAGCACCTGGGCCATCGCGACCCTGTGTCGTTCTCCCTCGCTCAGTTCATCTGGCATCTTGGCAAGGATCTCTGCTGCTTTTTTCTCTGTGAATCCTGCGGTGATCAATGTTTGGACAGCCTTTCGTTCACCAAGTTCCATTGGCAGGTCAAGCCCTATGGACTCTGTCAGGTTATTAATAACGTTCCTGTGAGGATAAAGGCTGTATTCCTGATGAAGAACGCCAATATATTTGGTTGCCCTTCCTTTCTTGTCAGGGCCGAGCTGTTTCATGTCTATCCACTCATCCCCGATCCTGATATCAATAGTCCCTGAAGTAGGAACGAGAAGTCCGGAAATGATCTTGGACGTTGTGGTCTTTCCAGCACCGCTCACACCGATCAGACCGAATATTTCGCCTTCGTTCACATCAAAACTTATGTCATTGACAGCCCGGACTATGCCCCTGTCAAGTGAGAAATATGTCATCTTCAGTTCACGCGCACGGATCACTGGTTTACCTATTTCCACTTTTTCCTGCTCCCCTAATTCTCCAACTTCTTTCATGAAAGCAGTGGATACTTCGTGCGGATCACCTATCATAACTATCTTCCCTTCATCAAGCCAGAGCGCCCGGTGCGATAGTTCTTCTATGACCTTTGGCCAGTGAGAAGTAATAATGAGTGACATATTGAAATTCTTCGTTGCATTCAGGATTGTTTCATGAACGATCTGGGCTGTCTTGGGGTCAAGCGTTCCTGTAGGTTCATCAGCAAGCAGTAGAATTGGATTTTTCACAAGCTGCCTGGCAAGTACAACTCTCTGTTTTTCACCACCTGAGAGTTCTCTTGCTATATGCATCATCCTGTTTGAAAGGTTGACCTGATCAAGCAGATCTGCAGCTCTATTAATGGCAGTTGGTCCCATTTCCCCGATCTCCTGGAGCGCGTTCATGACGTTCACGATAACCCTTTCATCGCCGTAAAGGGCAAACGTCCTCTGGAGCATGATGGCTATTCTTCTTGTTATGTCCCTTCTCACCGGGTCATGGATATCCAGTTTTACGAAATCGGCATCGAATTTCTCAAAATTTGAATTGCATTTTGGGCATGGTGTTCCCGCTTTGCTTGGTTTTTCAATTAATCCGCATTTACTGCACCTGGCAAGATGGTATATTATGCTTCCTGATACATCGTCAAAAGTTTCTACACCTCTAAGGATATGCATGAGAATGGATTTTCCAGCGCTGCTTTTTCCCAGTATCCCCAGAATTTCACCCTCATTAACTTTCAGGTTTATGTCTTTGAGCACATCTACTCCATCAAAGCCGACACGAAGATCCTTTATTTCGATAAATAGCGTCATATTTTATTCTCCGGGTTCATGTGTGTGAACTCATTAATCCGCATTATCATAAATTTTTGCATTTGGTTCTAAAACCATCATTTCTGACGGTTAGCATGTGGTTGATTATTTCTGCGGCGTTTTAAATTAGATAAGGCAGTACATAAATATAACGATAATACATTACATTATAAACAAAATAACAATCGAATTATATGGACATTAATAATATGGCCTGAAATGAATATCTTTTTCTGAAATGAACAATAATCCTATATATTCCACCTGACCATTACAGGCGTGAGGTATAACATTGGATATTATTGGCGGACCCGCTTCGCAGTTGCTCGCAGGAAGAGTTTCCAATATTCTAAAAAATAACCTGCTGATAAGTGATTTTAAGAGATTTCCTGATGGTGAGCTTTATACTCGAGTTCTTGACGATCTTACCTGTGATGTTGTTACAATAATTCAGAGCACAGTAACAGATTCTGATTTTGTCTCACTTTTGCAGCTTATTGATGCATGCAGAGATGTTTCCAGGATCAATGTTGTCATTCCTTACATGGGTTATGCACGACAGGATAAACGTTTCAAACCCGGTGAACCGATAAGTGCCCGGGCTATCGCTGAAGCAATAAAAGCTGATAAAGTTTATATAGTTAATATCCACGATGAAAGCATTCTTGATCATTTTGATGCTGAGGCGGTAAATCTTGATTCAACTCCTGTCATTGGAAAATATATTAAGAACATGAAGCTTATGGATCCATTGATAATTTCTCCAGATGAAGGGGCCATCGGTCTTGCTAAGAACGCATCAAAAAACCTGGGCATAGATTACGATTTCCTTGAAAAGACGCGTCATAGCGGAGAGATCGTTTCAATGAAACCAAAGACACTGGCTGTAAAGGACAGGGATGTAATAATCCTTGATGATATTATATCGACGGGCGGGACGATGGCTGAGACGATTGCTTTGCTGAAGAGTCAGGGGGCGCATGAGGTTTATGTTGCCTGCGTACATCCTGTGCTTTCCAGTAATTCAACACTGAAATTATTCAGAGCAGGTGTGAAAGAGATCATCGCAACGGATACGATCGATAAGGGTGTTAGCGTGGTGAGTGTAGCACCGGTTATTGCGGATGCGTTAAGGGCACAGTAATAATTGAGCTAACAATTAAGCTAACTTTTTCATCAAAGAAAAAGAAGGAAGAATAACTTCCTTTTTTTTCGAATTTAATTTTTTTGCTTTGGTTTTTTACTTTAGCAGTATCGTGAAGGTATGCTTATGCTCTTCTTCATCAGTCATTATTTCTTCGAATAGCAGCCTCGTGGTTGAATCCCCTTTACTGTCAGCCAATTTGATAATCTCAGCATACAATTCCAGCGCCTCATCTTCAGCCCGAAGGTCATTCTCTATCATTTCTTTCAGAGAACCACCCACAGTGATTGGAGTGGGCTTTGTCGTTGGAGTCCCCCCGAGATAGAATAGCCTCTCTGCTATCTTTTCAGCATGTTTCATTTCATCAATTGCAATATCCTCAAAAATATCCTTTATCTCAGGGCTTTTCATTCCCATAGCCATTACATGCTGCCACATGTACTGTACACTTACTCCGATCTCTCTTGCGATCGCACGGTTCAATAATTCCAGTAGATTTTGTTCCACTTTTAACACCCGAGGTTTATTTGGATTTACCAATATATAGACCTGTCGGGATTTCAAAACCACACGTTTTTTTTCGTGAAAAAAAAACTTTAGCCCAATTTTGACTTTAGCTTACTTCGTTTTATGGTTTATAATATGCATTGATGCTTCAAATTCTTTGTCGATCTGCTTCAGGTCGTAGCATTCTTTGCGCTGTTCCGCTATTTGTTGGATATCAGTTTCGTCCATAATAACCACTCATTATGATTATTATTATGTATATATATACTTTTTTCAGGAAATTTTATTTTTTGATTTTTTTGATAGCAGCGAGATATCTATAAATCAGTTTAAAGCAATTATTGAAAACATGAAGTGGACATGGTTAATTATTTTGATGCTGTTGCTCCCTACTGCATCTGCAATAAGTTATCCCCAGCACAGCGGTTTTGTCACAGACAATGCCAACATGATCGACCAGTCCTATAAAGAAAAGATAACGCAGCTTGCAGGAGCCATAGAAAAAGAATCTACTGTAGAGATCGCTGTTGTCACAATAGAGTCGCTTGAAGGCGAATCGATGGAGATGTATGCTGTAAAGCTTTTCGAGAATTGGGGTATCGGGAAAAGGGATAATGATAACGGTCTTCTCATAATTGTCGCTAAGGATTCACACGATTACAGGTTCGAGGTAGGTTACGGGCTTGAGGGTACAATTACAGACAGTATGAAAGTCAATATAGGGGACAGGATAATCGTACCGAATTTCAAGAATGGGGATTATGGAAAAGGCATATATGAGTCAATGCTTGTGGTACAGGAACTCATTAAAGGAAATCCTGAAGTCGTTTCAAAGTATAGCATGAACCAGGGCAGTTCTGATGATTTTGCGTCACTATTCATTATTTTGATCATTCTTGTATTTGTATTTATTATCTTTATTTCCATCATGAATACTAGATACAGCAGGGACACATCAGGAAGAAGGCGGTATGATTCTGGCATTCCTGCGCCCGGTATTGGCTGGGGATGGGGCGGCGGCGGTCTGGGTGGAGGCAGGATCGGGGGCGGAGGATTTGGAGGAGGTTTTGGCGGTGGAGGTGGCGGATTTGGGGGCGGCTTTGGCGGTTTCGGAGGAGGTAGATCGGGCGGTGGCGGCTTTGGAGGAAAATGGTAAGGTAGGGATATTATGAAAGAGACAAATATGAAAATCAAAGAAATATTAGGAGAAGATCTTGTAACGCTTGCTGAATATTATACAGGAGACCAGAAAAGGCTCATTGCTGTCTGTAAAACCCTTGATCTTGATATTTTAAGCAAGATCAAACAGGGAAAGGAATTCCCTTTATTATTTACAAAAGAAGAGCTCATAAGGGGCGTGGATGTTTTCCCTGTTGAGTTCCTGAACATAAAACATGATTATAAAATCCTTCATGGCGAAGATCTCCTGAAAGATATTCAGATATCCAAGAAAAATCTTCGTCTTCAGCTTGAGTTTGAGTTCAGATCTAAACTCATTCATCTTCGTTCAGAGTACCTCATGTTCAAAGAAAGGGAACTTGAATCCCTCATATTATCCACTGTCCCTGCACTCTCCCCAATAATGGGGGCCCTAACATACCTGAAAGACCTGCAGCATGGCGATACTCCGGAGATGTTCGACATCGTTTCAAGAGGATACGGGATCGATGTTAGTGTTCTTAAAGAGATATATGATATCAGGCAGGGAAAAGCAAAATTTAAGAAAGATAAGGAGCAGTACATTAAAGAACTTATCGATGTATTATCCGGTATAGGAAAGATCATAGATGAAATAAAGGTGAGCGAATGAGTTTGAATAAAGTTTTAGTAGCTATCGGGATCATAGTATTATTAATTGGCGGCGTGTTCTTATTAACATACAACGGTCTTGTTTCGGCGCAGGAGGGTGTTGACGCCCAGTGGTTCCAGGTTGAGAACCAGTACCAGCGCCGCGCAGACCTTATTCCCAATCTGGTTGATACAGTGAAAGCCTTTGCAGCTCATGAGGAAAAAATCTTTATTGAAGTAACGAAATACCGCAGCCAGTGGAGCGCGGCTGCCACACAGGAAGAAAAAATGGCAGCTGCAGAAGGCATGGATTCCGCTATTTCAAGATTACTCGTTGTAGTGGAGAATTATCCTGAGATTAAGTCAGAACCGAACTTCCTTGCCCTCCAGGCACAGCTTGAGGGTACAGAAAACCGCATTGCAGTGGAGCGGATGCGGTATAATGAAAAAGTGAGGGATTACAATACGCAGTTGAAGAGAATCCCCTCATCGTTCGTGGCAGGTATGTCGGGTTTCGAACCCAAAGCATACTTCGAAGCTGATAAAGGAGCGCAGGATGTTCCTAAAGTGAATTTTAATCAGCCGGGTTCGACTTCACCATCTGGTTCGCCATCTGCAACGCTTCAGTCCACGATCGCAAATGCGAGCGTTAAGCTATATGGAGTGAAGACCGATGTTGAACTTGGCGAGAACATAATATTGAAATTATCCGCTGTTAACCTCATTACAAAACCCGTTATGAAGGCTCAGGTAATCCTGATCCCTCCATCAGGCATGTCTGTCACTTCATCTGAGAATGCTTTTTCAGGAGCTGGACAGTATACCGCTACGTTTGATCTGCAGCCAGGCGGATCAAAGGATATTGAGATAACGATACAGACAGTTCAGACGGGCGATTTCATTGTAGAAGGCAGGGTCAATTATTATTTCGGGAATGACATGTCAACTGCTGAAGATTATACACTTCAACTTCCAATAAAAGTGAGGAACAAGAAACCGATCACATGAAAACACTGTCGCCAATAATCATTTTCCAGCTGTGCAAAAGCTTTTATCCGAATAGCATATAACATTAACGTGTGAGTGGAAAAGTTCACTCATTCAATATGATAAGGAGTGTGAAACATGCCGAAAGCAGTAATCATATATCTCAGTACGTCAGGAAATACAAAAAAAATGGCAGATGCCATCGCTGAAGGTGCAAGATCAAGGAACGTGGACGCTGAAATCATGAATTTCCATGAAGCAAGGATAGAGGACATAAGAGCTGCGGATGCCATTGCAATAGGCTCTTCGACGTTCTATTATAAGATGCTGCCTCCAATGGAAAAATTCATTGAAAGCCTTGAAAAAGCAAACGTTGCAGACAAAGTCGGGGCAGCTTTTGGATCATATGGGTGGAGCGGCGAGGCGCCCGTGATGATCGCAGAAAAAATGCGTGCTCTTGGCATGAAAGTAATAGATCCGGTGTTGCGTATCCAATATGAACCTGCTGAAAAAGATCTTGAAGAATGCAAAAGGCTTGGAAAAGATATCGCTGCTAAAGTGAAAAAGACCGCGGAAAAACCAAAGTCAGGAAAGCCTGAAGATGCAGGCGTCAGGGAAGTCAAAATGGGTGAGGGAGGTCACTGATAGAGTCTGTTCCAATTTTAAGCCCCTCTTAACAGCTCCATCATCTTGCCCGCATCTGTCACAGGAAGCTGGCAGCTATAATTCCTGCAGACATACGCAGTAGCCCTGCCCTCGATGCTTTTGAGGTCTCTCGCATATTCAGCAATGCCAATTATTTCAGTGTCCTCAACAGTCCGAAGGATAACCACCTTTCCAGGCATGAACTCTCTTCTCAATGCCGCAAGCATGGCTTTTGTATCCTCTGCCCCTGCCTCACCTGCAATAACCACTTCGCTTGTCGGACCGAGCGCAAAATCAAGCGCCACCATCATCTGTGTATATACCATTGGCATCTGCCAGATCGTTCCTGAAAAAGCCCTTCCGATCTGTGCCGCTTTTTCCTCAAATTCCATATTTGCTGTCATCCTTCCAAGGCGCGACAGGTTAAGCATTGCAACCGAATTACCAGAAGGTAATGCTCCATCATATATCTCTTTCTTTCGAAATATAAGTTCCTCACCGTCATCTGCAGTGAAATAAAGACCATGTTTTTCCTTATCCCAGAAATGCTCGATCATCTTTTGCGTTATTTCAAGCGCAGCATTCAGGTACGATACCTTAAAAGTCGCTTCATAGAGTTCTATCAATCCCCATGTAAGAAAAGCATGATCATCCAGAAAAGACATCACATCTGCCTCGCCTTCGCGGTAGCGGTGGAAAAGCCTTCCATCCTTACCTCGCATTCGCGAAAGTATGAAATCTGCCGCCCTGCAGGCAGCATCGGCATACTCAGGTTTATTAAACGTTGAAGCGCCCTTTGCAAGCGCAGCTATCATCAGTCCATTCCAGTCTGCCAGTATCTTATCATCCTTTCCCGGATGCACGCGGTTTTCACGGGCTGCGAAAAGTTTCTGCTTTGCATCGCTCATTCTTCGAAGTATCTCTTGCGCCGATAATTTAAGGTCTGCTTCCAGTTCAGGAAGTGTTTTGGACAGGTGGAGTATATTTTTTCCAGAACTACTCCCTTTTTCCCTGAAGTTTCCATGTTTATCGATCCCGAACACTTTTTTCATCAGTTCACTATCTTCCCCGAGAATCGAATCTATCTCCTCCTCTGCCCAGACGTAAAACCTTCCTTCCACCCCCTCGCTATCCGCATCTTCGGCTGAATAGAATCCCCCCTCAGGAGATGTCATATCTCTCAGGACATAGGTAAATATCTCCCTTGCCGTTCTTTTGAACTCATCATTCCCGGTCGCCTGATAAGCCTCTGTATAAGCCATAGCCAGCAGTGCCTGGTCATAGAGCATCTTTTCAAAATGAGGAACAATCCATCCTGCATCAGTGGAATATCTATGAAAACCTGAGCCGACGTGGTCATATATCCCGCCCATGCTTAAGGCTAAGAGTGTGCGCTCAACCATTCTTAGAGCCATAATATCACCTGTGCGCTTCCAGTTGCGCAAAAGAAACATGAGATTATGCGGGGTCGGGAATTTAGGGGCGCCGCCAAAGCCGCCGTACTGCTCGTCAAATGCTCCCAGGAGCTGCTCATAAGCCACATTAAGGACATCCTCTTTCAATTCCTCTCCAGCTTTTTGCTCATCTTTAAGTGACGAAATAACCTCTGCAGCAAGAGCTTCTGCCCTGTCCTTATTCATCTTCCAGATGTCTCGGATCTGCGGTATTATCTCCATCATGCCCTGTCTGCCGAATTTGCTTTTCTTCGGAAGATATGTTGCTGCAAAGAATGGTTTTTTATCAGGCGTCAATATTATATTGAGCGGCCACCCACCGCTACCTGTCATCGCCTGGCAAATCTTCATGTAGATGCCATCAATGTCTGGGCGCTCTTCCCTGTCTATCTTTATACTGACAAAAACTTCGTTCATCAATTTTGCTACTTCTTCATCTTCATACGATTCCTTTTCCATCACATGGCACCAGTGGCATGTGGAATAACCGCTTGAGAGAAATATGGGTTTGTCTTCTTTTTTTGCTTTCTCAAAAGCATCGCTGCCCCACGGATACCAGTCCACGGGATTATGAGCGTGCTGGAGAAGATAGGGGCTTTTCTCAAGGGCAAGGCGGTTGGGTTTTATTCTGGACTTTGAATGATTTTTGTTCTCCATCTCTTTACTCACTCCATCAGAGAACGCTTTTCTTTGTTCAATTTCTTTTCAATCATCTCATAGTCGCCCAGGTAAGCAGTCATTAAGCTTTTCCAGAGTTTACCATGATTCGGAACATTGAAATGCAGCAGTTCATGCACAATCACATAGTCGCCGATTTCCTTGTCCATATCCAGAAGTTCTTTATTAAAATTCAGATTACCATCTGTCGAACATGAAGCCCATTTGTTTGCCATAGGTCTGATAGCAAGTGCTTTTACCTCAATATCCATTTTTCCGGCAAACTCTTTTACTCTTGCCTTGAATTCTGATTTATCTTCCCATTTACCCTTGATCATAAGTTGTAGGCTTTGAATAACTGATTGAATAAATCTTCTACAATAGCAGCAGCTTTATCAATGTCATCTTCTTCTCCAAGCAATGCGTAATAGGCTCCTGTTCTCAAATCTCTCAATTCCTTTTCGCTGGTTTTCCAGTTTGGATTATTGATGAACTCTCCTTTGATCTGCTTGGTTATTTCATCTGCTTTTTTGAAACCTTTGTCAATTAACGTTCTGAAAATAAAGAAAGTGAGACCATCAAAACCCTTCTCAACCTGTTCTTTTCTTCGTTTTATGTCATCTTCATAAATCTTTCTGATTTCTGCTAATGCTTCCAGCGTTGTTAATTGTCTATCTTCATAGCGTTCTTCCACCTGTGCAGCTCTTTCCTGCAAACCTATTAAAAATGGATCGTCAGATTCTTTTTCAGCGATTTTTTCAATACTCTTGACCCGGTTGATTACCCGTGTATTGTCATTTTCCTGAGATTCCTGTATTTTTTTGATCGTTTCTTCGTTAATCTCAAAGAATTCATTGACCTGCGCCAAATTGCTCATGCCTACTTTATTCTGGATCAGTTCATTTGTTTTTCTCTGGAACTCCCTGTCAATCTGGATTCGTCTTGCATAAGCATTTCTTACGATCTGGTAAATAGCGGAAAACGTGGTGTAATTATCAATATAGGGTCTCAGGAATTTATCAGGTGAAATGATCTCATATAGCATTTCCACCTCTTTGTACAATTTGAAAAATTCTTTTCTTTGAGATTTATCCCTGAAATGTGCAATGAGATTATCGGTGTCTTTGTCGTTAAAACCAAATTTGATCAGTTGTAAGTATGGAGGGACTTTTTCCACCATTTTTGCCTTGAACGAGTATTTCAGCAGTTGAATATCCTTTACTATCGCATTGATTTCTTTGCTGTCAAATGCAAGGGCTTTTTCAAGCTTGTCAAATATGCCTACAAAGTCCAGGACAAAACCATGAGGCTTTTTCATGTCCTTTTCTTCATTCTCGTAGGGTCTGTTTACCCTTGCAATGGCTTGAAGAAGGGTATGATCACGCATTGGTTTGTCCAGATACATTGCGTATAGAATCGGCGCATCAAAGCCAGTCAATAGCTTTTCTGTAACGATCAGAATCTTGGGCAGTTCTCCAATTTTTGTGAACTTTTTTCTAATTTCCTTTTCTTTTTTGGCGTCAATGTGATATTTCTTTAAATCTTCTGTATCATTATTGTTACCAGTATAGACTACTTCAGAATATTCCGGGGGCAGAAACTTATCCAGCGCCGTTTTATACATGGCGCATGCTGGACGGTCAACGCCAACCAAAAACGCCTTGTAGCCCATTGGCTCAACATTTTCTTTGTAATGCCTTGCGACATATTCAGCCACCTTTTCTACCCGTTCCTTTCCTTTTAAAAAGTTACGGGTGTTTACTGCGCGTTCCAGTATTTTATTCAATTCCTCGATGTCGCTTACTCCAAAAGCTTCAGCCAGGTTCAAGAACTCTTTTTCTAAAATTTCCCTGGGTACCAAAAGCTCATTTGGAGCCATGCCATAAAACAGGGGCAATGTTGTATAGTCTGCAATACTTTCTGCAATGGAATATTTATGCAGGTAACCAGATTCATCTTCTATGCCAAAAGTTTTGAATGTTCCTTTACCGTAAACTGTTTTGTCCACGGGTGTACCTGTAAATCCTATCAAGGTAGCATTGGGGACTGCAGCCATCAGATATGTCCCTAAATCGCCCCCTGTGGTGCGGTGGGCTTCATCGATAAGCACATAAATGTTTTTGCGAAGATTTACGTTAGCAGGCATATCCCTGAATTTATGCATCATGCTGACTATTATTCCTCTGTAATCATTTTTCAGCAATTTTTGCAATTCTCTTATAGAATCTGCCTGTACAACATTTTTTACACCCAATGATTCAAGATTTCTTGCCATCTGGTCTTCCAGTTCATTGCGGTCGATCAATAAAAGAATGGTGGGTTTTTCTGCTTCGGGGGCTTTAAACAGCAATTCTGCTGTTTTTATCATTGTGAATGTTTTACCGCTCCCCTGCGTATGCCATACTAAACCTCTTGTCTTAATATGGTCGATTGCCCGTTCTACTACTTTTACGACTGCTATTTTCTGGTGTTGGGCTAAAATGTATTTGTTCAATTCTTCATTTTGCTCAGCAAAAATAATGAATTTTTTCAGGTAATCAAGTATGTTCTGCCTGTCGCAAAACGATTTTACTTTTGCTTCCAGATTGCCAATTTCTTCTTCTTTCCAGTTAAAAATATTTCTTTTATTAATATTCCATGTTACGCCATACGAAAAACCAATGCTTTCAGTGGCTGTAAAAATTTGCTCCGGACAGAAAAACTCAGGCGTCTCACGTTGGTAGCGTCTGATCTGGTCTATGCCAATGGCTATGGCTTCGTCTTTGGTGGCGTTTTTACATTCAATTACCAGAACCGGAATGCCGTTAATGAGAAATACCACATCTTCACGATTGGCATATTGCCCGTTGAATAGATAATATTCTTCGGTTACTTCATACACATTTTTGTCAGGCTCGTAATAGTTTATCAGTATAAGGTTGAACTCGCGGTTTTCTTCTTTGCTGAAAAAAGTCTTTTCTCCCTGAAGGTGCTGTAAAAAATCCCGGTTTCCCGCGATGGTGGGTAACGGCAGATTGAGTTTGCGCAGGAGTTCTTCTTTTGTATCTTTGAATTTTGGATTGAACTCTTTTACTTTTTCAAATAGAGTGTCGATAAAAAAGCGTGATGCATTTTTGGCTTTATCTCTGGGTGAAGCGCCGGATGGATTAAAACCTCTGCGTTGCTCGGCTTCGCTTTGCGGGACATACCTCCAGCCGATTTCCTGTGCATATTTTAGTATGCGGACTTGCACGCTTTTATGTTCTGTTGGTTTGAGAGTTGTCATTTTCTTTTTCGATTCATACCTTTCCCATTATTCTGACGGTAATTTCTGTAACAACAAATCAAATTAATTTTAATGGTTTCTCCATTCATCCTTTTTTATGCGTAAATAAGAGTTAAAAGCATGTATCCCCTTCTCACATTCAATAATAGTATCTAGAGATGGCATGTAAATGTCTTGAAATCCATTGGTAGTAGAAATCTTAATCGAATCTGCCGTCGGAACAATCCTTTTACCCTTCTTCTGTATGAGCTTATTTTTTTTCAATACATCAATTGACTTCTTGACAACGGGATAAACCTTTTCTCTTTTCTTTTGAGCTATTATTTCTCTTCTAATAGCTTCTCTAATGTGTGGTAGTTCGGGGTTGGTTTTTCGCAATTCATTAAATTCTGCTCTGTTTGTATATTGATCGCTTATGTATTTCTCATAATCTTCTACATAATGCTGATATCTGGTAGATAGAACGAGACATAAATGTTCTAATGTACAGGGAAAACCCATTGCATTTAATGTATACACTGCCAAGAAAGTAGTAATATTATTAATTGTACCATCTTTCAGGCATTCAAGCGAATCAAAATCTTTTAATGTGATTTCATTCAAATATTTATTATCCGGCAACGGAACATATCTTTCCTCCTTATGAATTCGATAACGCGATCTCATCGCATTTCGGCAGATGGATGTTAACACAATTTTAGAGAGAGCTTCATCGGCATCGAGAATATTATGGCTTCCTGAAACTTTTTGTCTCTTAAAAACAGAATCGTAGCAAAGATTAATGATATCTTCTGTAGAGAGCTTCCGTGTAATTGCAAAAATCTCTCTGAGATAAGGAATATATGCTTTATAAGAATTCGTTATCTGAGCTAAAGTTTCCTTATCTGAGCGCCAATGAAGTCTAATTTTTTGTTCATCTTCCTCTTTGAGTTTATCAATACCTGTTCCACTTAAGGGACGTATTGAAGGATGATATTGAATAATCTCAAAATTTCCAAAATTTTCCGGACCATATAAATGAATTGTTGGCATCAGTACTGGTTTAGTCAATAAAGTCAATTCTTGAGTAATGAGAACGATGTTTTTTGTAAAGTGAGTTTTCTTTGTTTCATCAGAGGATACGGCCACCAGAGGGTATAAATCAGATGGTTCTACCAGACTAAGTGGACCCAATTCCATTAAACATTTTTTTGCGATTTCATGTATCTCCCGGAACTGTTCTTCAGTATGCATACTCTTTTATTTCACCCTTCACTTTATCAAATACTGATGGGTCCCCTATCCACCAGAATTTTTTATAATTTATTCTTTTACTTTTTATCAGATCTATTCCCTTTTCTTTGAATTTCTCTTTGAGATAGGTTAGATAATGAGAAGAAGTGGATCTACTTATCTCTAAAGTTCTACCAATCTCATCAGCACTGGTTTTTTTATCAGAATAAAGCTGATTTAATATTTTAAGGCTTGCTTTCTTTTCACTTCTTATTTCATTTAGTATTTGTGAAATTGTATCATAAAATACAGGCGCTATTGCAGTTTTAGGCTGAAATTCTCCTTTATATCCGAATATGTCCCTGCATATTTCATTAATTTTTATCGCGATATAAGGATCTGAAACATATATCGAGATATCCAAAATCAGTTCATACATTTTTTTGAGAGTTTCAAGCTCATTTTGAGCGACAATATTAAGTTCATATGGCTTTTCAATGCCTATTGCTATCTTTCCATAATCCTTCCAAACATCACGCCGATTTTGATTGAATAAAATGTCATCATATTGGACTTTAGCTTTCGTTGTCAATTCCCGAAGAAATTCAGTTTGTTTTTCTGGCTTCCCCAGTATATTTTCAGCTTTAGTTATTATATCAGGTGGTGATTTTTTATTAATTGAGTATGCCCTTTTGTATAGACGACGTGATTGAAGTCTTGTGATCATGTCTCTTGCTTTATCGGATTTACGCATTTCATATAAGAGTTCCTCATCACCTAGAATAAAAAGCAAATCAGAATTATCTCGTGTCCATGCTTCTAAGGCACAGTGTAACATTGCATCAGCTACTAATACTGTATGATGGCGAAATGCTGCCCTGTATAATTCATATCTTGCTCGCAACACTGTTAACAAAGAGGAAATTGAATCCTTTCCATCTGAAAAAGTTACCTTCTTACCTGTTTCTGTTTGAATCAAGCGAAAACTTGAATATATACGGTCATCGTAATTTCCATAAGAGAGTCCTAAGAAATAACCATCTCTTCGAATATAATCTAAATTATCAGCATCAATATATCCATTTAAAAATTCAGCCAGATAGTTTTTTTCATATTCTTGACTTTTAGTCACTATTTTCTTTATGTCATCTGCTTCATCTCTTTTCAGGACATCTGCAACAAATAACGTTTTAGAAGCCTCTTGTTTTGTCAAGATGTGATTTTCAATGACTAGATCCTTATAATCCCCATTTATCATAAGTTCCAAAAATTTTGTATGTTTAGGTACATCGTCCAATTCTTCAGTAATGTGAGAAAAGCATGCATGTCCGATATCATGAAGAAGGGCTGCTTTAAATAATAGTTCCTTCTCGTCGAGAGATAATTGGATATGGCTGCGTTCCAAAATAGTATTGACACAATGGCGCACACCTATACTATGGTCAAATCTTGTATGTACTGCTGTAGGATAAACTAAATGAACCAGAGCTAATTGTTTGATTTTTCTAAGACGTTGCATTTCGAAAGTGTCGAGTAGTTTTACTTCGCCAGGAAGTAGTTCTATATCTCCATAGATTGCATCTCTAATTTCCATTATTTAACAAATTAACATTGATCAGTAATAAAGCTTTCTATTAATTGATTTCTGTTAAAATGTTAATTTAATAACATCAAGAATTGATTTTTTTAACAAAAATCGCCGAATTAAATTATGAAATTAGCTAATATTGTTAATATGTTAAAAACTATGTTAAACTGTTATATAACACGCTCATGTTTAGAACAGAAACGAAATGTTCTTATATAAAGAACACTAATTTAAATCCATGGTTACTAATGGTAAATATGCAGACATAATCAATGATATTATGAATCAATGGGGATATCATTCAAATCCCTATTATGACCATGAATTACAGCCAGATATACTTTTCGATTTATTCGTTAACAGAGAAGTAAGTATTGAAGAATTCTATAAATCTATGAAATTGAATACAAGTATGTTTTGTATCGAAGGTGATTACGGTGTAGGGAAATCATCGTTTTTTAGGCGCTGCTCTTTAGGACAGGAGCAGATAGATGAATCAAATATTGTGACAAATAAAATAACAATTACAAAAGATACCAGTGAAAATTCTTTTTTATTGTCTATTCTAAGCGCTGTTCTAAATGCGCTAAAAATATCTTCTGGATTAAGCCAGGAATCAAAAGATGAACTTGGTGAAATTGAAAACGTTGTAACAACACAAAGAGAACAAAGCACGGAAGGCGCTCTTAGTGGCGGTTTGATAGGATTAAAACAGACAAGAACAAAAGCAAAAAGCGAGCAGCACTCGCCCAATTATACAAGTCTCAATATGCTATCTGACTTGTCAAATATTGGAAGAATCTGTGAGATAGATTTGGATAAAAAAATATTGTTACCAATTGATGATCTTGAATCAGAAAAATGTGATTTAGATCAGGTTGTATATTTAGTCGGACTTCTGAGAGATTTGATATTTACAGATAATTACAATATTATATGTATTGGTGAACCGGGACTTCGAGAGAAATTATCATCAAGTGGGAGAACCCGGTCGGTATTTGGTGAAAGTATTTTTTTAAAGGAATTGTCATTTAATGATTTCAATAAAGCTATTGAGAAACGATTGGCATATTTTAAGAGCAAAGAAAATAATACTTCTCCTTTTGATCCTGACGTACTCAAAATAATTTACAAATATAGTTATGGAGATATTAGATGGGCATTTAACACTTTAAACCGGATGTTTGAAATACTCATTAGAAAAAATTATATCGTAAAAACCTATGGCCTATCTCATGCATTACTTGTCTTGAAGGAAATAGAATATCGAGCATTTGATTCTCTGGAAAAAAATGAACAAATGCTGTTAGTTGTATTATCAAAAATTGGGCCTCATTCTCCAAGCGATAAAGAGTTACAGGAGGCTATGAACATGGATAGAGTTACCATTCAAAAATTAGTTCAGAAATTATCAGATGATAACAATTTATTAAGGAAGAAAAAGGAATCAAGAAAGTTTGTTTATGAGGTCGGCCCTGTAATTAAATCTCTTGAGAATACTGACTTGTTAAAAATCCCTTCATAGTAATCTCATTCAGTTTGATTTACAATTTTCTTATCTTCGAACTCCAACTCATGCACCCTGCGCTGCCCGGTCATCAGTTCGTGCAGCAGGGTTTTGAACAGGGCGGCGAGGGTGCGTTTCTTCTTCTCAAGAATTTCGACTTTATCCTCAAAAGAATTAAGTGACCTAATAATATCAGATCTTTCATTTTTTTCAGGTAAACCAAGTTTCAATTTTTTTAAAGTATTCCAAGAAGTTCTTGGGTGTTGAACCCCTGTAGTTGTTGATTTTGCATAATTAACCAGTTTTTCTATGTGGAAAAAATGTATAAGAAACTCATTCTCAACTCCATTTTTGCCTGTAAAAACCAAAATATCTGTGGAGCAAATCCCATCAAAATGTGCGATAGCAGCTTTGTCAAGATAAGGTCGAAGTTTTCCATAAAGTATTTCACCTTTATTGAATTTCGACTTTGAACTTACTATTTCATTTTCATGACCCCAACTGTATATTCTTATTCTACTTGGAATAATATGTTCTAAACCAATATACGGGGTATTTCCATCTTTATTTGGCTCTGCATTAATTGAAACTCTTTCACAAATATCATCCAACTCCACTACCTTCCAACTCTTCGGCACTAAACCGATTTCTGTTTTTCTTTGGGATTCGCCTCTGGTGCCTTCGGTAAAGAGTTTTTGCATGAGGGCTTTTTTCAACTCGGTGGTGGTGCGTATGAGATTATCCTGCTGCTCAATGGCTTTTTGCACCGTGCTTAATACGTGGGCGATTTTGCGTTGTTCGGGTAAAGGTGGAATCAGGATATCAAATGACTTAATGTTTGCTAAAGAAAGTTTTGGTTGGGCGTTTTTTGACATTCTTGAAAGCAATTCATCACGATTATGAGTTGCAGATAAGAAATAAACCAAATAATCTCTATGAAGTATTTCTTTATTCTTAATAATTAGTCTTGCTGCATTTTCCGTAAGATTTGCACCGTCTAATTCATCTGGTATTTTACCGACAAAACCAATTGTTCCTGCAATGGAAATAAATACATCTTCTTTTCTGATGATGTAGTTTTTTATTTTTTCCATTACTTGAGGTTCCAGATATTTTAATTGGGTTTTGTTAACCGAAAAATTTTCAAAATCAGTAACTCTTAAATAAGGATAAGGGGTTGGTGTGTCAACCAGTTTCTCCCCTCTGGGCAAACGTTTTCCCCCTTTAACATCAATAAGATTTTCCAGTTTTTCAATTTTCCAGCCTTCCATCATACCCCCAATTTCCTTAAAATATTTTTCACCTCTGCATCAATGGTGATATACTCTCCTTCCTGTTCTCGAAGTTCCTCCACTATCTCTTCAATAGGACGATAGGTGTGGGCATCATTAACCTGTATGTAGCGGCTGGGCGAAATACTGTAATCATTCTTAACGATCTTATCCTTATTCACCAGCAGGGAAAATTTTTCCACTTCCTTAAAGGCTTTATAGGTCTCAGCAATGCGATCTATACCATCTTGTGTGATATAGTTCTTAGGATTTCCCTTTTCAAACTCCTTGCCTGCATGTAAAAGGAATATTTTGTCCTTGTGCTTTTTGGCTTTGTTCAGAAAAATGATAATCCCCGGAGCAGAGGTGTTGTAAAACAGATTTTCAGGCAAGTATATCACGCCTTCGATCAGGTCATGTTCAACAAACCATTTGCGGCATTCCTTTTCCTTATTGATCCCCTGGTTGCCGCTGCCGCGGCTGGCGGCTCCGGTATCCAGTACAACGCCTCCCCTACCAGTATCATTCATGCTGCTGTAAATATGCTGCACCCAGCCCCAATCAATCTTACCCCCGCAGGGACCTGCCGGGAAGCGCTCCATTTCATCATTGATAAAAAAATCGTCATTTATATAGGATAAGCTGTCTTTTCCCTGGTTCCACATGGGATTTGCCACAACACGGTCAAACGTTCTTAGTTTGCCTGCGGTTTTGAAAATGGGATTTTTTAGCGTGTCGCCGATTTCAATTTCGCCCTCCATGTCGTGTATTACCATATTCATTTTGCTCATTGCCCATGTAGAAGCAATAAACTCCTGTCCATGCAATTGAAGCGGAGCATACTTTTCTTTAGAGCGCAGCGCCATTTTTTCTTCCATTACCATCTCGCATTTTATGAGCAGACCGCCGCTCCCGCAGCAGGGGTCGTAAATTTCCATGCCAGGCTCGGCATCCATTATCTTCGCTATGATGAAACCTACTTCTGTTGGCGTATAAAACTCTCCGGCACTCTGTCCGCTTCCTTCGGCAAACTTGCGTATCAGGTACTCGTAACTGCGCCCGATTATATCAGGCTCCACATCTTTCAATCCCAATCGCTTTTCGGAAACCTTTTCAATGAGTTTGCTCAATCGGTCATCATCAATATCACGCTGCCCATGTGTGGTAGCGTTAAAATCTACACGGTCAATGATTCCTTGCAGGTCTTTATTTTCTTTGGCTACGTCACGAAGAATATCGGTAAGCTTCTGTCCGATTTTATCGGACAGTTTTCTAACCACATCCCACGTTCTTTCCTTTTCGGGGTCTTTGGGCTTAATGGGCATATAAAAACGCACTATTGATTTATCCCGTTCCACCAATTGCAGGGCTTTGGTTCTGCTATTTACTTTTTCTGCAATGCGGTCAATCTCATCATCAAACACATCGCACAATCGCTTTATAAAAATCAAGGGAAGAATATAATCTTTGAATTTGGCTGCATCAGCCGCGCCTCTGATACTGCAAGCTGCATCCCATATCCAGCTTTCCATGGATTTTACTTTTTCACCGTTTCCGTTTGTTTTCGCCATTTATCGTATTTCCTTTATGTAACCATAATTTTTAAGACTCACAGAAAATTCCTTTATATCCTAAAAGCACTTTGTATATCTTCCACCTTGCCTGAAATAAATCTTTTATTGCTTTTATCAGGCTTAAATCTATACTATTTACATCTCGGACAAATGACCCATGGTATAAATCCAGCGAAGTTGAATTTGCCAAAGGTGATGACCTTGTATTCCGAAGAATTAGATCGAATGGGAAA
>JAUSDC010000102.1 GCA_030650845.1 Candidatus Methanoperedens sp.
TTCCATTTTTTTCTGGACTTTTGGATGAGTATAATGGTATCGCTCAAAATTAAGTTTCTCAAATTCATCAGTAGTAAACTTTATTAGAATCATTATATACTCCTAAAGTACCCATAAATGATTCAAATATTTTACATGATATATATATCTTATTGTCAACCTTTTTCAGTATAGATCCAATTTGTGGAATGCAGGTAGATGAGAATACAGCACAGTATAAGACAGAATATAAAGGCAAGACCTATTATTTCTGTGCGCCCGGATGCAAGAAAGCATTTGACTCAGAGCCTGAAAAATACCTGAAGAGCGGACCTATGGGTATGGGCGAGAAAAAACCCTGGTGGAAGATCTGGTAATTTTTTTTCAGAAATCAGGGGTGCATTAATGGACAATACAAAGAACCAAAGTATAAAGGAAGGATTTTTCAGCAGGCACAAGCATACATTAATGATGGTGCTCGGCTGCTTAATCCCTCTTTTGATTCTCGGGATCTTGTGGGTTGCAGGAGTTTCGCAGAATATTCTTTCTTTTGGGATACTGCTACTCTGCCCGATAATGCATCTTTTGATGATGAAAAACATGAATCATGGTACGCCCAAGCCTGAAAGAAGTCAGACTGATGGACCTGAAAAAGAGGAACATACATGAAAATATCAGGAGTTATAATAACTATTTTTGTATTGATAGCAGTTGCAATATCTGGATGCGTATCAGGAGGTGAGAAGCCTCCGGCTGATTTACTGGAGCCCAGAGTGAATTCAGATGCAGGAATCAAAATCACAGTCACCTATTTACCTGATATCAGCGACGCCACTGCCTTTGATATCAAAGTCACTGCCCATAATGACTATAACGATGATTTTAAGAGTAACTCGTTCCTTCGAGATTCCAGCGGCAAAACATACCAACCCATATCTTATGAAGGTGAAGGTGGGCATCACGCGAGCGGCACACTTCGATTTCCTAAGATCGAAAGCAAGAGATTTGAACTTGTGATCAAAAACATTGCAGAGGTAGAAGAAAGAGTTTTTAAGTGGTAGGTATAATGTTTGGGATCAATGTCAGGAGCTATTTAAAAAATCCATTTGTTTTCGGAGCAAGTACAGGGATTCTTGTAATACTTTTCAACATCTCTATCGCATCCATTGCAGAGGGTTCAATTGAGAAAGGATACCAGGTATTTCTGTCAAACGGGATATTTGTTTACCTGATCCCCATTGCGGTAGGCATCCAAATGGGGCTTTTCAGATACCACAGGAATATTACTACTGTAAAAACAGGCGGTTCTGAGAAAATGGGTATGGCAGGTTCTGCCACTTCTTCATTGACGATGGTAGCATGCTGCCTCCACCATGTGAGTGATCTATTGCCCGCAGTTGGTTTTCTCCTGGCGACGTCTTCATTCCTTATCGAATTTAAAGATGCCATAATCACGATCGGGTTGCTGGCAAACCTGATAGGGAGCGTTTATATTGCAAGGATGATCATGAAAGACAAAGCGATCATTGCAGCAGCGGAAACATCTATGGTCAACATGTGAGATCATGAAAAAAATTTATATTATTATTGTTATCGTGGCTGCTATACTTGCAGTAATTTTTCTATACTCATCAGATGCAAAGAAAAGCATATTTACAGAGAGATTGGGCGACATGACTTTAACCAGTTACGAAACTGGAGAAAAGGCAGGTTTGCAGATATCGGGCATTGATGGGTTGAAAAATATTCCAATGGCGAAAGCTTATTCCGCTGTATACAAGAGTAAAAAAGGCACTATGCAGATGTTGGTTGTTGAGGCTCCAGACCATAATACCGCAAATGATGCGTTCAATTCCATGAACTCGATGTTCGGAGGTTCATCCGGGCACGATGAGCATGAAAACACGGGTAATACGGCACAAACCGACCCCCCACACGGTGAAGCAGGAATGATGGATGAAAACTTCACCAAAGCAGTAAAACTGGATATCATGGAGTTTGAGAAACCTGAGGTTTTTGTGGTGAATGCGAACAACAGGAACAATTATTATTATTTTAAAATGAATTACAATATGGGGAGGATTTACTGGATAATTTTTGATTCTTATGATATGGAATATCAGATGTCTATTGTGAAACAGGCGGTAATGGACATATAAGTGATACTATGAAGAAAAACAGATCTGAAATATATCTTATAATATTCATAATCGCTGTAATTGCTATTACAGCATTACTGTATCAGCAGACTCAGAAAAATTCCTATGGAATTTTTCCAGAAAAACTAGGGGATATGAATCTCGTTCTTTACAGGGATGGAGATGTTGCCATGAATGAGGTAAAAGGACTGCATGGCAACAATCCGGGTGTAATAATCGAAAAAGCATATATAGCGAACTACAGGGGCGCATCCTCCAGTAAAGCTAAATTCTGGGTATCAGAGTCTAAAACAAGCAAGGAAGCAGAATCCCTCCTTGAGTCCATGAATCGTGGTGTTGGGAAAACAGGGATGTTCAGTAATTCCACATCGATGAATATAGAAGGTATTACTGTTTATTTTGTGAGTGGAAAACCCGAACTCGGTCTGTATCATTACTTCTATGCCAAAGATAAAAAAGTGATCTGGATACAGGTAGATAATCCGGATGAAACTTACAGGCTAAACTTCGTGAAAGAATCTATAAAACGGATCTAATGCAATGAAACGAAAAAGAAAGAGCATAGGAGGAACATGAGAAAAATCTTCAGTGACCTTATTTCGGCTGGATTCATCTTGCTCATGGTTTTAGTTCTCATCTCAGGTCTTTCGATGCTCCTTGGCTTTGAAAAGCCTGAAAATATTGAAGGAGGAGACCATCATGACCTGACAGGATACGCTTATGGCAATTGGGTAGCAACACTTCTTAGCATCGGGATATTTTCAGTTTTCGTGCTCAGTTTCATTACTCCTCTGAAGAAGCAGAACTGGAAGACGCTGGGAATATATGAGGCATTCATAATCGCCCTGTTCTCTGAGATGTATGGCTTCCCGCTGACGATCTACATACTTTCCTCTGTGTTCGGACTGACATTATCTTTTGGACATGCGCAGGGGCACCTGCTTGGAGTGCTCCTTTCATCAGCAGGTATAATGAGTATGGAAGCTGCATGGGCATTTGTCATGGTGGCAAGCAGCGCTGTAATATTCCTTGGGCTATTCCTGATGTCAAAAGGCTGGAGCAGCATTCACTCTGCTAATGGAGATCTTGTGACCGGAGGCATCTACAGGTATGTCAGGCATCCTCAGTATCTGG
>JAUSDC010000104.1 GCA_030650845.1 Candidatus Methanoperedens sp.
TTCCATTTTATAAAATCAACTGCTATCAACAAATTACTATATAAAATTTTTTATTATAAATAAAATAGGCAGTAGCGTTTTTATACATTCTAAAATATTTTGTTATAAAATCACTATATAGGATATACGTATAAAAAAAGCAAACTTTATAACAAACTTTTTTAGACTGTTGTATTTACATTAAAATTTTATTTTTTAAATATAATATGCAGCAGACAGACCAACCTATAAATACAATAAAAACAATCATTATATTGCCTAAAATCGTAAAATAAGGCATAATAACTAAAATATGACTAAACGGAGATGTATAAGATGAAAATAGTTGAAATAAGCACGAATGGAAACGGAAAAGCATCCGGCGGCAAGAAAGATCTTGGATCGGCTGAAAAATGGCTACTGAGTGAAGAGAACGGCGAAGTAAGACTGGCAACCCTAATGAAAATGACTGCTGGGCAGCAAGGAATCGCAGAATTGGAAGAATTCAAGAGCTATGGCAGTGACGCAGAAAAAAGCTACGGGCTGGATATAGCTCTGAATCGAGTGTTCATACTTGGAAATATACCCCTGATTGCCAGAGGCAGAGCAGATAAAGTCGTCATCAAAAAGCTCGAAACCTTTGACCTGGAGATATACAATAAAGCCGATAAAAGAGAAATGGGAGCCAACCATATCGAAACTGTGAAAGCAAAACTGGCAGAAGTGCTGGCTTAAAGCTTTCAATTTTTTTTGGAATTTTATTTTCCACATGACCGGAGGTCAGGTATCATGACAAAGAATAATAAATTTGAAATACAAAATATAATCGAAAAAATACTTCAGAAGCATAACGTCGATCCATGTGCGGAGAGTTATTATCTCAAACTCAGAAAGCGTAACTATGATGATTTAGTTATCGAAAAAGAAGGTGAGCAGATTCTTGTCGGACACTATTACCATCATCCAAGTGGCGATCTAATTAGTGATCCTGTGCTTGCATTTGGTTATAATCATGGATACTGGTATCCAGTAAGAATCGAGTTGGCTCTTGGCGATACGATTTGCAGTTTTGTTGAGAATGGAAGGCGAATGATATATCCGGCCAGAATCAAGGAGTTCAAATCGTTTCAAAGGATGTTTGCAAGGAATATCAGAGACCAGAAATGGCTTGAAAATGGGGTGAGGATTACATGACGAAACATGCACCAGACGATGAAAGTGATGACAGGAATTGCAAAACCAAAGTAAGGGTGCGGATTCCTGTCAAGTTTGAAGTTGATTACATCATTGAAGTTAATAACTCCGATGATGTGGACGAAATTCAGGAAAAACTACTGAACACTGATGCTTCTAGATGGGAATCCGACCCACAATTTTATGAACGTCTTGGCGATGACTGGTATTATTTCGTCAGGAAGATCACGAAAGAACATAGTGAGAAGGTGGTTTCGTGATTAAAGTCAAGTCACTCGAAGTTCGAGAAATCGAATATACCTATGATAAACGACCTAAGATCAATAGCATGGATGACGTTGTTAGAATTGTCAAACCAATGATTGCAGATCCAAATAAAGAATTTTTCATGGCTCTATATCTGAACACAAAAAACGGCGTATTGAAACAGGAAGTTATCAGTATTGGAAGCCTGAACGCTAATATTGTTCATCCACGGGAAATATTCAAGGCAGCCTGCATGATTTCAGCTTCGAGCATAATCGTGGCTCATAATCATCCTTCTGGAGATCCTACGCCAAGCAGGGAAGATATCGAAATAACAAAAAAGCTGCATGAGGCTGGAAAAATGATGGGTATCGAATTGCTTGATCATGTTATCATTGGATATGACAGGTATTATGGCTTCAAGGAAAGTGGTCAATTATGAAGACAGGGTGATATTATGGGAGCTAGAACGATATTAATCAGCCAGCCATTCGCTCTCAGGCAACAAAAAGGGGTTCCTGTATACACGAAAATCGAAACAGAAATAATACCCCATAGCCAGGAATTCATTGAGAAATATGGAGTATTCGAAAAAATGGGATATAAGCTGGCAGATCGGAAAAATAGAATAAAAACAGATTATCCTTTAGATTTACATAATCTTGAAAGGATAATCATAACGCCAAATGGAAAAGGATATCTATCAACTTATTTCCTTGATTTTATGAAAGATTTTAATGTGCCAATATATTTTGTCAACGGCAAAGGCATGGTTGAATCGTGTTTTATGCCTACATATTTCAAGAAACCGTCTTTGATAGTAAAACAGTGTGAAGCAAGGATTAACGGTAAGAATATTGAGGTCGCGAAATATATTTTAACTCTAAAACTTGAATCGCAGGGAATGAAACAGTTTATTCCAAAATTGATGGAAGCCAAGAATTTAGATGAAATTCTATATGCAGAGGCAATAGCCGCAAAACTGTATTTTGATCAGTGGAGTTTTCCATGCAGATTTAATTGGGCAGGAAGACATGGTAGAAGTTTAAATGCCAATGCGGTAGACCCTGTAAATGCTATATTGAATCTTGGATATGGGCTGTTGGCTCAGGGTATGTCTGAAATTCTTCTTGAAAGAGGTTTTGAGATATCGATTGGCTTAATGCATTATAGTGAACAAAATACTTATTGGAGTCAGCTTTCGTTTGATGTCATCGAGCCTTACCGCATATTGATAGATAAGGAAGTTAAGCAAATGGTGAAGAACTCAATATTCGAACCTGATGATTTCGTTTTTTCGAAGAATAGATCGCATATGGTTCTTAAAGATAGACCTTTTGAGAATGTGCTGGATAGATTCCTGAAAGTGCTGGATCCATTGGAAAAAAATAGCTTGCCAATGATACGGAAAATTGAAAAAATGCTTTAGATTTCGTATCTTGATGATTCATAGGAAGGAAAGATGTTCGATGAAATCAGTAATGAAGAAAAAGATCATTAGAGCCAGATTATTGGATAACATTAATTTATTCACTCTACTTAGATTACTTCTTTATAAATATCTTTAATTTGGATTTTTTCCCAATAATTTAAATCATCATAGCATTTATATAATGAGTTTAATAGAATCTCATCGTTAACTTTTTGATCAATAACTATACTTGAATTTTCTTTAAATATTAAACTATTGATTTTGATAGAAGTTTCACGGGGAATGCCAAGTTCGATTAATCTTCTTGTTATTGGAGAATAAGCTCCCATTTCAATAAAACTTAATATAAGATTTGTTTGATCTTGGATGTCCAAAATAGGCTTTAATAATTTTGGAATGGAATAAGAAATTTTATTTGTGATGCTATTAATAATATCATCAATTCTTTCGACATTGTTTGGATCTCTTTCAATAGATTTTGCTAAAATATTTTTTAACGTTTTCTCTTTACACCAATCATTTGAATAAATTAACAAAGATTTTATATATTTTTCATCAGAGTTTTTGAATTGTTTTTCATAATAATATGGTGCAATTTCATTAATTTTTAAAAGATTTTTTTCAAATGAAGATACAAAGTTCTTATCAAATGGGTTTTTAGGAAGTGTTTCCCAATTTTTATAATTATACAATTTATTTAAAATTATGGGATCCCAATATGGATTCTTCATGCAAATGTCTTTGGGTATTTGTAAACTTTCTAATTGTGAATTAATATTTTTAAAATTTTCTAAATCAATATCTATTTCAATTTGTTTCATCCTTTTTAATGATTCAATTCCATATTTTAGAATCATTTTACGAATGTAAACAATAATATCATTATTATTTTTATTTGCTGAAACTGCTTCTCCAGTCGTTAACGCTGCAATAATTTCCTTTTTGTCGATTTCAAATCTATCACTATATCCAGCATTTACTTCTTTTTCATCAAATTTATCAAGATAATTTGAGGAGTCTTCAAAGGATTCTTCATCAAGAATTATCACCCTACCAACAAAATCCTCCATTAACCTTCCTGCTCTTCCCCTCAAATTAGCAAACTCATAACTTGTGAGACTAACAGTGTTCTCTCCCTTCCTAATAAATAAATTCGGGTTTCTGGCTATTAGATTTTTTGCGGGTAGATTCATCCCCTGCATTAGAGTTGTTGTAGTTATTAATGTTTGAATAATTCTTTTTGAAAAAGCATATTCAATTACCATCCTTATATGGTCAGGCATTTTCCCATGATGATAAGCTATTCCTTTTGGAATTGTATAATTCAAAGAATAATTAGGATGTACTGAATCTGTTATGTAGTCTATTAGCCCAAGTACTTCTGTAGAATCAAAAATGGATTTGATATTTTCAGATACAGCTATAGCCGTTTTTACTGCTTGATTAGAAGTCGGTGAAAAGATCAAAGTTTCGGATTTATCAAGATTTTCAAGAATTTTGGCCATGAATTGGTGATCTTTTTCCTTGTACTGTTGCTTGCCAAAACCACAAATGCCATCAACATTTTCTATACGAATAGAAATTGGATCATAAATCGAAGAATATTGAGTAAAATAAATGTCGGAGTTTTTTTCTGAGAAGGTATAAGTAATATTTACAATTGGAGGAGTTTTTTCCGGGCTTACACTTTTTCCTTCATTGCCAAATAGGTCTTTTACTAGTTTATCAATATTCTTTATCCTTGGTCCACTGATTATAATTTTTTGAGGATTTACATTATTGTTGAATTCATGAATTACATCATACAATATATGAGCTCTCTCATCATCTTCATTAGCCACCCGTTCTATATTTTGGACTTCATCAATTATAAGAAGTTTAAGATTTTGAAAAGGATAATTATCTTGACTAAAAGCTGCAAGAGCTCTTTCTTGAGTTAATACATAAATTACATTTTGATTTTCTCTTTCATATTCAAGCGAATATGTTTGTAATATCTTATAGTTATCTAAATTATATTTTTTAAAAGTTTTTCTAATATCATTTGAGACCTGATTTATTAAACTTTTAGTAGGTACAATATAAACAACTTCTCCCGGATTATTGATTAAAATCTCAACTAATTTATTTACTAATACAAATGATTTTCCAGCAGATGTGGGCGCTGAAATTCCGAGTCTATTATATTTGTCAATAGCTTCCCACATTCTCTTTTGGAAATCTGATAATAGTAATGTATTATCTTTACCCACTATTACTTCATATTCAATTAATTTTCGAGTTAAATAAAGTTCTGAGATAAAACTGCCTATACTATTGAATTGGTCTGGAGAATCATTAAAATATGAATCTACCATTTTTGCAGATGGACCAAAACCCATTCTGATAAGCAGCTGAACTAAAAACGATGGAAGAGCCTTCCATTCATCTTTTCTATGTTCCCACAATAGTCCACAGATGGTAATAAATTTATTTCGAGTGTCATCATCTAATGCATTTCTAGAAAATTTTTCAGCAATATTTAATAGTTTCGCAGCATCTTCATCTGTCAAGATGT
>JAUSDC010000115.1 GCA_030650845.1 Candidatus Methanoperedens sp.
AAATTGACCGTAATTGGTGTGAAAAATAGATAGAATAATCAGAGGAAAATAAAGAAAAACAACATCGAGCAATACGATTCAGAACTAAAATTCTGAAATATTATGATTTAAGGTGGGAAAGGTGGGATAAAGATAAGATCAAGGATATTTTCATGGAAAAATGCAAATTCAAGAATATCAAGCCAGACTATGCAATGTTTTTCGAGGATACAAAGCTGAATGAGGCACGAGATTTCTGGGAAAAAGGCCTGGCAAGACTGATGAAGGAAGTTCCTGTGTTTGACACAATTATCAATGATCTGAGGAAAGAGCTTGAGTTTCTGAAATGAAATCCTGCTTTCACAGAAAAGCATGTGAAAATTTTCAACCTGCTGAACGAATCACTTTGCCATCAAAGGAATATATGGCCAGAATGAGAGTTCTTTTTTTAACATGAAAGAGCGGCTGAGTAGGTTTCCTCCATCTCTTCTTCTGAAGTGATCCCAACCGCGATTGAATCTGCATACTTAAATATATATTCAAACACCGATCTTTCCGGAGAAAGTTTTCCTGCAGCGAGAGGCTTGATCGCGATAATTGATTTCCTTGTTCGTTCAAGAGCCTTTAGCGTGCTTTCAATATCTGGTTCCATTCCATAACCGACAGTATTCACCGGCGCAAGATATGCCTCAAAACCCAGTTCATCAAGCAAGGGAATCGTAGTGCCTGGTGAATGCGTAGAAGCTGCAGGTTTAGCTCCTGCATCCCTGATCATATCGATCCACTCATTTAGCCGGGAATCATTCTCATCACAGAATTGAGCATGCACCGAAACGAACTCAGGCTCAAGCGGTGAAACAAGATCAAGATTTGAAGCAAAATCTCCTCTGGGAATCGTGACTGCAACGAAGAAATCACCAGAGATCTCTTCAGCTTTCATTAACGCCGCTACCAGAGGTTGATACCCGATGAGCTGAACAGCCTTGACTCCCAGGCTGGCTGAATGTACAAAAAGCTTGGTCATGTTATCAGGATCATCAAAAAATCGCCTGCGGTAATCTGGAGACTTTGAACCGAACTGGCCCGCACCTATGAAGGGAGACGTTCCCAGCATCAACCCGGGTAAATCTGGCATATTGCCTCGCTTATGCATGTTTCCCCTGCCATCTGGTGGTTTCGAAAAGTCGCGATAGTACTTCCTGCGGTATGACTACATCCCTTTTTTCTTATTTATAAGAATCCATGAATTCAGAGAGCTGCATATCGTTAAGACCTGTCTATTGTTATCCATGTTCGAAGCAATGAGTCCAGCTACATCATCACGGTTTATGATTTTCAGATCATAAATCTGCTCGATCATCATCAACTGTGCTTTTGCTTGTTCTACGATTTCATCCATGGTGATATATTTATGACATTTGTGGTTTAAACCTTTTCAGAATCAATAATCATGTAAACACTTTTATTTTATTGAATAATTCTATCTTTTCTTTAGAATTCATCCTGTCCAGCGTTTTTCCGTACTTTTCAGCTATATGCGTATTCCAAGCATCCATAATTTCTTTCAGGACAGCGTTCCCATCGTCCGTATCATCAAAACTATCTTTGCCTTTTGCTGATAAATATTCTTTATGTTTTAAGTCCACGAACGCCCATAAATCATCCATACCTACAGGTGATTTTCCCATCCCGTATTTATTGGTGAAATCTTTGAGATTCTTCTTTGCATACCTCTGCGAAGGATTGTATTTCAGGCAGGTTTTCCAGGCATCCAGAGCCTCTTCCCTTCTCCTGACTTCCCAAAATGAACATCCGAGATTCTGATAAGCTTCGGCTATATCATGTTTATTCTTTTTGGGAAAATTCTTGATCGCATCCTGGTACATCTCAATTGCCTCATCAAATTTTCCTTGTTCATAGTAAACTACACCCATATGGTAAAGAGCCTGCGAATTTTCAGGTTCTATCGATAACGATTTATCAAGCCACTTTTCTGCATCACCGTATTTTTCGTCCATGATGTGAACATTGGCAAGAAGACACATCACACCCGCATCTTTGGGGTTATCTTTCAGAACTTTTGCTAACACCCTCTTTGCTTCGTTATATCTCCTTTTTGTAACAAGGTCGGCAGCCAAGATTATTCCATCAATTCTAATGTTCTTCGAAGGAAGATAGCAAAAAGTTCCACTTCTTTTTTAAACACTCTGATTAATATGTATATTATTTATTTTATATATTGAAGTAAAAATAAAGGGGGTTTATTATTTCCCCATTTCCCTCAACCTTTCAATCCTTGCCTGCACCTCTTCTACCGCTTTTCTCTGCTGTTTTTCAAGCTGAGCGATTATATCCTTGAACCCGACTTTAAGCGAGTATATCTTATACGGTCTGCCTTTCCCTTGCTTTTTCTCTTCCCGTTCATTTATCCAGTCATGTTCTTTCAAATGCCTCATGGCAATGCTGACTTCGGGCTGTCGTAGTCTGGCTGACCGTTCAAGGTCTGTCGATGTAGTAGAATTCGTATTTCGCATATAAGCCAGCGTCAAGGCAGCATTCCTGCCCAGTCCCAATGAAATAAGTGCATCTGCAATTTCTTCGTCATTCTCGTCAAGCTGTTTAATGTTGAGGATTTTCATTTTTTTTCTCCCATAATATATTAAAGCATCAGTATTATTTTAATCTTTCGATTTTCACTTTTTAGTAATCAGCACAACCTGAAATCTTATGCCATAATTTTTGGGAATCAGTCTCCTGTTTTTAATAATGTCAACGTATTTATATCGCTTAATTGCATTCATATTAATGGAGGTGAGAGAGAATGTTGTTTGTACTATGGTTCAAGTGGACTCCAGAGACTACATCAAAACTCATGGAACTTTGGAAAGAATTCAAATATCCAGATGAAGTGAAATTGATTGGCAGGTATCTCTTGATAGGTAGGCATATCTCTGTGGCAATATTTGATGCCCCAAACGAAGAAGCAATACTAAAGATAACCTATCCATTCAGAGAACTCGGCGTGCCCCATATAGCTCCTGCATTACCGCTTGAAGAAGCATTAGAAATGATGGACAGAATGTAGGTAGATTTTTTTATTTTTTCTCTTTTTTACGTCCCTGAGAACTGTAAGTATGAAAGATAAAAATATAAAATGCATTGATTGTCACAAAGATTTCATTTTCACAGCATCAGAGCATCAATTCTATGAAGAGAAGGGATACGATGCACCTAAAAGATGCAATGACTGTCGGAGTAAAAGAAAGGCTGAACAAAGAACCCGGCGGCTTTAGAGGTTATTGATTTAGATAGCTTTTTGGCAGGTTTTTGAGATGAAAATATCATGCTCTCATTCGATATAACAGAAAAGCGCCCCTGTATCAACATATTCAAACTCAATAAGGCATATTATTTCAAGCACTTCTTCGATGACCCAGAGCTGTTCAGAGAAATGGCATCGGCTGGCGCAAGAAATAAAGTAATGAAATATCTGGATAGGAAAGGCTTTGACCCAAATATCATTGAAGACGCTGCTCCCTTTACGGTGGAAATAGGTGAGTTCCAGAAATATGGTGAGCTTCTAAAGAACTCGATAGATAGCTATCCTATGCTGGATAAGATAGTGTTTGTTATGAAGGATTTATTATGTGTCGAGCAGGCAATTGTGATGGGTGCTACTATGAGGAGTAAGTAGATGTTTATAGAAACCATACATTAAAGAAGCTGTCATTACATAGCTAAAAATGGAGAATAAAGTATGGGAGATAAAACAATAAAATGCATTGATTGTCACAAAGATTTCATTTTCACAGAAAGCGAGCAACAATTCTTTGAAGAGAAAGGATACGATGCTCCTAAAAGATGCAAGAGCTGTAGAAGTAAAAAGAAGGAATATAAAAGAAAATAGTTTTTCTAAGTATTCTTCCTTTTATCTTCATCTGAATTTTGGCATTTTATATAATGGTAAATAGCCTTTGAAATAGCTTCTTTAACTGAGGATTCTCCAGTTTTTGCCTTTAATGCCATTGAAATTTCATATGGC
>JAUSDC010000128.1 GCA_030650845.1 Candidatus Methanoperedens sp.
CCAAGTAATAGAATTTTTAGAGAAACAATCTGCACAATATCATATTCGAGTAGTTGAGCTTTCAAAAGATGATTGTGCAGCATTGGGATTGTCTACGGAATAATATTGTCCCAAAGCCTCATTTGTGGAAATGTTATTATATCCCGGTGGTTATTTCATTTGATAAAATGGACATCAAGCTTCTCCTGCAAAACCATAAAGAAAAATTCAGGACAAAATTAATAGAAGCACTTGCCACAAAGAACTCGCTCACTCCAGAGCAGGTCATTTCAGATCATAAGGATTTTATTGAGCAGTACATTCTGGATAAATACGAGAACGTGGACGGGCTAATTAGCAAAATATCAGAAGCAGATCGTCCCATACTTCTTTCGATCAGGCGCGACAGATTGCGAGAGGATAAATGCAAGCTCTGCGAGGGCAACCAGCCAAATATCGATGAGATAACCAGGATTTACGGGGATAAGATTGAGATAATTGAGCTCATCGAGGATAAGCCGGAGGGTGGAGCGCTATATCATATCATCTTCCATGAAGATGCAAAGGAAAAGAAGCTGCCGTTAACTGCTATTATCAGCAGGGGGGAGATATTGAAATTCTGGGCAGGAAAGACCGTGGAGGCGGCGGTGTATGAGAGATATTTGAAGAAGATCTTATCGTGATTTACTTTTTATTTGCTCAAATCCACAACCTCATAGCTCAACCCCTGTGCCTCAAGCTTGTTAAGCAATGAAGGGACCTCCTCATCCACTGACACCACAAGCGAGGACAGTCCATGAAAAGCAGCTTCAACTACGGATTCCTTTGCACCAAAAAGAATATCTGGCTTAATATTGATTTTCCGAAGGGCGATCAACGCCTCAACACCTACGGCTGCGATATAGGGCTTATCCAGGGAGTGTTTTTTCAGCATCCGTAAGTCCACATTCCGTGAACCCCCCCTTTCAACCCGGGGTACTTTGCAGATTGTGATCTTGACCTCTGACAGATGGATAATACCTTTAAGGTCGGTCACTCCTGCATCTTCTCCCTTTTTTGCATCAGATATTGTAACGCCGGTGACATCGCCACAACCAGAGTTTGCATACAGCAGCCCATTATCCATCACAAGTGAAACAGTCTGCCCCTTTGTAAAATTTTCATTCGCGATAGCGGTTGCCACTGAGACATGGCTCACAATGTCTTCCATCACATAGCGCGCGTACTTCTTAAGCTCAAGAGCCCTCTCAAGAACCCACTCAACCCCTTTTTTTGTTACCCGGTATCGCACGCGCCCGTCTGAGAACAACAATCCCTCAAGGACAAGTTCTTTAATGTACTCAGAAACAGCCTGCGGAGTTAAACCAATCTTATCAGCGATCTCTTTTTGCCTTACGTCTGGCTGATGCGAAGCGATCTCAACAAGTATCTGGAACTTTGTGCTTTCCTTCTTGCTGCGCAGTATCATAAAGAAAAAATTTCATTCTGTTTCCGCGGCAAGCTCGATCCTCTGCCCCTTCACAGCAAGGATTGACGATCGGCGCGCCACACCGCGGATGAACATAATGCTTTTATCCACTACGCGCTGGAGACCGTTCATGGACTGGTTTCCGTCGATCACTTCTTTCTCGATAATATCAACATAATTTTTGATTTCACTGTCACTCTTAAAAGTGATCATTATCAGGTCGCTTATATCCTCAACAGAACACTGGAAATTAAGATGTACCCTTGAATACGAGGAATGGTACTCTTTCTCAGGCTTTTTGCCAGATTCAGGCATTCGCCATTTGCTTTCCACAAGACCGCTTTTTTTCAGCAGGTCAAGGCTTTCACTCACGTTAGATCCTGCTTCAGTTTCTATTTCTGATTCGGTTTTCCAGTCTTTCTGCAAACAATCAAAAACTTTTTTATGGCTATCCGATCCGAAGGCACGAAGTAAAGGGACTAAATCAGAAGGTTCATTAACAATACGAGTTCTTTTACCCATGGAATATTTCACTCACTTAATAATCTATAATTTCTAAATTAATTACTTTTTGTTTCAATATATATATGTCATCATTAGAGGATAAACGTTTTGAGAGATGTCCATAACAATAGAATTTTATCAAATTATAAACTATAATATTAATAATAATTTTAATAATTATATAAATAGTTTATTACCCATGTACGCAAGTCCAGTTACCACTACTCCGGCGATGATAACTCCTGCCAGTATGGCGAGAAAAGCATTCTTGAATTTGAACCCGAAAATAAAAGCAGCAGCGCAACCTGTCCATGCGCCAGTAGCGGGAAGCGGGATGCCCACAAAAATGGCAAGCCCTATGGAACCGTATTTTTCAAACTCTGCACTGTGTTTCCGGTGTGTTCTCTCAAATAACCATGTGAAGAAAATATCCCATATCCTCCATTGCCTGAGATAGTTAGATACAGGTTCAAGGAACAGCAGTAATGGTATGACGGGTATCATATTACCAATGACCGAAAGGAAAAAAGCGGTATATGGATCGAGCCCGAATGTAAAAAGTGCAAGCGGGATAGAACCTCTGAGTTCAAAAATAGGAAGCGCAGCAACAAAAATAATGACAAGTTCCTTTGACCCAAATATATGTAAGAGTGCCGTTTCAAGTGTCATTTCTTACTGGCACCACATAATATGAAATGAGCGATCAGAGCCTCAAGCTGTATTCGTTCGTTGGCTCCCTCAGCCATTCTGAAATCGACCTCTCCGATCCGGTCTATAAGATCAACTTTCAGCCTGTCAGGGATAGTCATATCGAGCATCGCGCGATATATCTGCCCGATAACATCTTCGCCAGAAAGCCCCTGCTCTATTAATAGATAGTCAAGTTTGGCTTTTGCTTTCATGAAATCCCCGGAAAGAGCAAGTTTTATCAATTCTATCACTTCCTCTGGCTTTGCAGTGGCTGTGGTCTTGTATATTGCATCCATATTCACGTTTTTATCAAGCATCGCTGCAGCCTGAAGGGCGTTTATAGCGCGTCTCATGTCACCTGCTGCTACGTATCGTATGGCTTCAAGACCGTCGTCAGCAAGGGTCACGCCCTCCTCTTTAGCTATGTGTTTGATCCTTTCTTCCACTGCGGCACTGGATATAGGTTTGAACCTGTAGACGGCGCATCTTGACTGAATGGGTTCGATAATTTTTGAAGAATAATTACATGATAGTATAAATCGACAGGAGCTTGTGTATTTTTCCATGGTCCTTCGAAGAGCCGACTGCGCATCCGAGGTGAGTGCATCTGCTTCATCAAGAAAAATTATCTTGAACTCTGCCTCGCCAAGTGGTGCTGTTCTTGCAAAGTTCTTTATCTTGTGTCTTACCACGTCGATGCCGCGCTCGTCACTTGCATTAAGTTCTGTAAAGTTGTTCGTCCATGATTCGCCAAAGAGTTCACGGGCAACGCACAGTGCTGCTGCGGTTTTTCCAACTCCAGGAGGTCCTGAGAAAAGAAGATGGGGGAGGTTTCTCGACTGGACATAGGATTTAAGGCGCTTTATGACTTCTTCCTGTCCCACTATCGACTCAAGCTTTTTCGGGCGGTATTTTTCTATCCAGATTTCTTCTTTGAGCATCCAGTCCTAAAAGGAACTGATATTATTTAACCTTCATCTCATATCCTTTAATGGTGCGTTCCACCCCATGAATAGGGCTATTCTTTTCAGTCCGCACAAGTGAGGTCAGAACCCCGGCAGCGCATATCACCGCAGATACAAGGAAAGCATAATGGAATCCAGAGAGGAACGCCGATTCATATGTTGCACCGGCTGCCTGCTGGGAATTAAGGACGCTGTTAAATACCGCTCCTGAAACCGCAGTACCTGTCACCATGCCAAGGGTCCTCACCATAGCAAGCAAACCGGAAGCTATACCGAGCCTGTTTGTGGGCACAGAACCCATAATTATAGTATTATTCGGAGACTGGAACATTCCCATTCCGATTCCGATCATCGATAATAGCAACACGATCTCCCAGAAACCCGAATCCACACCCAGGCTGGCCATAAAATAAAGAGCAATAACGCAAAGCGCGATACCCAGACTGCCTGGAAGGGGAGATCTTGTTCTATCATATATCCAGCCTGATATCGGTGATACCAGAGCCATGGTAACAGGTACCGAGATAAGAGCCAATCCTACTTCCTTTGTACTGAAGCCCAGTATATCTACCATATAGAAGGGCATGAGAAGGATCACTGAGAACATCGGCACAAAACTTAAAAAACTGCTTAAATTGGAGGCTGAATACAACTTGTTCTTGAACAGGGAAAGATCAACCATGGGCTGGATTGCCGAAGCTTCAACCCTTATGAATAACAGCAAAAATACTGCGAACGTGATAAAGAGAGCGATTATTTGGGGTGAGCCCCAGCCAAGTTCCTGTCCTTCTGTGACTCCCAGCATCAACGAGGTCACGCTGATGAACATGAAGAGTGCACCGTAGAAATCGAATTTCTGTCCCTTATGAAGTTCATCTTTTCTCAAAGTCTTCAAGGCATACGCAGTACCGAAAATGCCTACAGGGATATTTATCAAAAATATGCTCTGCCATCCTGCCCAGTCTATAAGGAACCCGCCCAGAACAGGCCCTAACATAGAGCCCACGCTGACAATGGTACCGATAAGTCCTAATGCCCTTCCCCTCTGTGTGTGGGGAAAAGCGCTCGTGATGATCGCTGGACCATTTGCCATTATCATAGCTGCCCCAATCCCCTGCACCATCCTGGAGAAGATCAACTCCATTTCAGATGATGAGAAACTGCACAGGGCTGAGCCGATCGTGAATATGGCTATACCTGCTGCAAAGACTGGTTTTTTGCCATACATGTCTGAAAGCCTGCCCAGAGTAAGCAGAAGGGCGGTGATGGTCAGCATGTATGAAAGGATAACCCAAACTATAGTGTTTATATCCGTGTTGAAGTATTTCGTAAGCGTTGGCAGGGCGATATTTACTATACTTCCGTCAAGCGTAGCCATGAACACACCAATAGACACAACTAACATTGCGCGCCATTTGTATCCCGGGTCGGTTTGTTCTTGAGTGTCTTGCATTGGAATATCTGGATATCACGTTTATGGTTTATAGTTATAGTAATGTCATGTAACTCTTTACTTATTATCCCTGATCTGATCCAATTTACACCTAGCAACGAACACAACGAACTCAATACGAACTCACGCCACCGGAGTTCGTTTTAGTTAGTACCAGTTCGTTGTTTTTTTCATGTTCATCTACGTACCGAAGGTTCATAGCCGTTTCATAGCATTTTTTATATTCCGGTGTATAATAATGTATAATATGCCGGTCCAGGAAAAGAAGATCAATTTTTTTATTACTTCAGATCACTTCCCATCAATTTCCATTACGGGAAACGAGTGCTCTCTCATGTGCCAGCACTGCAGGGGGAAATTACTGGAATCACTTGTCCACGCCACGACCTGTGAAGAACTGGTGAGAAAAGCATTGTTCATGCATAAAAAAGGAGCTAAAGGCATACTACTGACAGGCGGCTGCGATGAGCGCGGGAGAGTGCCCATAAGCGATATTATCCCGGCCATCAAAACCATCAAGGATAAAACAGGGATGCTGCTGATCGCACACACCGGTTTTATATCGCATGAGGAAACTTCTGCGTTGAGGGGCTCCGGGCTTGACGGTATCGGTTTTGATGTGATTGGGGATATGAAGACTGCAAAAGAGGTTTATGGTCTTTCAGTTTCTGAAATGGATTATGTTGAGAGCCTCAGAGCAATAGAGAGATCAGGCATCATTGTATTCCCCCATGTATGCGTGGGACTGCATTTCGGAAAATTGAGAGGGGAGATCCGCGCGCTTGAAATGATACGTGAGGTAAAGCCAGCCACCGTGATCATTACAGGTCTTATGCCCATTGCAGGAACGCCAATGGCTCATATCAAACCAGAGCCATCTGATTTTGAAAAGGTGATATCAAAAGCAGTGGAGATGTTCCCGGGAATCCCCGTCGTTCTGGGCTGCGCCCATTCAAGCGGGAAGGACAGGGAACAGATCGAGATGGTCGCTATTAAGTGCGGAGTGAGCGGGATAGCGGCGCCTACAGTTCATACCAGGATGCTGGCAAAAGAGAACGGGTATGAGATCAATTATTATGGCATGTGCTGCGGGCTTGTGCCGGGGGAAATGACCAGGATCGACATCGTATGATAGAGCATATGGTCAGGGGAAGATTACTGCACTCCTGTTTTATCTCCCCAGTTCAGCATGCGCCTTCGCAAGATGCCTTGCAGCCAGAGCACCAATAAGCGATATCTCTCCTGCAAGTACAGCTGCTGCCACTATCTCAGCAAGTTTTTTTGAATTCGCTCCAGGCGGGTCTCCTGCCCCTGCTGCGCCCAACATGGAAAGACATTCATGCTGTGCACCTATTCCAGTTCCGCCACCTACAGTTCCCACAGCAACAGAAGGCAGTGTAACAGAACAGTAAAGCCCATCGTCAGTGAGTTCCATCAATGTCATGGCATTACTGGCCTCCACAACATGCGCTGCGTCCTGCCCGCATGCGATAAAAATGGCAGCCGCAATGTTGGCTGCCTGGGCGTTAAAACCCAGAGAACCTGCGCGCGCAGAACCTACAAGGTTCTTCCTGTAATTCACATCAGCCATTTTCTCAGGCGTTGTTTTCAGTTTTTCCTGAATTATTTCGCGGTTCAGAAACACATCTGCTGATACAGTTTTGCCCCTGCCTGTTATTGCATTTATGGCAGCTGGCTTCTTATCAGTGCACATGTTCCCTGATAACGCCACAAGTTGTGCATCATTCTCTAAAAGAATAAGATCAACTGCAGCGTCCGTAGCAATAGTGACCATGTTCATCCCCATGGCATCCTTTGTGTCATAGGCAAAGCGAAGAAAAACACTCCGTCCTGCCACGAAAGTCTCTATAGAAAGCAGTTTTCCGAAGCGTGTTGTTGCTTCTGATTTCTCTTTAAGGCGCGCAAAATTCTCTTTTACCCATTCAATTAACTTTTTCGCGCCGATTACGTCTTTTGCCATAAAGACAGGGGCGCGCGTCATTTTATCGTCAAATATCCTGACATTCGCTCCACCGCAGGCTGTTATAACAGAGCATCCCCTTTGGGCGCTTGCGATGAGTGCGCCTTCTGTTGTCGCAAGCGGGACATAGAATTCTCCATTTGCATAATCGCCATTGATACGAATCGGCCCAGCCACACCAAGAGGCACCTGCACCGCGCCGATCATATTCTCAATATTCCGATCCGTGACTTTTTCTATGTCAAAAGAATAATTTTTAATATGAGTAAACTCAGTTCCGGTAAGTTCTGATACTGCGGCTCGCCTCAGTTCAATCGCAGCGATAGTATCAGGTTTCTTATCGATTTTGTGAAATCCGACCTCGCCTGTTTTTAATTTTTCGAGGAGTCTCCTGTCCATAGGTGTTAATTGTTTTTTGTGGTTAAAAAGATTTCAGGTTCAAAGGTTTATTACAAGTTGACCTTCCTCGCAGTATTTGAGCATCAGGTCAGCAACTTCAAATGAGTGTATCATTTCCACGCCTTCGATGAGTTCATCAATATCAAAACCAATCATCCCGGAAGCCAGCTCACAGCATTTGAATTTTACACCCATTTCAATGCATTCTATCATGCGTTCATCGTAAGGAGGTATGCCGTGCTTGCCTTTTTTAGCAAGGATTACGCCCATTGGACCCCATAGCACGACCACGACATCCAGTCCTTTCTTGCGGTAGTATTTTGCAAAGCGAAGGATCTCCATTGGCGCTGTGCTCTCATACACCATATTCTTGAGGAATAGTAGGACTCTGGATACTTTTCTGCGAGGCATTAGATAGTATATTTTGGGGGGAGGGTATTTTAAGGTATCCATGAAACTGATATCGATGTCCTTGCGCTGGCGCATGAGTTAAGTGGAATTGCGCTGATGATAAGGTGAAAGTTATGAACAAAGCAACTGCCAGAGAAAATATAAAACCCGGAGCAAGTGTCGGGATCGTATTAAAGCAAGATCAGAGGAGTGGTAAAATAACCCGGGGTATTGTGAAAAGGATCTTAACGAATTCTTCAAATCATCCACATGGAATAAAGGTCGAATTA
>JAUSDC010000135.1 GCA_030650845.1 Candidatus Methanoperedens sp.
GAAGTTCAAGGAAGAGATAAAACGACGGACAAGGCGTCAGCAGCCTGTGAACCTTGAAACTGTAATACGTTTCCTCAATCCTGTAATTCGAGGGTGGGGGAACTATTTCAAAGAAGGTACAGTAAAGACATTGTTCAGTGAATTAGATGGTTATATAAGGGGACGCTTGAGGAGCTTTGAGGCTAAAAAGCGTAACTGGAACACTATTTTATTCACGCTTCCTGAGTCTGAATTGAGAGAAATGGGGCTGGTTTCGCTTTCCTCGTTGCTGAATGAACCCATCTCCTGCAAAGGGAAAAGCCAAACGAAAGCTGCATACGGGAAATCCGTTCGTGCAGTTTGATGAGGAGTAGATGGCGAAAGCCATCCGCTTACTCTAGCCAACACGCGCTCGTTCTCGTGCATGCTTAGAAAATCTTGAACCTTCATAACAACATTGGCACTAAATATGGGGCACAAAAAAATCTACTAAAAGAGGATAACAGTTTTTACATAATAGAGGTGAGTCCTTTCTTAAAATCTTTTATCTCCTCAAAGTGATTACTAAATATGTAATTAACATTCCTGTTAAAGCCAATATTGCTTCAAATGACGGTAATGCAGATGATGGTTTAATTTCACCAGATAACGATTCAGCTTTTCCAAGCTCTGTAAATGCATTACTTAAAGAAATTACAGCTTCAGAATAGTTTTTATTGCCTACATATGATTTTGCCTGCGCCATTATGTTAGATGCATTATCTAAACTTTTCTTTGCGTTATCTAATTTTTCCTTTCTTGCAATATAAACATCGCCTGTTATTTTAGTTTTGGATTCTTCAAGTATTTTTGCTGCATCCTCATATTTATTATTCGCAGAAGAATAGTTAGTAGTTAATCTATCTATAGCAGCCAATGCCATCTTATTTTGAGTTTCCTTTAAAAAGGTAATGTCTTTTTCAGTTATGTCTAACGATTTCTCAGAATAGGTTCTACTCTCGCTTAGTTCTTTAGTCTCATATCTTGATTTTGCTTTATCTAATTCTGCTTTTGCATCAAGGAGCGTCGAGGAAACTTTTTCTATCTCTTTGATAAATTCAGAAGTTTCAATACCAATACTCGAAAGCACTGTTATGACCTCTTTGGTTTTATCTATTGTATCAACCACATTATTGTAAGTCGTTTGTGCCAAATCTAACTTTGATTTTGTTTGTCCACCTTCGGATGCATATTTTTCTTTTGCCTGAACTGCAGTTGACTTGGCGTTTCCAGCATTAGTCAAAGCTTCATTGGCATAAGATTCAGCTTGAGTTGCACTTGATTTTGCATCGCTCCATTTTGAGTTAGTGAAGTGTGAATTAGCCTCATTGTATTTTGTATTCGCCGAATCTAATTTAGAGATGGCAACATCTAAAAACGTCTGGGCTGAACCCACATCAGCACCGATACTTTTTGCGTCATTTATTGCAGTTTGTGCCTCTGCTTTGGCAGTACTTGCGGAATCTATAGCTTTTTTGGCATTGGTAATGGAGCTTTGGGCACTATCTTTTGCCGTTTGAGTCTCCTTCTGAGCTATGTAGCTTGGGTTTTCGGTATAAGTGAGAGTAAAAGCGGTACTTTGATAGATTTTAGTGGGGTCATTCGTACTATAACAATAGGTATAAACCGTATGTATTTGGCTTCCCGACCCACTTCCCCATGCAGGTGCAGATACCGACGCTGTTAATGGTAGAGTTGCTTGTGCATCAACAACATATTCAGTAGACCAAGGTGAAGAGTCTATTCGATACGAACACTGACCGCTATACCACGAATTATCATTTTTAATTGAAAATGAAACAACAGTGCTATCCCCCGTATAGATTGGAGAAGGGTTGGGTATCGAGCTCAGAGTATATGAAATAGCTGCCGATGCTGTTCCAAAAGATATCAAAATGATTGCAAATATCAATATCAATCTCAAAATAGTTTTCACCTTATATCACCTAAACTATTTAATTAGCATAATTCTATTTAAATATATCTACTAACTAATTATTTAAATTACAGGTCATTCAGATCCTAAAATAATGAGAAGTATAATATAAAATCGATCAAGAGAAACTGAAGATAAAACGAAGCATAGGTGAAAACCACCAAAAAAGCTTCACTTAATTTCTTCTGTGCCCCTCTTTCTTTCATTAAAAGGTCAAAACAATAAGGTAACTTTAGCTACCCTCATGCACCCGCGCCGTGATGCCTCAGCGCTTCAGCCCGAGGTCGTTGACGAGATATAATTGATGCTAGGTTAGTTTGATAAACCCCAGACTTTACAAATCCTTGTATTAACAAATGTTTTTATCTAATTAAATAACCCATATTCCGTACCTTTTCTATGAGGTAAGAAACAATTTTACTGCGCTTGGTTTTAATAATAACAATTGTATGTATATTGTATATATTGTATATAAATAAAATATATTAAGAAAAGGTTATGGGGGGAAAAAGCCCCAAAAAACCAGAAAAAATAAATTCAGGGGGTTATTTGTGTTGCGCTGAATGCGTTTATGCGTCCATATCCTGAAAACACATCAAAGCCCGGACTATTTATGTCTACGACGGTTGTCTGTAATTTGCTTTGAATATCATTTGGAAGAACACCTGCTTTGAGCATTAACGCCACTGTCCCTGTGACATGCGGAGCAGCCATTGATGTGCCGCTCAGAGACGCATAAGAACTCCCTTTATATGTTGAATAGATACTAACTCCTGGTGCTGCTACATCCACTTCCGATCCATCGCTGCTAAAACTTGCCACGGCATCATTTGAATTCGTAGCTGCAACCGCTATAACATTGTCGTATCTTGCAGGGTAGCCTACATTATCTGTCAAAGGATTGCCGTCACCTGAGTTACCCGCTGCTGCAACAAGTATAATTCCTAATGCTCTGGCAGCGTCAACCGCATCTTTTTCCGCCTGGCTGTAGGAAGATGAACCAAAGCTCATGCTTGCAATATCAGCATTGTCTGCTGCCCACTGGATACCCTGTATGATGTCGCTGGTGTAGCCAAACCCTGCGTTATTCAGTACTTTTACTGCGTAAAGGGAAGCTTCGGGGGCAACGCCTATTACTCCGATATTATTATTGCCCACAGCGGCTACTGTTCCGGCAACATGTGTCCCATGACCATGCTTATCCGTCCAGTATTTTGAATTTGTACTCCCGTCAGGATTTCCTGCGAAATTAACTCCGCCCTTGATGTTATTTATAAGGTCAGGATGATTGTACTGTATTCCAGTATCCAGAATCGCCACCTTTATCCCGGTGCCTTTATTGTTATTGGTATTCTGCCAAACCAGAGGTGCATTTATCTTAGTAACACCCCATGGTGTAGTTTCTGCTAATGCTTGAACTATACGGTCAGATTCTACGTAAACCACGTTGGGATTTTTCTTCAACACCTCAATTTTATTCTCCGGCAGGTTTGCAGCGATTGCATTTATAAGCGTATATTCCCGTTTTATCTCTCCTCCATGCTCCTTGACCAGAGCCGGGTCATTCTTATCTTTGAAACCGATTATTACCGGAACTTTTTCTTGTGATGCACTACTCCCAACTATTGAAACGCTTAGGAGCACGATAGATGCAAACACCAGCATTACTTTTAAATTCATAACTTTTCACCTCATTATTTTGGCAGTAAACCTGTCTGAAATTTCCTTGTTAGATTTATAATTCACAGGTATATTAATTTTTTGATACAGACATAAAATATTACTGATTTTTGATTTCATGACGATTTGGTAGTATGCCTCTAATTAAATTAAAATTTGAAAGAGTAAAGGTACGGAATGTGGGTTTTAATGATCGGGGAGTTTAAGTATCGCCCAGTCTTTAGACAGTTTACAGGTACGGGCGCTCCGCGAGAGATAGATGAGTATTGTGGCGTTCGGTTGACAGCGCGCGCCGGATGTGATGGAGCAGAATCTCATCCCATGGGATCACTGTATCCGGGATGTTTATTGTTTGCTGTTACTGCGCCGCGAAGATGAGCGGAACCCGTGGCGCCCGGATAGAAAGACCTGGTAGCAGCGGAAAGTATGCTGAAGCCCCCGCGCCGATGTCTGAGCGGAGCGAAGGCTGAGGCAAGTCAATAGATGGATCTTGTTCTGGTGTCGCGCCGTGGTTTGATTGCTGTTGTGTTTGATGCGCTGGGGTCTATAGAAGACCGCATCCTTGGTGAGTTAAGAGGCACACGGCCTTAATGCTCGGGGAGTTTAAATTTCGCCCGGTCTTAAGACAGTTTGCAGGTACGGGCGCTCCGCGAGAGATGAACAGGAGCTGGTGGGGTAGGATTGACAACGCGCGCCTGTATTTGGATGATTTAGTGGCGGCGTGGGATATGCTGGAGTCCAGCCCGCCAGTATGGAGAATATACGGTTTTTCAGCTTTTATGCATAACAGCCATCCTCAAATATTTATTTGTTTCTTACACTCCTAATTAATTTATCCCCCAACATTGCAATACCGCTAATTATTATTGCGCCGATTAAAGTTGAAACTGCAATCATAACGATTACGAATACAATATTCGATAACACTCCGCCTGCACCATTTGTTCCTACAACTTTCAAAATTGAAAATAATATTTCTTGAACAAATGTAGTGAATAATATGTTGCTTACAATATAATATGGTAAGAAAATATATGTGTATATTGAGTTTAATTGAATGGTTGTGTTAGGAATACCACCCAGGAAACTCAAAATAAGAAATAATCCATTTACAAATCCCCATATGCCACCGACCTTTGCGCTATTTTTCATAAATTTATTCATAATTTTATCTCTTGGATTATTGAATTAGCTCTATTTAATGCCTTATAGCCTCTGCTGTGGACTGCGCCCCTTTCAGTAGACAACAAGTTAAACTATGGCGCAGCTAAAGCCGCATCCCTGGTGAGTTGAGAGGCACACGGCGCTCTGTCAGGTACGAACTCAGTTAGATGCGGGGGTCGGGCGCTCCGCGAGAGATGAACAGAAGCTGGTGGATTCAGTTGACAACACGCGCCCGTATGGTGATGGAACTTGGTCTATAAACGAATACGAATTCCAGAATTTGAGCAGAAATTATTTCGCCACAACATTTGAATCATTAATAGAAAAAACACCAGGCGCTAGCCCGCTGGCCTCACCAACTGTCAAATACACACAAATAATTTCATTTTCGGTAGTAACAACCCAGACATTTAATTGCTCATTTTCGTAGTATCTATTGGAACGATACGAATTGATATTTACCGCTTGATTTGCATATTTAGCTAAATCATACCCACCTTCTTCACAAACGATCTTTTTTAAGCCCCAATTTGCATCTGATAAAGTTTCCGGCAAATTCAAAGATAACTGTTTATTAAAACCAGATGTTCGTATTCCAATTTTATCAAGTTCTTTTTGAATTAAGGTTTCTTTTTGTGGTTGAGTATTGACACAACCGGTTATAATAACAATCAAAATAAGACTCAACAATATAAACCATTTCATCATATGCAAAATGGTCTGATACCTCTTAAATTTATTCGTCAGTTCAGGATTTTCATGATTTTCTCAAAATATGATTCTTATTATCAAGATAGGGTATGCCCTTTACAATCCGATAGATACGAAGAAGCAATCAAAACTTATGATGAAGCATTGAAATGTTTTCTGATTGAGATTCAGCCGCAATGATGAACTGAATCCGGGGCGCCCGGGTAGAAAGACTCCGTAGCAGGCAAGGTATCCTGAAGCCCCGCCCGCCTGTGTGCAGAGCGCACGGGACGCGCTATGAAGTCCAGAGACGTACAGAATGTACGTATGTTTACGAACAAATACGTCCGCCCTTTTTGGGGGATACGCGGGCGGGTGGCTGGAAAATATGCTTGGAGACTGACACTATGCATTTCTCAGTACCCATCTCTGCTCAGTGAGAACCTCTTCTCTATGGAGTCCATTCTCTTCTCTAATAGTTCATAGTGAAGACTTCAAAACAGCCTTTCTAACTGTTATGAACTTAGATATTTCGTTAGCCGTTAACGAATGACTGAGGGGTGTGGTTCGCACATAGGGGTATATATGCTTATTTTGATAGACCTTTATTAAGATGAAAATGATTTTTATTTAATAATAATAATATAAATAAATAACAAAAAGAGACTCTAATAACTGAGGCATATATGCCGATCTTCAATCCACACCCCTCAGTCAATCAAGATGCTGCATCACAACCACACATCAAAAATGCGATTAGATCTTATGAAGAAACCATCAACGATGCCAGAGTCCTGTTGACGGAATATGAGCCTTTGTATTACTATGATAATACAATAGTAAGTTACTCTTTAAATACAATTAATTCTAAGTATGAAAAGAAGGTATTTTAAATGTCTAAACAGGGAAAATCAACAGTGACAAGTTTTGGTCAAGGAGGAATGAATATCCACATTCCGGCTGATATAAGAAAAGATTCACAGAATCCCCTAAATGTGGGTGATAAGGTGATGGTATCAATAGAAGGACAAAGGCTAATAGTTGAACGGATTTCCAACACTGCGCCTGAAATTAATACAAACGAATAAGGACCGGAGGCTCTGTAACAATGAAACTCACATCTGAAGAAGCTGCAAAAATCCCACCAGCATATCGAAAGCCTCTGTACATGCTGGTGGCTATTCAGGATAAAAACGATCTCCAGATAATACCCTTCGAGGCGCTGTTTTTTGTGTTTGAGGGCTTCCGGCTATCGCATGCAAAAACCAAAAGCGTGATCGACGAGCTTGAAAAAATTGGGGCATTAAAAATAATTCCCAACGTGGGAGTCCGATTGCTATTGGCGCTTGAAAATGACCGCTAATGATAACGGAAACCCCGGGACTGGCAAGTTGAATGCGGAGCAGGCTGCTGTGGACATTGGAGATGTGCCTGGCCCTGTAGTATTTAGCATGGGAGACGGCGAAAATCATAACGATCATACGGGCGAGAGCATGAATCTTGAAACCCTTAAGAAATTTCATAAAATGGGATTAAAATTAGTCCCCATGACAATAAATGGTGATGGTAAAAAGATCCCACTATTGCCGTATGGTGGATGGAAGGAAAAAGCGCAGGACTGGATAACTCTACAGGGCTTGTATGAGTCATACAAAGACATTAAGCCCCTACACTGGGCGGTTTATTGTGTTAATGGCATAGTAGGATTAGACTTTGATTCCCCTAAAGACTATGAAGTGTTCTTTAATAATATTGAAACACTGACAACCAGAAGCCCAAGCGGTGGCTACCATATGCTTCTTAAATCCCTTCAAACATGCGGGGCTTTTAAGATCTTAGGCACAGAAATTAAAGTAAATGACTTAATAACCATTATAGGTGAAGGGTATGAGCTTATTAAAGACGCACCTATTAAAGAGCTCGAAGATGTTGAAGTATTTGTAAAAAACAAGTTCCCAAAAATTAAGGTGATCTCTGAATTAAAAGATATCAAAATATCTGATGTCATAAACAAATTCACGAAGAAAGAAAATGACTTTCATGGTGGATGGACAGCATTTTGTCCTATCCATGTAGATACAAAAACCCCACATCTTCACATTTATGAGAGCACCAACACATTTCACTGCTTCAAATGTAAAAAAAGTGGTAATGCTATTAATTTTATTAAAGAATACAAGGGTATTTCATCCAATACTGAAGCTGCGGAATATATAAAAACACTTCTTAATATTAAAACTAAATCCAGTATCCCTGTTGAGAGCATAGAACACACAACTACAAACATAGATGATGTTGTGGCAGAGTTTGAAAATAATTTATACATTGATGATAAAGTAACCATCACCATACCTATATCATTTGCAATAGGCAATTTTGCGCCATGCGATCCTGATACGTTGGGAATTATTGCGCCAAGCGGAAGTGGAAAGACTGAGGTTATCAGGGCACTCGGTGACACTGAAAATCAGTTTGTTTACCCGCTTAGTAGTTTGACATCACACACTTTTGTAAGTGGGTTAAAAGATGGCAAGGACTTAGCGCCACAGCTTAAGGGCCGGCTAATCACTATCAAGGATTTTACAACGATTTTATCCAAAAGGCCAGACGAAGTGGGTGGGATATTTGCGGACATTAGGGATGTTACTGATGGGTATATTCAGAAAATCTTTGGGAGCGAAGTAGGAAAGAAAGAATATAGGGGATTGCACACTTCGTTTTTATTTGCAAGCACTAATGCAATTGAGCGTTATTATTCCATGTACTCGATGTTAGGACAACGCTTGATCTTCTTTCGTCCAACAGGCGACGCAAAGAAAGCGCGTCAGAAGGCGATGCAGAACGCAGGACATGAGAAGGATATCAGAGCGAAGCATCATAAATTAGTTATGCAGTTGGTGAATAATGTTCTTACCAATCAAAAGGAGCGTTTGCAGAACATAACACATAGTTTACCTGAGGATATGATAGAACGGATCGGTACATTATGCGACTTCTTGGCAGTGGTGAGAACACACATCAATCGTGATGTTAAAGGTGATATGTGTGCGCTTCCAGAGTCTGAGATGCCAACAAGGTTGACTAAAACACTCTGTAAGATGGTTGATGTGCATTCCATCCTATATAATCGAATGCCAACCCTTGAAGATGAGCTTATAGCCCTGCGGTTAGTCCATGATAATATCCCCACAGAGCGGGCTATTATTTTACGGGTTTTATTAAAATATGATGACCCAAGACCTACACCTGAGATAGGCACAGAAGCAAGGACGCCTACCAATATGACAAGCAGGGTATTAAATGATCTAATGGCTTTAGGAATTGTTGAGAAGATGAGCAGGGATGAGGTGAAGAGCAGATCAGACATGTGGGTGTTCCCCAGAGGAGACTTCAAAACAGCTTTTCGGACTGTTATGAACTTAGACATTCTGATAGCCGTTAACGAACGAGTGAGGGGTGTTAATTGTGGAGAGGGTTTCGGTCTTAATGTGATAGAACCTTATTTATATAATCGTTTTTTATTTAATAATAATATCAATAAAGAACAGAAAGGGGCTCTGATAGATGAGGTATGTAACCACATCTTCAATCCACACCCCTCAGTCAATCAAGATGCTGCGTCACAACTACAGAAACAAGAAGAACAGAAATCAGAGAAAAAAGAAGAAAAACCAGAACCAGAAAAGCCAGATATTCATGATGTCCATGATAGCCATGACAACATTACGCAGCTTGAACATATCAAAACGGTGATCAGATCTTATGAAGAAACCATCAACGATAGGCGACCACTTGAAGGTCGGGATAAGCAACCTTTCATAAATTGGTATTTCAAACAAAACGGTAATACAATTTCAGCCAGTGAGCTGTGGGGAATTGTTGCGAAAGAAAAGGCATTTACACCAGAAACCCACCCCATACCAACACCGCCGATACAGTCAGAGCAATCCACGATAACCGTTGAGGTTTGTGGTGAGATCTCCGAGGTGGTTCTCGAATGACCAAACCCTGGATAATCTTTTGCCCACACTGTAGCGCTATTGCAGTAAACCGCCTGCATGGGAAATGTAGACGTTGCGAAATAGACCTATTTTATCCCGGGGAAGAATATGTGAACAGGAACTCAAGCGGTTTTTTGTGGAATGGAATCGAATGGCGGAAAGTTAGTGATTGGTTTGTTGAGGTGGTGAAATGAGCGGTATCATTTTCTTCGATACAGAGACCACGGGGCTTGACCCCTTCAAGGATAAGATAACCCTGATACAAATCAAGCAGGGCAATAAGATAAGGCTTGTAAAGACCTTTACGGAAGCCCAGATAAGCGAAATGCGTGATGTACTGGAGAACAGTCTCATAGTGGGCCACAATCTGAAGTTTGATTTGAAGTTTTTAAAGCAACAATTCAACATTAACCCTGAAAATCTATTTGATACATATATTGCTGAAATCCTTATTAGCGGTGGTCAGAAGGCGCGCCAGAAAGGTACAGCAACGCTGGAAGCTGTCACGAAGCAATACACGGGAATCCAGCTAAATAAATCCCGGGATGTCAGGTCGTCTTTTAATGGCAGCGAACTAACTGCAGAACAAATCAAATACGCTGCTATGGACGTAGCTGTTTTACCTGAGATTCATAAGAAGCAGCAAGAGCAACTAAAAACACTTGGGCTTGAGAAGGTATTTGAAATAGAAATGGGATGTATTCCTGCTACCGTATGGCTTGAACTATCGGGGCTACCTTTAGATAAGGATGGGCTGAACAGGGTCAAGGGTGAAACCAAAAAGAAAATAGAGGACGCAGAATTAAAGGTAAAAACTATCCTGAAAGAATCCGGATACAAGAATCTTGATTTATTTGGTCTTCCTGCCGTAAACCTGGGTAGTCCAATTCAATTACTTGGGGTGATGAGGGGAATAGGATTAAAAATAGACTCAACAGGGGATGAGGTAATATCGGGTATTGACCATCCAATAGGTAAAGCAATAAAAGAGTATCGCAAACAACAGAAGTTATTAACAGGCTTTATACTCAAATACCCAGAACACGTCCATAAGGTAACCGGAAGGATTCAACCGACCTTTAACCAGGTTGGCACAAACACAGGACGATTTACCAGCAGCAAGCCTAACATGCAGCAAGTACCCCATGATAAAAGCATACGGGCTTTGTTTAAGGCGGGGAAAGGCAAAAAGATCATAACCGCTGATTATTCACAGATCGAGCTAAGGATAATCGCGGAAGTATCACAAGAACCCAAGTTCCTGGAGATCTACAACAATAACAGTGACCTTCACAGACTGACAGCCTCATTGCTGTTAAATAAGCCGGAATCAGAGATCACAAAGGAAGAACGTCAGCAGGCAAAAGCGGTAAACTTTGGTTTTGCTTATGGACTTGGAGCACAAAGTTTTAAGGAAAAAACAAAGAACGACTATGATATAGATATTTCAATCGAACAGGCACAGGAGTTTAGAAATACATTCTTTAAAAACTATCCGGTATTAGCGTCTTATCTGCAAACAGCCGCAAGGACTGCAGCGGGACAGCAGCAAATAAGGAATAAATCAGGGCGTATAGTTAGATTTGAGCAGGGGCTTGAAGCCTGGCAATATGAGAATATGGGGAGAAATACCCCGATCCAATCGCTTAGCGCCGATATAACCAAAACGGCAATGGGCAGATTATATCACAAGTTGAAACCATTTAATGCAAAGTTAATCAATGCAGTTCATGATGAGCTTGTGTTTGAAGTTCAAGAAGACCGGGTTACAGAAGCTGCCCAGATAATTAAAGATGAGATGGAAGCAGCAGGCTGCGAGTATCTTAAAAGCATTCCTTGCATTGTTGAAGTAGTAATGGAGGAATCGTGGCAGAAATGAACCCATCTTTTAATTATGACGTGATGACGCAGTTTATGGAAACTTTCTCAAATTACACTGCGAGAAAAGTTATGTTAAAATGCGTCAAAGAGTCATAAAGTGTCTACCGTTGCACAATCTCTGTCGCCGGCACAGGCACTTGAATCATAGGCGCCGCTGCTCTCTTCGAGCGGACCGGCCACTTATGCTTCGGCATGGCGACGCCTTCCTTGACGTCCTTTAGAATCATATAACCGGTGAGCATGCGCTTCTGCTTCTCGGCTTCGCGCCTGGCGTTATAGTACTTACGCTCCTTCTTTGTAATCATCGTGCTGGACTGCACCAGGATAGTGCTCTCAGCGCGCAGTTCGTCTTCTGGACGACCAGTAGCTTTCGCTTCCCGCTTTATGTCCTTTGCGAACCATTCTTCAGTCTGGACATTTATGAGCGTTGGATATTCCTCAGTTCGCATAACTGCGAGATCATGTCTTATCGGAACCACTACCTCTCGCTCTTCAACCGTGAAGGTAAACTTCTTCACAGGATCCCAATGCCACACCTTATTGAGCTCGGTGTATTTGTTCTGGGTATAATATGTTCGGAATTTACCTGTGAATATGCGGCGTGTCCTGGTGACAGATACCCAGTTGGGCTTAGGCATCTCGAAACACTGCTTCTTGATGTCGCTGTTATCATTGATATCCATGAACGCAGTATCATTATTGCCATTTGCTTCCGCAAGGTCCATCCGCCAATCATCCGGGAAGGCGCACTCGTCATATCCCGAACTATCTTCTGTGAGGTTATGACTGAACGCTATCTCTGGCACCAGTCTGGGGTTTGAATCCCTGTACACCCTGATAGGTTCACCCGCTTCGTTCGTATCATCACGAAGGAACTTACCATCATTGCGATTGAATGTGGGCAGCGTGGATACCCGCCAGATATTTGCGGGGCGATTCCTTTTCTCGAACTCGTCAAGCTTCTGGCGCAATGAACCTATATATGGGCGCTTTCGCAGTGCTCTCATGTTGGCAGGCAGAATTATCAACCCGCTGTGCCTTTCATGCAAAGAACACAGCGACCCCATATCCTGCTCTGAAAGCTTACAGCCCTTCCTCGAAGGGTTCATGTCCTTGCACATTACGCAGACGTGCGGTACTTCTGGAGACACGGTTCTCTTTACTGATGCGGATTCCTTTTTGTGCAGCCATTCAACGCGCTCATTCCATGCCGCTTTACTGGACTGGGTCTGCCAGGGGCGGCTGACCGCTTTACTGGGCTTCGGCTTCTCGCCATAGTGGTTACCTTCACAGAATCCAGCTCCTGGGGTTGGTCTTCTCCTTAATAGATGCTCGGGTAAAAGACACACGGCGCTCGGTGGATCCGCTGAGAACGGCATCCTGGCATGTAGGTCCAGCTTTACCTGCCGCTCACCGGTGGCTGGCTCAGGATAATAGTTCCAACCCATCACAAACCTGTACGTTTCCGCAGTCATGTGCGGCTCGGCACTCTCATCGGATTTGATGTCATTTGTTGTTAGTATATTTGACATGGTTTTCAACTCCTTAAAAAAATGCGGGTTAAAACCCACGGTAATTCTCAGATTTCTCCCAGGTGTGCCCGGTCTCACGGCGCGCCCAGATCACTTCAGGACAGAGTGCTTCAATCATCGGCTGAACTACGGACCAGTCGCCGCCTGCCAGCCCACAGCCAAACATCCAGGGGGCGTACACAGGAAGACCAAGCTCCTCAGCCTCAAGACTGACAATCGGCCAGGCAAGGCTGTAAGCGCCCAGATCAGTCTTCGGAGAATTCGTACCCCAGCGGTCCTGCCCCGCAAGATTGCAGACATAGAGCTCTGGGGCCACCTTAACGAACTGGACTGAACCCAGTTTGAGTTCGCCCGCAGAGAACATCTTTCGATACTCTGAGTACACGATAGGCCACTTCTGCCTGATGGCCAATGCTAACCCGCGACCCATCGCGCCGCGACAATTAACCTGCTGTACAATGACACCGCGCTGGATGCCCAGTAAATCTGTATTTACTATTTCTGACATAATTACTCCTGAACTATCGAATCCGATAATTCACCCGGAATAATTTTATTTAAAATCGGCGTTGATCGTTGATCCCTGCTGCACTCCAAAAAAGGGGAGATGCCGTATTGCACCATTATAATTCCTCTGCCATCACAACCCTGCGTCCAACGGATTTGGCGTACCTGACACAATTCGCAGTGCCGCCAGGTGAACCATCGAAGAACGCGGCAAGAACGTCAGCAGCATCCACCATGAACTCATTTCGGCGCTGATACGATTGCATGGAAAATACCGGTGATATCACAGACAACTTCGTGCATTCTTTGACCGACCTGAATAGCAATTCCCGTGAATCGTATGAAATCCATTTCGCGCACAGGATCTTAGCCGGGAATGGAAGGACAAGCCACAATGGGATTGAATTATCCAGCGCATATCGAGCCGCGTGGGAATCCAATCCATACGCTCCGCCGGTGATCCACATAGCGCCCGGGAAATCCGAGTGCACTTTAATCAGAGACTGTTCCACATCAACGTATTTCAGATGACGATGCCCGGTGAAGGCGACCTTAAATTGATTATTTTCTGACATATTATATCCTGAATCATCAGTACCCTGATAATTCGCCCGTGATAATTTTATTTAAAATCGTATGTGGTTGCAGCATTGCGGTGCTTGAGCAAGCTCTTCATCTCTAAGGAACCCACCCAGTTTTTCTAATCTTTAATTCTTTATATACTAGTTCAAATAATGGGATATTTACAATTTATCTCTAAAATATAAGGTGATATAATGGAAATCATGACACAAAAAGAACTTGAAGAATTTCTTTCCAAACCCAATCTTGCCAGAATTGCTACTGTTGGAAAAAACTGCACTCCGCATATCGCTCCAGTGTGGTTCATTTACGAAAATGGCGCCATAATTATAGGGACAAGCAAAGCTTCAAAGAAAATTAAAAATATTAGGAACAAACCGGATGTTGCAATATCTATTGATACTTCTGATGGAAAAGCTGGTAACAGAGGCGCAATATTCAGTGGAAACGCCGAGTTAATCGACATTGATTCTGAAGAAACCATAAAAAAATTATGTATAAAATATCTTGGGAATCTTGACAACCCTGTTGCAAAACAGCTTCTTCAGGTTAAAGAAAGGAGTTTAATAAAACTGAAACCGCAGAAAACAATTTCCTGGGACTCCTCGAAGATGGGAAGATAATTTAGAAGAGCAGGGCAGAAAAAATAGCGGGGCTGGTCTCACAGCCCATGAGTCCTTACTTGACCTCATTGGTCGGCTTACTTTTTCTTATAGATATTCAGTCCGATCTTGACATCTTCTTTTCCAGGCACAGCTTTGTTGCCTTCAGTAGATGCAATAATTATGGTCTTTCCAGACGTTGAAGGACCGAACTCTTTTGACATATCCACTTTGATGGTAAGGATGTTACCTTCAAGCTTGAGATCTACGTTCTTCATAAGTTTTCACACTCCTGCTGGCATCAGTACACCCAGTTTGGGCTCATATACTCTGCCTTCCTGCATCAATCCCTGGATTGCAGTCTCCAGTTGAGTCAACTTCATTCCGGCGCCCTTGCATGGATTACCCAGGGTTTCTATTTTGACACCCTGGCCTTTCGTGTTCCGCGTGATTATCTGCTGCTCAACGAAGTTCTTCATGTCTTCATCCGACATCGGCTCATCAGATGGTGCTGCATCAGGGATCTTTGCTGCTGGCACCTGGGCTGCAGGTGGTGTGGGAGCAGGTGTAGATGTGGGTATAGGGGAACCCACATCGCTTTTCATGGACAGCATGACCTTCTTGACGATCTCTTTATAGTTCTCTCTTGTCGGATATGCTGTAGCCACTTCCTGCTCTAAGACCGGGTTAGCTTTGAGCGCCGAAAGCCTGTCAAGAGTTGCTTTTGCAGTTTCGAGCAGCCAGGTATCCCTTACATTCTCATCCACGATTGCGACCTGCTCTGCGCGAATGCTCACGAGCGTGGTATTCTCTCCATTATTGTATAAGGATACTTTGCCGATAACGGCCACAAACGCCGGGAGTCTCTCTATTAACTCCTGCATTACTTTTGCTGCTTCTGGCTGGTACTGTCCGGCAGTTACGAAGTGCACTCCTGTCGGATCGGAGACTCGCATGCGGTAGAAGTTATTATCGGTACCGATATCTTCAATCTCGGTCGCTGTTCCCACAACCATCACTCTGGCAGCCTTAGCGCCGGTTTGCGTGAGATATAACTGGCTCTCATATTGGTCGCCTCCTTTCTTTGGGACCTCAACGGTAGTGGCCTTCAACTCTGCTGCGAAAAGCCTTGCTGCCTTCATTCTTTCAAAAATTCCTGCCATATTTATGCCTCCGTTGCTGCAAGAAGCGCATTGATCTGATTCGTTACATCCGCTCTGAACGGTTTGATTGTCTCGACAATGAGGTTCTTATCGATCTGGACGCCAGTCACTTCGAAATAGTGGCCTATCACTTTGCATCCCATCTCGTCAGCAACCGTTCCTGCATCCAGCGATTCCATTGCAATCTCTCTTGCTTTATCCAGAGTGATGCCCGTCAATTCTTCGGTCAGCTTCCTGTTGAGAATTACGTCCCGCGAGTTGACGCCATCATCGATGACCCCTTTAATTCTCAGGTCATAGACGCCTTCAACTTTTCCATGCTCCGCGCAGGAGCCCTTTGACAGGGATCTGTGGCATTCCGGGCAGCGCTTTATCAGGCCAGAGCCCTGCTGCAGGTCGACCAGTGCGCCGACTACGGTAACAAGTTTCTTGGCGACGGTGATATCCCCCTGGTATGGCAGTATCTCTGAGTTCTTGTTGATCTTGATGGACATCCTGCCCTGCCATTCAGAGGTAACCACGTTCTTGAAGGTGTAACACTTGCCCTCTTCGAGAACAGAGCAACCTGTTGACTTCCAGGTCGTGAACACTATTGTCCCGGTTTCGTCCCCTAGCACGCCTGTCTGAGCTATCTTCTCATGCCGAGCTTCCCAGAGCATCGATACCTTTGCGATGAAAGAGCACCACTTATTATCTTCTATCAGTTCGGCGATCTTGACCGGACTCTGATTAGCGAACCCTGCGTTGGCAAAGAACTCGTCCTGGTTGATGTTGTGGACTTTCAGGAAGTAGTTGGTCACGTTCCTTCGCGCCTCATTCAACGGCACTCTAAACTTGTTCACAAGAATCGAGAGCCTTTCAGTTATGTCTTTATCCTGTATCTGTACATTCACTTTCGCGAATCTTTCCTTTATTTCTAAAGATGTTTGTTCTATATGTTCCATATTTCACCTTTCACTTTTTTATAGGAGGTAAATCATGGGGCTGACTGTGGATTTTAACCACACTGGAGCGAACCCCATAATTTACATCATTTCAATCTGTCCGACCAAGGGGGGTTGATGTTTCAGCACCGCAGTGCGAAACTTCACCCCCCGCAGCGTCGGCGCTGTCACGCTGTTTCTCCTGGGATGCTTCCTGAACTTTCTTTGCACATGTTGGACCGTATACTTGCGGAGCTTTGATCCTGCGGTGGCAGCGCAGGCATTTGTTATAGAGTGCAACTATGGCGTCAGCGCTCCCTTCTAATTCTGATTCTACTAACATTTTATCACCTTCCTTTTCTCATTTATTTACAATAGTAATACTATTGTAATATGATATAAGTATTACTACTGTAATACAAAAAGACACCGCTCTAACCGCGGCTGTGTTAATTATTAATTATAATCGCTTACCATCGTACCAGATCGAAGTGCATCCGGCATTTGGCATCCCAAAATCATCAAGGGGCTCAAAGCCAGCATAATCCCCGACAATCTTTCCTTCATAATACAGGTTCATGTCGTCATCAAACATCTGGAACGTAACCCCTTTCATAATCTCTTCCTTTGTGAAAGTGATATTATGGCCACCCATAGTCCCGGTTGCATCTGTTTCCCATTCTCTGTGGTCTCCTTTTTCGAACAGGACGTCTCTTGTTATTATCCAGCCGTACACTTCACTCGCCCTCCTTCCATCTCCAGATCACTGTTGTGACATTGAGTGGTATACCTTTGCTTTCAAGGATCTCACATCTTCTTTTCAGCTCCTGGGCACTTTCTTTTGCATCTTTTGAATAAGCCCACGGCTGTTCATAGTGTTCTACTATGGCACCTTTCCAGTAAATGAATCCCACATTGTCTATAGTCATGTTCTCTATACCGTGGAACCACGGGTGTTTGTATTTCCCTGCCACAATGGTTTTGTGGAGCTGATTAAAAACCTTAATACCTTCTTCAGATAGAAAGCCATTGACTGCGCTCTCTACGAGCTTTAAGTCGAGTGGGGCAAGCTTGTCTCCATCTGATGTAGCCTGCAGTATCTCTATTGCTTTATCGCATGTATTCTCTTTCATATGTGGCCAGCCTCCTTCATGCTAAAATGCCTGCAGTCGCCGATTATCACATGGTCGAGAACGTCAATGCCCATTATCTTCCCGGTTTCAGCCAGCTTCTTTGTGATATCGATATCCTCGCGGCTTGGCGTGGGATCGCCAGATGGATGATTGTGCGCTACAATAATGTGTGCTGCCGATTCGATCAGGGCGGTGCGGAATACTTCTCTTGGATGAACTATGTTTGCATTGAGCGAACCAATGGATATGGTATCTTCCCTGATCACCTGGTTCTTGGTATCCAGGCACAGCTCTATAAAATGTTCCTTCTTTGATTCTCTCATTGCCGGATAGAGGTGCCTGTAGACATCTTCCGGAGAGTTGATCTTGAACTTTGATTGACCATCAAACGTCTCAAGTCTTCTTGCCAGCTCAAAACATGCTACGATCTGGACAGCCTTTCCGGATTTGATGCCGTGGATCTTCATGAGCTGGGTCGAATCTACTGCAGAGAGCTGCTTTAAGTCGAATTGCGATAGGATTCTCTGTGACAGGTTAATTACATTCTCAGCGACCGAGCCTGATTTGAGAATTATCGACAGGAGTTCGGCATTGCTTAATGACGCTGGACCGCTCGACATCAGCCGACTGCTCGGTCTTTCTTCTACTGGTATATCTTCGATTCTGAGTTTATATTGTTGCATTGATACCTCGTAATTTTTTAAGAGGTGGCTTTACCTGAACCCGCTGGATTTCAGCACATCAGTGCGAAATCAGGCAGCAGCCTAATTATTCCTTGGGCACTGCACGAAGTGTAGAGAGAATATCTGGTAATGCTGTTAGAATTGCTGGAGTAACATAAAATGTTTCCGTTAACAGCCGCACACATAGCTTTTCCACGCATCTGTAAGAAAGCGGGGTAGATTTAAGATATATACAGGAGCTATTGGAACATAGAACAGATGGACAACAGAAATATATCCTCACGTCAGCAATAAAAATTTGAGTCGTTTACAAAACCCACTCAATTCTCACGAACCGGTAAATAACATAAGAATGAAGAAGCTAAATAAACTCAAAGGCATAGAAAACCCATGTGGGTTGCACGCAATTATTGGAGAGGATTCTCCTGTCGATATTGAAGCACTTGAGAAAAGGTATCAGGAAAATATTAGGAATAGTCCAATTTTCGATGAGATGGTTAAAAAATTTGGAAAAAAGAAAGCAGAGGAACTATTAAAAGAGTTCAAGGTTGTTGAAAAAAAGGATTGAAAATGGAAGAACAATGAAGATGCATAGAGAAAAACAGGAGGAGAAAATATGCATACTCAAAGTGACTCTAAGTGATGTGTTTGGGGGAGTTAGAGGAAAGCCTCACAGGATTTTGGCGATTCCGGAAATGTTTACATTATACAGACTTGCAAAAGAAATAGTAGGTGCGTTTGACTTTAATTTTGATCATTGTTTTGGGTTTTTTGATAACTTGAAATTATGGACGAAATCTAATGAGTGTTACGAATTATTTAAAGACATAGAAAAGGAGCAAGGGTTAGAGCCAACTAATTGTAAGAGTGTGCAAAAAACAAGGGTCGGTGGAGTATTCAATAAGATCGGGAGAAAGATGTTATTTCTTTTTGATTATGGCGATGAATGGCACTTCATTGTTGAACTTAAAGGATTAGAATCTCCTAAACAAGATATAAAATATCCGCTCATTTTAGAATCTATAGGGAATGTCCCACCACAGTATGGTGAGATAGAGGAAGAGTTGCCTTGATGAGAGTGCTATTTGTAACGGACTTGCATGGAAGCAAGTGGAAATATGAACGGCTATTCAAAGTGGCAAAAGACTTTCGGGCAAATGTAGTCATCAATGGTGGTGACATGCTTCCCAAGGAATGTGAACCATTCAGTCAGGGTGATTTCATTACGAACTACCTTGACGATCATTTTGCACGATTCAACTCTGCCCGAATTTATTATCTGTGCTATCCGGGAAATGATGATCTGGGGATATTCGATGAACTGTTCGAGGAAACCTGCAATAAATATCCATTCGTCGTCGATCTGGCACAACGTAAATTCGAAATTGAGGGTTACGATTTTGTAGGTATGAACTGGGTTGTTGATTATCCATTCAGGCTCAAGGACAGATGCAGGATGGACACAGAGGACTATATTTTCCAGGAGCAATTCGGAACAGGACTGTTATCCAAACCTGATGGATGGCAGGAAATCGATGACTGGTTTACCCATGCAAAAAAGCTCCCAACGATAGAAGAGGAAATGGATCGATTGGTTCGTCCCGGGGATATGGAAAATAGTGTTTATGTAATACACATGCCCCCGTCCAGGTTGGGATTGGATAAATGTTATTACGGGGAAGAAGTAGGGTCAAAAGCGATTTACAACTTTTTGGAGAAATATCAGCCAAAGCTCTCGCTCCATGGTCATATACATGAGTCTCCTGAAGTTACAGGAAAATGGAATGCAAAACTAGGCAGAACAATATGCATTCAACCCGGTCAACTTGATGAGTTCACTTATGTCACAATTGACCTGTCAACGATGAAGTTTGACAGGATCAAGGAGCAATACGTCACATAGTGGTAAAGCCTTATTAGGTAAGAAAGTAAGAAAGTAATACCATGGCAACAGAAGTCGAGTTCACAAGAATGTCTACAAAAGGTCAAATAGTGATTCCTAAGAAACTCCGAGCAGGATTTGAAGACGGAACACCATTTGCAGTAATGCGGGACAGAGATACGATCCTTCTCAAACAAATAAAACTCCCTGGTATTAAAGAATTTGAATTTCTTGCTGCAAAAGGAGAAACGATAGCAAGAGAACGAGGGATCAGAGAAATAGACGTTGAAAAAATCGTTCATAAACACCGCAAAGTACAGGTTTAAGATATACACAATAACTATTAGGACATAAGAGCAGCAAGACTATAGAATATATACTCACGTCAGCAATAAGGATTTGAGTCGTATACAGAGCTTACTTGATTTAATTATGAAAAAGAAAAAAGAGATGGCAAGAATTGGTCGAAATCAACCATGCCCCTGCGGTAGTGGAAAAAAATATAAAAAGTGCTGTTATGAAAAAAATAACATAAGCCAAATACTAGCAAATGGTTTTGGTAAAAATTTGCCTAAAGACGTAGTTATAACTACTAATACCCAAAAAGAAAAAATGTCAGAAGTATTCCTTGAATTTGCAGAACCTTTAATCGAAAAATGTGAAGACGACAAAACGTTTTATAATGCACTCCAGATTTGTGCAATAGCCTGGAATTCTTCATTTCTATCTCCTGAAGAAAGAAATAAATTAATTGATGAGAGTTTTAATAAATATATAAACGATAATAACGAAAGAGAAATAGCAAAAGAAATTTTATCAAAAATGCTGGAACGAAAAGAGAAGAAATTTCCAGATATAAAAAGAATGATAATGGATTTTCAAATTTCGTATAGAGATGGGCAACAGCATTTAAATGTAATATCATCAAAATCAACAAATGAGTAATAAGAAGTTGAGATATGGCAGAATACGGAGAATGGAATCGCAAAGGTGCAACCCTCAGCGACGTAACGGCACAAAAGGAATATAGAGTGAGTCGGGACTTCATTGTGGAGGGCATTAGAGTCGGCAAACTGGAATACAGAGAAGGGGCGATTTGGGGTAATCCGTATTTCAGGATATTAAGACGTCAGCTTGAGCAGTATATCGTTGAGAAGCTTGGCGCAGACTGCTTATCCAGCAGCAAGAACCGGACAGAGCTGCGTAAGATCAAGAAGGAAATGGCTGACCTTAAAAAGAGACTTGGTGATCTTCAGGCTCGAAGAACGGAAATCGAGACGACGATGAGGAAATAGCAGACCGAACCAGCCATGGCAGAACTCCTCAATACTGGCAAAGCCTTATTAGGTAAGAAAGTAAGAAAGTATTACCATGGCAACAGAAGTTGAGTTCACACGAATGTCCACTAAAGGTCAAATAGTAATTCCTAAAAAACTCCGCGAAGGGTTTGAAGATGGAACACCATTTGCAGTAATCCGGGACAGAGATACGATCCTTCTCAAACAAATAAAACTCCCTGGTATTAAAGAATTTGAATTTCTTGCAGAAAAAGGAAAAAAGATAGCAAGAGAACGAGGGATAAAAGAAGCAGACGTGGATGAAATTGTCCATAAACACCGCAAAGTACAGGATTAAAAAATGGTAAAGGTAGTTGCTGATACCAATATTTACATTTCAGCTTTGTTCTGGCGCGGGAATCCATACAAGTTCATCCATCTATGCTTTGAGGGAAAAGCCAAATTGGTAATCTCAAGGCAAATCATCGATGAACTTGAAAGGATACTTTTAACTGACGGGAAATTTGAAATGCCGCGAGAAGATGTGGCTTTATACTCAGAAATAATCTTAAGCCATTCTGAACTTGTATGTCCTGCCTTCACGTTGAATGTCATTATTAAGGATCCTGCAGATGACAGGATATTGGAGTGCGCTGTTGAAGGTGAGGTGGATTATCTGGTTTCAGGCAACAAACATCTTCTTGATGTTAAGGAATTCAGGGGGATAAAAATTGTGACTGCAAGGCAGATACTTGAAATCCTTGGAGTTTGATATAATAACTTCAGCTCTGTGCTTCCTAGATCGGGAAAATTTTGTCTGTAAATTTCTTGGGTGATCTTTCGTACCTTACCATATTTGGAACAGGTTTTCTTGTCTTCTGCTTTCGCCTGAATAAATCAAACTTTCCGCCGCCGTTGATGCAGCCATTGCATCTGGCCGATGAGTCAATATTATTGTCATGATAGCATTTCCTGCAACTCCCATGTTCTTCTTCCCACAGCGCTTTCTCCTGCTGGCGCTCGTGTGCTATTCGAATGTTCGCACGGTTTGCTAGCAGGGGCCGGGCGCTAATTACCATTCTCAAGTCCCCGGCAATCCATACATTCGAAATACGCCTGTGCTGGCTCATCAGGTTCGCGCGGGTAATTAATTCTCCCCGGATCAATGCACAACACACCAGCCTCTTCTACCCCGACTCTATGACGGGATGGAACATCTTTGAGCGCTTTTCCGCAGTTGAAGCAGGTTAGCAAGTGGATGTTACTCAGGATTATATCTGAGAGTTCACCTTCATCTTTCAATACCCGCTCCTTTGAGGGCATATCCCGGATGCCCATTACGGCATCATCAGGCACACTCTCCGCGATTACTTCTACATCGTTACGGTCATCACATAGAGCACCGTAGTCGAAGTCATTCGGAACTTTGTATATCCCCGTTGTGCGCATGATATTTCTTGGATACTCACTTTCAGGATCGCTTTCAGTTACCAGTTCCTTCACTCTGATTATCATCGCCATCTTCTACACATCCTTCAATATGTCTCTTGTATACTGTTCGATGTCCACGTTCTCCGCATCAGGCACATAATCGGTGTAGTCTGGCGTGTCTTCATCGCCAGACTTTATGGTATCGATATCTATAACGCGGTATGTTACACCAGAACCCGCTGTGGCGACTGCGGAGACGATCCCTCCTTCAATTACTATCACTATCTCTGGTTCTTTCATAATGCACCCCCTCATATGTTCATAGTCGGGTATGCCATGCTTACCGACGATTGAGCTTCACCTGACATTTCTGATATTATCTTGACAGTGTCTATAAGGCGGCTGGCCTTTGCAGCATCCCTGTCTTCCAGGAACAGCATATGCCTTATGTCATAGTTGATCATCTCGAAAAGGTCCCTGCCAAAACAGGCATCGCACCTTTCACACCAGTCGATTGTCTCTCCGGTCAGGGCTCTTTCTATCAAAATTTCCGCATGTCTTGGGGTATGGTATCCGATACTGCCTTCTACCATGGCCGCTACCAGCCACAGTTTTCCCTTCTCATCCAATAGTTTCTTCAGGTCCGCCGGGCCATTTATTCTCGCAGGTTCTTCCATAAATCACACCCCCGCCGCTGCCCTGGTTGGAGGCAGCAGTGTCCCGAACAAATATGCTGCAGATTCTTTGATGGTGCCTGGGCGCTGTTTGTACCAACGGCCGAATACCTGCTCGTGTTCTGATCTGTCCACATGCAATGTAAAATCGGCTTCCGATAAGTTCCAGAGGCTCAACGATATGCGTTTGATATGGCGCTTGTGCTTCTCGTGACACTTCTTGATATCTTCTTCTCTGACGTGTGACATCCAGTTAATGTGCGAAACCCTGTATTCCTTAGCCTGGTCGTCCCAGATCAGGTCAGTCTCCAGGACCTCTTCGAAATCCTCAATGATCTTCACTTTCTTCTCTTCAGGCATATCAGGCTCGATTTCCAGAGTGCCAACAACGAATGTTTCCCATGACATATTCAATCACTCCTTGTTTCTACAAGTAATTCTTTCAATGTCCCTGCGGCAGGGCCATTTGGCCTCAGTTCATCCAGTCTCTTTCCGTTCAGAAGCTCACCGACCATGTAAAAAAACTCGGTGGCAAAATCTTCTGGATCGAGGTCGGTATTGTAAAGAGCGTGGTACAGCATTTCTATGAAATATAGACGCTCCTGCGGCGCAATGCCTGAGTAGCTCTCGATTGTTATCGGGGTAATCGGGCTCATTTGCTGGCATGCAGCCTTTAGCAGTTCCTGGATATCTTCTGCGTGCAAGTCGTCAGGAAGTTTGACGCCAAATGCAACCATGTATTTTGTCATAATCACTCCTGCTTTATCGCTGCAAACTCGTTCGATAACGGTTCTAAATCCTGTTCTACCATGAAAACTCTCCTTCTGGCTTGCGCCAGCTTTTACAAGGTTATTGCTTGCCTGAAAACGCCTGATTTCAGCACCACAGTGCGAAATCTGGCCACGATCAAAAAGGACCTACGGACCGCTGATGATGGCGCACGGCCTTGCCGAATCTGGCTTTACATTCAGGCTTCCAGGCAGCCTGATGAGTCTTGTAAAATCAGTCGTCACGACCGTATCTATTTCCACCCAGTTTGGATTGATTATCTTTCTTCCGCGCTTTGTCTTGTAATGGCCGAAGAAGTCTGCAATCTCTCTGCGCTCGGCATTATCCAGCTTCTGCACGCACTCGTCATGGACGTGGACATGGAACCCACGGCTGCCTGAATCGACATATAAGATATCCTTGAACCCCAACTGATCTTTCAATATTATCAGCAGCTTCTCGCTCTGTTTCTTCGCTTCCCTGAGCGTAGGTCTCTTCAGGTGATCGTAATCTAGATCAAACACCAGATCAGATCCCTGCCACCCCTTTTTCTTATCTTCCATAGGATATGCTGCAGGATCTGCATACTTTGATGAAGAGAAATATACGTGGTCAGGCGCAGTTTCGATGAGATACGTCCTGAGTTTCTGGATTGAGGAGAATGTCTTGTGTCTTATCATCTTTTCACCGTTCTTCCTGAAGCCGAACTCCCTGCTTGTAAAGTCGGGGGGTTCGTACAACGGTGCATGCCAATAATAATCACTGATGCTCAAGATACTCCTTTTTAACTTGCTTCTTGTTCTCCAACCACACCTTTCTCCTGTAGTACACCAGCGGGTGCTCTATCTTCTTGCACATGGGCGCCTTGCCCGGGCAGTTACCATTGGTTGCCATGGTCGCACATGCCGGGCAAGTGTAGGTTGTTCCGGATGCGCCGTTAATGTGGCTTATCTGGTAGTTGGTATCCTGCTCACTGAAGTCTGGAGATGCCCTGAAGATCTCCGTTATCTTCTCCGGCTTCATCCCTATATTGAGCAGGAATGTTGTCATTGCGAAGCGCATCGTGTGAGATAGATTGACGTTTGCCTGGACATCCGCTATTGCCGAGCTTATGCATGTTGGGAAGCAATCCGGTACCACTTCACCGAAGTCTTCTCTGCTGAAATCCTGCTTACCTGCGCGGGTGTTGATTGCTTCCTGCACTTCGCTAATGTACGTCTTCAACGCTTCACGTATGTCCTGCGGCACTTCGTGAGGTAGCCCCAACTCCACCTTATTCCGTACCGCCTCTTCCATCAGGCGTGCCAAATCACCTATTGATATCGTCAGCATGCCCTGCTCCACTGTTCGGTTCAACAGTTTCCACTTAGGTTCATGCAGGACGTGGGCGTGGTGAATATAATCTGTGAAGTGCATAACGACATTCATGTTCCTTGAATCGGCTGTGATGTTAATGCCAAAGTCCGCAGCTAACTCCTTCAGCGCATCGATCTTGAGTTCGATAATGTGTTCATATGACAGCCTGGCAACCGCGAGCGCATATCTCTTTGTAAGGTAGTTATTATTGATACATGAAACGATTATCCTGGTAATCGGATAGGCCAGCAGCTCCTTCTCTGCGGCCAGTTTATTGAATCTTCGGTACTTCATGGCGCCGTCCTTCAAAGCCTCAAGCACCCGTTCTTTTCCTGTTGATCTGATGCTCTCAAATGCCGCTTGTGTGCACAGATCATTTGAGCCAATATCCGACTTTCTCAAATATTCCAGGGCGCCGGTAGTGCAGGGAATATTAGCAAAGTCGATGATGTCCATTATCCTCTCATACTTCAACCAGAATCTACTTATCTTGTTATAATATAAGTATTACTATTGTAATATAGCCCCTCTTATCTTCCTCGGCACGATTCCAAGTTCTCTTGCCAGCTCTGCCGTCTCTGGATCGCTCACGCGTTCCCATGTCAGACTTATCGCAGACTTCAACTTACTCTTTGATATCAATAACTTCTTTCCGTGGTATTCTATTATATCATAGGGGTACGCAACGGCTTCTGATGCTCTCGCTATTGCATAAAGTCTTTTCTCGCTTTCAGGCAACATCAATCCTCCCTTGATAGCATGATCGTAAGAATGGGTTCTGCATTATCTCCCGGGCCGCAGACCGCTTTGAGATCCACAGTTTCCATCTTTGGATTTCCCGCTTTCGAAAGCATCTGGAACATGGTCTTGAAGTAGAGTATCTGCGCTGCGTCTCTTGGTGACTCTGCGACTTCTGTGGATGCTTTCTTCATTGCCCTGGCGCTGAAGGAGAACATTGTAAGTACATCCCATAATCTGCCCTCCAGATCTTGAATACCTTTTAGACTCTCTGGAGGCTCGATGTACCCATTCCATAATGCTTGTGTGACCGCGGTTGGAAACACTATACCGGCTTCCTTTGCAGTTTCAGTGACATCCACAAGCACCCCATCATCGATTGCTTGGGCACGGGTGTAGACATCAATTACATCTCCGAATACACTTTTTGTCGATTGATCCACGGTCTCAGCTTCAATATCCACCAGGGATGGAAAGTCATCTTCAGGTGCATCTATGTGTGGGTCAGTCTTCGGCTTTATTGGCGGCTCAAATGGCTTCGAGTAATCCCCGGCTACTATCCAATCGGCATATGCAGCCATATTCTCCTTCCGAGTGATAGATTGGCAAAACCCCGGCTTGTTCATATTTGTGAACAGGTGTTCATTATAGAGAACAATAGGGTCATCCGCACCGCAGGCATCCTGCACGATATCGAAACCTGGGATTTTACTGGCAGCAATCATCTCGCACAGTTTCTGAAGATTCTCAGATCCGACTTCATACCTTCTTGCCCAGACATCTATTGAATATGTAATGCTGCGAGCAGAAAGTGAAACTATCTCCCACCCCGGACAGCCTTTCTTATGGTTGTGATCATCTAACAGCAGGTATTGACCACCATTGGAAGTGCCCAGTGTGTAGTGATGCTTTAGTGCGGGATCTTCCATGAACGGCTCTAAATCCATGATCTTACCCCCATAATAGGCCGCAAGAACCTTCTTGCAATGTGGACACAGATATGCGGATACGCACAGGAAGTCCACGGGGATAATGTTCCGCTTGTTCATGTTATAGAAGTATATTCTATTGTTCTTTACTTCGATCATTCTTTCATCTTCTGGTCAACTCCTTGACTGTGATTCCCAACATTTTGCCTGAACCTGCTGAATTTCAGCACCGCAGTGCGAAATTCGGCGTCATTGGGTTGTCACTGATCTCTTTTGCCATGCTTCAGTATCCTTAAGCAGTGCAAACATGTTACTTTGGTACTGTCCCTCGGCATGCTCGTTCGTGTCCCTTCCGGCAAAGCACATTCTTTGTTACAGTTTCACTATCCGCCTTCTGAAGTGTGAGAAATTAGAAAGTTTGCAACTATCCACCCTAATAACCACAAAGTTTGCCAATAAAATCGTATATTTGGAGAAGATTACGCCTTATGGAGCCCCTTAAAGAGGCGATTTATAATTCTATCTGCGATTAAAAAGTGAGTTTGTTTTCAGGATCCTGGCTCTTGCATACATGTGTGTGAACCTCGTCACTACCTCGGGCTGAAAGCGCCGAGGCATCAGGAGGATGTTGGACGGTCTTTATATTGTGTTATATTTGGCATTGGTAATGCATAATATACTTTATCTGCAATGATTGTAGTTGCAATGCCTGTAACAATTAATATTACAATCCATTTCACATAGCCCATTGTTTATCTCCTATACTTTACCACATACTGAACATCTAAGTCCTTTTACAGTTGAGTTCTTTAACCTCAGTCCTTTACCATATAGTTTATCTTGATATTCATTTACACAATCACATTTAGTAATTGTAGTTAGATTCTTTTTTGATTCTACTTTTGCAGGTTTTGAAGTTACTACTATTGGAGTAGTTACTTTCTTTGCAGTTTTTATTTCATTTTTTGATTTCTTAGGTTCTACCATATTAATCATCTTCCTTTATTACTATGCTCTTGTTTTGTTTAAGCATCAGGCGGATGCTCATTATTTGGCTTTCTATTTGTTTACTTAGTTTCTAAGTTTACATTCAGGTGCATGTATACAATTTAAGGGAAATAATACACTTTAAGTTGCTTCAGGTCTGGTTCTGATGCCCAAAACTCCCATTCTTTTTTCCACATAACATAACGAGCGTTCGGAAAAGCTTGCTTACCTTCGGCATTGATGATTCCACCTATATGGTCTGGATGACCGTGGGTAAGGATGACTGTATCGATGTCCGCGCCTTCAATCCCTTCTTCCTGCAGATTCATAAGAAGATTGCCCACACTTGGAACCACACCTGCACCCATTCCTGTATCTACCAGTATCCGGTGCTTCCCTGTGTCAATAAATAAACATGTATACGGTGTTGTAATCTGTCCAGATTGGAGATCGTATTCGCGAAATACCTTTTGCAGTTGCTCTTTCGGAGCATTCTGGTAAAAGCTTTGATCTGAATAGGTAAAAGTCCCATCGCTGACGGCTATACATTTGAAATTCCCTAATTCAAAGAGAAAACTATTGTTTTTCATAATTCCCACCTTAATTATACAGAGATCAAGTGTATATTTATAATTTCCCCTTAGTGCGCCAATAATAAGCTTGACAGAAGTTTTTCTGAATTCATATCGCCATTGTGAGCATGAAAAACCTATCGTTTTCAGTCACTGACCCCGGATTAGAAATCCGAAAGGCATCGGTTGGGATGCTTCTCTCTCTACCGAAACCGCCTGCATCCGCCCGCACGCCCAATATCGAACATATTGTAAAAACCAGATTTTTGAATTTTGAAATAAAAAGAAGACTTTCTGAAAACCTGTTTCCATAGCTCTCATTGAGCGAAAGCTTTATCCAGACAACATATAACATTAATGTTTGAGTGGAAGCAATAAAATCACTCATTCAATAAGATGAGGTGAAAACAAATGTCAGACGAATTTGACGAATTTAGAATGTTTGAAAATATGAACAGAATGTTTGAAAAAATATGGGGTATACCAGTAAACAGAAGTCTTTTACTACCAGGTGAAAGAACAACAACAGGAGCAATTGAAAAATACAGGAAACCGTTTATCGATCTCGTTGAGACAGATAAAGAAGTAATTGCCACTGTTGAGATGCCTGGGTTGGACAAAGGAGATATCAAAATTAATCTAACTGAAGATCAGCTTGAAATTTCAGCCGAAACAAAACATGAAGAGGAAAAGAAAGAAAAAGGTTATATCTATAAAGAAAGACGCAGTGGATCATATTTTCGTATGATCTCTTTGCCATCTTCAATAGATTCTGACAACTCCAGGGCATCATATACCAACGGAATTCTTCAAATAACCATGCCCAAGACAGAAATCAAGAAAAAGACGCCATTAAAGGTTGAGTAGCTTTACTCAACATTGATAGGCATGAAAAAGCTTGTATATATTATACTTGAATAAAACAAACAGGAGGTGAAAATGTGCTATTTGTACTATGGTTTAAGTGGAATCCTGAGAATACATCAAAACTTATTGAGCTCTGGAAAGAATTCAAATATCCTGAAGAAGTTAAATTGATTGGTAGATATCTCCTAATAGGCAGGCATGTCTCTGTGGCAATATTCGATGCCCCAAATGAAGAAGCAATTCTAAAGATAACCTATCCATTCAGAGAACTCGGCGTGCCCCATATAGCTCCTGCATTACCGCTTGAAGAAGCAATAGAAATGATGGAAAAAATGTAGTGACTAATGTTTTATTTTTTTGGCATCAGATATTTTATGCTATTGCCCTTAAGAGCGGCATTGCAAACTTCTTTTCAACTTCAACCCTGTATAATGTATTATATGTGCAGAACGGAATGATCCTGCCATCCGGAGTGGCATAATGAACACCGCACCGCTTTATTCTTT
>JAUSDC010000143.1 GCA_030650845.1 Candidatus Methanoperedens sp.
AAGCGCGGGGATACGCTGGATGACGCTGCAAGATACGCGACAAAATATATGTTCGATTATTTGCCAGAGTCAAAGACCCAGTTCCAGAGGGATGTTCTGGCAAGAGCATTTCCGTTCTTTACATGGCAGTGGAATAACATAATGCTCCAGTCCGAACATATCCTCACAAATCCTGGGAAATACTCAGCGCTTGGGAAGACGGGAAATGCTTTAATGGGAAACGAAGAGCCGCAGGAATGGGCTGAACAGGGATACCTGCCATGGCTTGTTGATGAAGGTAAATTCGCATACATGCGAACTCCGGTAACCGATCTGGGATTTTATAATGATCCGAAGTCGTATACCATGCAGGCTACAGCGCCATTCATCAAGGCGCCCGCTGAAGCATTAACTGGCAGGAGTTTCTTCACGGGAAAGGAGTATAAGGAACCGGTAAAAGAAGCGCTGCTGGAAAACATTCCGGGCAGATCATATTCAACCTATAATATGCTCAACTCGTCAGATAAGACTCCAGAGGAGAAGGCATGGAAAGGACTTCTAACAGTGGGCACAGCCAGGACTAAGACTCAACTGACACTTGAAGAGCAGTTCAAAAAAGCATCAAGGCGCAAAGAGGATTTTACCTGGGAACAGAGATTTGAAGGCTGGAAGAGAGATGAACTGGCAAGCCCGCTTTCAGGCATCCCGGATGAATTGCAGGGAGGTCATATCCAGGCTGTTATGGAGGGCGGTAAAGCCGAAATGAGCAATTTCCTGACCATGACGTTTGAGGAAAACCTTGAGCAGACCTCCTCCCAGGTATTCCGGACTGGTCTTCCTGAAAAGAAATTCCTGCAGGACACGTTCTGGGAAGAGATGAAGGTCAAGGAAGGCACTAAACTTCAGGAATCCGCCCTGAGAACCACTGAGAAACTGGAAAAAGAAGTCAAATGGGTGCACGATGCTGTCAGGGAAAAACTGGAATACGATGCCAAAAAGGCGATAAACATCCAGCTTTACAGCAGGGAAATCTCCAAGATCAGGATGCAGCTTGACTGGGTTGAGCGCAAGCTCAGGACTGAACAGCGCGGAATGGAACGGAAGCAGAAAAACCCGGATTTCAAGGGCGATAAGTGGTCTGAAAGGCAGATCACCGCACTTCTCTGGTTCATACCCAAATACCAGGCGCAGTATGCGGCTATTGAAAATCTCAGGGAACAGGAAAGAGCCAAGGAGTTTGAGCTACCTGAACAGATCATATCGGGTGAAGATTACAATAAGGGGATGCTGGGAAAAGAACGGGAAGTCAATATACGCGGTAAAGGTCCTGCTCTTGCATATCCTGAACAGATCAAGAATATGGTGAAATATGACGAGATCGCACTTGAGCGATCAGTCATTCTTGAGGATGTCGCCATACTCGATCTGCCGAAATACATCCCCAAACATATCCGGGATTCGATCAAGAAACCAACAGGACCTGAATGGAAAGAGAAACAGGATAAAGCGGCATGGTATGCAAGAGCGATCTGGGGGGATGAAGCAGAAGTACCTGAAGAACCAGACATTGCGGAAAAAACAGAAAAAGGATGGATAATATCTCCCTTCATGCCTTCAGCATCTATTGCCATGATAAACATGGGTATGAACAGAAAGTCGCCTGTACCGAAATTGAACGAACCGTTAGAAACACCCGCATCGCCGTTAGAGATCTCAAATGGAATTGAGTCGCCCGGCTGGAACCTCAGACTCCCATCGGTTTCAGATGTAGTCGGACTATTCCTGCCTCACCCTGCTGCTGCAGAACCTATCTCAGAGGATGCAGTCCAGCAGAAATCCGATATGGCTAAAGAAGAGTTCCTCGAAAGTGATGAATTCATAACAGCAGTCCAGAGCATAGTTACAGATTACCTTGACAGAGGGATCGAAAGATGACGGCCACAAAATCCCAGGATTTTGAGTTCAAAGTATATACGCGGCCAACGGGATTGGGCACAGGAACTTACGATCACTGGCTTCTCAGAGGCGCAGCTGTGGAAATCGAGCGCAGCCTGTTCGAAGGAGATCTCCTGACCATCACAAGCACGAGAAAGAATCAGGATGTGCAGATCGATAAAGTAAGACCTGTCCGCTTCTACTGGAAAAATACAAAGCTGTTCGATGGATGCATCAGGGCGCCCAAATACGATAACAGGCAGAATAGATACCGCGATCTTGTCACTACAGCTTACGGATGGGAGAAGGAACTTGCAGCCATCCGGCTTGACCTTGTTACGCCCGAAGGAGTGCAGTACACAGGGAAATCCATAGATTTCATCCTCTCAGACCTCGCCAGGATCGCAAATGATATGGGCATGACTAAGAAAGCAACCTATGTTTATGATAAAACAAAGCTGCCGTATTACGATTCAGAAGTTTTCGGGACTGAGCTAACAAGAACCTACGGCGACACCATCTGGTCTGCCCTGACCGACCTGACAAAAGAACTGGACATCGCTGAGACCTATCATATTGGAGAGTGGACTGTCAGGGTAGATGCACTTCAATCAGACTACAATATCTACATAATTCCGATGATGGTTAACACTGACATAGCATCCATCTGGAAATTCAAGGACAACATGCTGACCACTCCAAAGAGTATTCGCAGGGACTATACAAGACTTCTTAATTTCATGGTTGTCCGTGGAGCCGGAACGCTGGTTAATGAACGATTCAAACCCACACTGATCCTCACTGAAAAAGATATAGTCACGAACTCAGATGAATTTTATGCCGATTCTCAGCCCTCCCCTGTACGATCTTACCTGAGAGTCACGATCACCAATCCTACAGGTTCGGATAAAGGAGGATTCGTCACAATAAACGGCAGCGACGGGAACATGAACGAGCTTTCTGAAAGTTTTTTTCTGTGGGTGAAAGCTGGACAGGCGCAGGTGCATTATACCAACAACAGGTATGGGACTTTATCAGGAGCCTCTTTAAAAGCGTTCGTTACTCAGGGATGGGCGGGGTGCAAGATCCAGGTAGAAGAAACCACTTATTCTGTAGGAGGACGCAGTATCAATGATGTAGGAGTGCGCGGTAAGACTATCAGGAACATCAATTTCGATACTCAGGCTAAAGTTGATTCTTACGGCGCACAACTGGTCAGGATGTACCATGCACCTCTTGTTTACATAGATACAGTGATCAAACCTGAATACTCCAGCGCGGAAGAACTCATGGGTAAAACAATAAACCTGTTCGATAATTTCAAGAATGATTTTGCAGATTTTACCT
>JAUSDC010000146.1 GCA_030650845.1 Candidatus Methanoperedens sp.
TGCACATGATATCAGAAGGATTGGTTACATCAAAATTTTGTATGGCATAAAACCTAAATGGCTATGTAGGGGGTGTAGTTGAATATTGTCCCAAAGCCCTTATCGTCCATAGTGAGATCAATATAACATCGAATCCTTTTCTTGAATTCTCAAAAATATGATGGACTTGATCGCTTCCCGTCTCATCATGATATTCTTTGACGTAAGCGCTTGAGTCAATATAAATTTTCATTCGTTTCGCAACTCTGTAATTGTAGCGCTTAGCTTTCCAGATATTCTTGAATTTAGAATGTCTCTCGCGGTTTCTTTTGTAAATCTTCCGTATTTCACTACCATTTCACTCAGAGCATCCTTGATGATATCCTCACTCTTTTTTTCTAGAATGAGTTTTTGCAGGCCACTAAGAAACTGATTCATAGTTCGATCGTCAACTGCCGTTACTTCTACCATATAATTCCACCGCGTTTTAGTTTTGAAAATATCATTGATTTATTATTAATTTTACAAGTTTATAAGTTTTTAGGATAGTTTTTCTTTTGAGCAACTTTTTTCCTCTAAGAAGATGCACTATTTTTACCGATCTTGAAATGGTCTTCCATCTTCGGATGTGTATATGTCTTCTTCAGGTTCCTTCAGGAAATCAAAGGCCGGATTGGAGGTTACTGCATCAAGCCATTCCTTCTCGTCAATAGTACCGGTTATTTCTATTGCTTTTACTTTAATATCCATATCTAATTCCTCTTTTTATATCCGGATTCACCAAAACTCATGGTACTCAGAGAATTTATAATTTCCTATCCGCTACCTTTTTCATGAAAAACCCCATTTAATGACTGATGATCCATATCTTTGAAGGCAAAGTGTCAATTGAAAACATAGAAGAGTTCCTTCAAAAGCTCAAGAAAATTAGTATGGAGAAGAACCTGACCCTTCAGGCACTGGATGCTGATAAGATCGCAGGTAAGGAACACATCATATTCTCTGTCGAAAAGGCAATAAATTCTTTCAAGACCGGAACGAATATCGCGAACGACCTTTCCAAGGAAATAATGCTGTATGCAGCGGGCACGCGCCAGATAAACAAGGCTGTGAAACTGGGGATACATAAGGGAGAGAACAATATTGTGATCGTGGCTGTTGGAGAGGCGCAGCTTTCGGGATTTGATGAGATAAGATATGCGGATGTGCTGGCTTACAATGCTTCAAAAAGAGAGCAGCTGATGAAAATTTTTGGGATCACGAACGAAGAGCTTGAGGCTGTGGGAGAAGAGAAGCTATCCGAACTCGTTCTGGAGAGGGTGGCGCTGGTGGATGTTATTAAGTAAGATTTTTTACCCATACATTTTATCCAAAAATACAAAATTTAATAAATATGTAGGGGTAATATAAGATCATGGCTTCAATCAGAAAGAAAAAAGTGGAAAATCATACATATTATTATCTCGAGCATAGCTTCCGCGAAGGAGGCAGAGTACTCAAGAAAGAGAAAATCATTGGAAAAATCCTGCCCCCAAATATCGAAGAATTGAAAAAGGAATACATTGCAGAGTTCATGGCTGAAATTTATAAGGAAAAATGGCTTGACAAATTCGATAAGATAAAATCTGAATTCTTACGGCAGGAAAAAATCACACCAATTTCTGCACGGGAAAAAGAAATCGAGACTTTCGCCATCAGGTTCACCTATGACACCAACCGTATAGAAGGCTCAAAGCTTACACTAAGGGATACGGCAGATCTGCTTGGAAAGGGCATTACCCCCGGCAAAAGATCCATAAGCGATGTAAAGGAAGCGCAAGCGCACAAAAACGCATTCTACGAAATGCTAAATTACAGGAAAGACCTCTCTCTGAACACTATATTGTTTTTCCACAAGAAGTTGTTCGAAAGCACAAAAGCCGACATAGCTGGAATTATCAGGGTGCATCAGGTAGCAATTGCAGGAAGCAAATTCATACCGCCATTTCCGGCAGAAGTCTATCCATTGCTAATGGAATTTTTCAAATGGTATGATAGGAACAAAGATAAGATCCATCCAGTACAACTCGCGGCCCTTGTCCACCTGAAACTTGTGACCGTCCACCCATTTGCTGACGGAAATGGAAGGATAAGCAGGCTGATGATGAATTTTGTTTTGCACAAAAATGATTTTCCAATGCTGAATATATCTTATGAAAAAAGGGCAGGCTATTACAGCGCCCTTGAAAGGTCTCAGACTAAGAAACAAGAGGATATATTCTTACAATGGTTTTTTAAAAGATATTTGAAAGAATGCAGAATGAAGTAATTACAGTTTTAATTATTTGTTACTCTTGTACTTTCGAATCTCTTCAACCACCCTCTTATCAATAACTCCCGGTTCTGTCATCTTCCTTGCGTCAAGTATCTCGTTCAGGTATTTCTCAGGGATCAGATCCTTCTCAATAAGCACCTGCTTCAGGGATTTATTCTCAGCCAGGGCAGTCTTAACAAGCATAGCCACATTCTCATAACCGATGTACGGATTAAGCACCGTAGCCAGCGCATGGCTGTTCTCAAGGAGTTCAGCGCATCTGTTCTCATCCACTACCATGTCTTCAATACAGTCAACGCGGAACATTCTGACAGTATTCGTAAGAAGCTCGATGCTCCACAGAAGGTCATAAGCGATAAGCGGCGTCATCACATTGAGTTCCATCTGCCCGGCTTCAGCCGCAAGCGATACAGCGTGATCGTTCCCCATGACCTGGAAGCATACCATGTTCACAGCCTCAGGTATCGAGGGATTTATCTTCCCGGGCATGATGGATGAGCCAGGCTCAACTTCGGGCAGTATTATTTCCGCTATTCCTGTTTTTGGTCCAGAATTAAGAAGGCGAAGGTCGTTTGAGATCTTGTTAAGCTCGATCGCTAATATCCTCAGCGCGCTGGATACGTCCACAAAACCCGCCATGCTCCAGTGGAGCATAATACTGTTCCCCTGATAAAACTGAAAACCCGTAAGTTTGTTCAGTTCCGAAATAATCGTCTTTTTGAAATCAGGATGCGTATTGATGCCTGTGCCGACGGCGGTCCCACCGATCCCCAGTTCCAGCATGCTATTTTCCGAAGCAGCAAGCCTCACGATGCACTTGCTAAGCGATGACGCATAACCACCGAACACCTGACCATACCTTATGGGAACTGCATCCTCAAGATGAGTCCGTCCGACCTTGATAACATGGTCGTATTCTTTTGATTTTGCATAGAACTCAGCAAATAGTTTCTCCAATTCTTCGATAAGAGGTGAAAGGGTGAAAAGCACGCTCAATCGTATCGTGGTTGGTATCACATCATTGGATGACTGCGCCATATTCACATGGTTGTTGGGATGAACGAGGTGATAATCCCCCGGCTTTCCTCCAAGTTTTATAATTGCCACATTAGCGATGACCTCATTCATATTCATATTGAAAGGCGTGCCAGCACCAGCCTGGAATACATCGAGGATGAACTGGTCGCCATATTTGCCTTCAATGACTTCGTCAGCAGCCGTGACAATGGCCTTCCCTGTCTTTTTATCTAAAACACCAAGCTTCATGTTGGTGATAGCTGCCGCTTTTTTGATGAGCGCTATCGATTTGATAAATTCGGGCTTTGCCCTGATACCGCTTATCCTGAAGTTTTGTGCGGCACGCGTCGTGAAAGCGCCGTATAGCACATTTTCAGGGACTTCTATTTCGCCAAGGCTGTCTTTTTCAAGTCTTTTCATAATATAGTTGATATCATTCGATTTCTCTGCAATTAATCAATACTAATTATAGCTATTATTGTTATTTCTTTAAATATTTGCTGAAGATAGTTTTTTATCATTTACAGTTATAATGAAGGGACAAGAATCAGGGAATACCATGCAGGCAGAATTATATGACCGTGTCAGGGCAGAAAGTAAAGGAGCTCAATATGAAGGGATCCTCATGCCCTCTCAGACTGGTAATATTGTCTTGAAACTTAAAAGTGGCTATAATATCGGTCTTAACCCCGATACAGTGTCCATAACACTGCTCGAAAAAATGGTTGAAAAGAAACATCAAGAGCCTGTTTCTAATCCATGCAAGAAAAAAAACGATAAGCTACCCCACATCTCCATTCTCTCCACAGGCGGCACAATAGCAAGCAAGATAGACTACCGCACCGGCGCCGTGACATCGAAGTTCAATGCAGAGGACATCCTGCGAGCTATACCCGAACTTGAGGATGTCGCAAATTACAATTGCCGGATCATATATAGCATCCTGAGTGAGAACATGCGCCCATCTTATTGGGTCGAGCTTGCGCGCGCCGTTTATGAGGAGATAAAGAACGGTGCTGACGGCATCATAATCACCCATGGCACGGATACGATGATGTATACCGCAGCAGCGCTCTCTTTCATGATCGAAACACCAGTCCCAATCGTGCTTGTGGGTTCGCAGCGCAGTGCCGACCGACCGAGCAGCGACAATGCTATGAATGCAGTGTGTGCAGCTGTAGTTGCGACAAGCGACATAGCCGAGGTTTGTGTTGTGATGCACGGCTCGACAAGTGACGATTTCTGCTCCATCCACAGAGGAACAAAAGTCCGAAAGATGCACACATCAAGACGAGATGCGTTCCAGTCCATAAATGCAAAGCCAATAGGACGCGTTGAATATCCTTCCCGCAATATGAATATCATATCAAATCATGTTAAGCGGGGAGAGAAAAAGCTTGCTCTTCATGACAAACTTGAGCCAAAATGCGCCCTAATAAAATATGCCACAGGTGCGAGCAGCGAATCATTGCTGTTCCATTCAGGCTCTGGATATAAGGGTATCGTCGTCGAGGGCACGGGTCTGGGACATGTGTCCACTGAATGGGTTCCTATAATAAAAACAACAACTGATGCAGGTATACCCGTAGTGATGGTGTCGCAGTGCATCAATGGAAGGGTGTGTGACAGGGTATATGACACCGGTAGGGACATCCTGAAAGCAGGCGCAATAGAGGGCGAGGACATGCTGCCAGAGATAGCTATCGTGAAGCTTATGTGGGCGCTTGGTCAAACGTCTGATATCGGGAAAGTGAGAGAACTTATGCGCACAAATATAGCAGGCGAAATAACGCGAAGTTCATATAACATTTTCCCCTGAAATTGACTTTTTGATCAACTTGGAAAATAATATTTTATTTCGATTTTAATGCTCTAAAATCAATCAATTCATAAAAATATTAATTTATATCGTTAATTCAGGGACTTCAGATTACAATAAATTAAGAATATTATTTTCAGACCTTTTTAGGCTAAAAAACAAAAATTTTTAAGGAGATATTCATATGAATTATCGACATTATGTGAGTCCTTGTTATGATGATTATGATAATTATATACACCATATAATATAAGCGCAAATATTAAATACTAGCAAAGCCATGATTAATAATGTAGTAGTATCAGGCGCCTAACGCCTTTAGTACCCTCAGTCTCCTTCGACCCATCGTTTTAATTAGGCGCCTGATAACTACTCTGTTTTTCAAAAAATAAACTCTTAGCTTCCAGTTCTAGCTCCTGGATTTTTCCTTTTCCAGCACCCTGATATTGCTGATCTGTGTTGATGGATAGTTGCCTGTTGCGTCTTTTTCCGCTGATTTCACCATATCCCAGATGGTCAAAAGCGCAACACTAACCCCATGAAGAGCCTCCATCTCAACCCCGGTCTTTCCAACGGAGTTTACTTCCACTGTGGCCGTAATTGTCTCTGCTCCCATGTCGAACGTGACGTCGATACTGGTTATCGGTAAAGTGTGGCACATGGGGATCACAAATGGGGTTTTCTTGACCGCCATTACTGCAGCGATGCGGGCTGTTTCAAGCACTTCCCCCTTCACGATTTTCCTGTTTTTTATAGCCTCCAGGGTTTTCCGCTTCAACCTTATATCACCCGTAGCGACTGCCCGACGAGACACGTTAGCTTTGTCTCCAATATCCACCATCTTAGCCCTGCCATCCTGGATGTGGGAGAAGCTCATTGTTTCATCACCCTTGGTATACGATCAATAACATCCGTTGCCAGAAGCCCATATCCGAATTCCTCGAAAGCAAGGTCGCCTGCCGTGCCATTGATAAAAGCGGAGGCGCAGGCTGCTGAAAATGCATCATGCTTTGCGAACAGCGCCCCGGTCAACCCTGCGAGCACATCCCCTGTCCCGCCAACTGTCATACCTGCGTTTCCAGTCCTGTTGGCGCGGAATTCCATGCCGTCAGAGATAATATCCATCTTTCCTTTCAATAACACCGTGATTTTGTTATCCTTTGCAAAATCCCGGACAAATGCCAGCTTCTGTTTTTCATCTTCAGGCACATCGGCGCCTGATAATCTTTTCATTTCTCCGGCATGCGGAGTTACAATTACGTCCTTGTGACCAGCGTTCAACACCTCGGGTATCAATGCGTCAGCATCAATAACGGCTTTCTCGCACATTGGGACGATTATTTTGATCGCCTCAAGGGTTGCACCTTCAGTCCCGAGACCCATTCCCATGACAACTACATCATGTTTTTTGATCAATTCAAGAATTAGAGGAACATCCTCCAATACCAACCTGTTGCTTGATAGCGAACGAACTATAAGGTTTGGAGAGAACGATGCGATAATATCTGAGACACTTTTGGGAGCAGCAATGGTGACGATATCAGCCCCTGCGCGAAGTGCCGCAAGAGCAGCCAGAGCAGGCGCACCTGTATACGCCCCACCGCCAATTACAAGCACCCTTCCTGCATCGCCTTTATGGATTGAAGCGGGTCGCGTCAAAAAAGGCTGGACATCACCTGGACCAACAAAGAATTCCGCCTCCCCGGGAACACCAATATCTATAATCTGGACATCGCCTGTATATTTGTCAGCGCCTTTTTTCGTCATACCTGTTTTCATTTTATGGAATGTCAGTGTCAGGTCTGCCTTAACTGATTTCTCAAATTTGCCTCCATCAGGATCAAAGCCTGAAGGAACATCCATAGCGATCACAAAAGCGTCGGAGCCATTGATAAGGTCTATTGCTTTTGATTCAGGTTCTTTTAGGTTTCCCCTGATGCCAGTCCCGAATATCCCATCTATTATCACGCTGGCTTTCTTTATGATATGCGAATCGAGCATTGCAGCATCAGTGACCTGGACAAGACTGATAGACGTTTTTTCAAGCTCATTCCAGTTATGAAGTGCTTCTGGAGTTTTGATCTCCTCTTTTCTTCCGAGTAATATTACTGTGGTATCATAACCGATCAGATGGCGAGCAGCCACGAAGGCATCTCCTCCATTATTTCCCCTGCCTGCGATAATAACGACCTTTCCTGATGCAGCCCTTTTTTTGACAGCATTTGCCACAGCAGCCCCCGCATTTTCCATGAGCTGCAGCTTTTTTATGCCGAGATATTCACAGTTTGCATCAATTGCCGCCATCCTTGCCGAGGTAATCGCATCCATATTACAATAATATATCTGTACACTCAAATAATTTATTCAAGAACTTATAAAGGTTTTAAGTGAAATAAAGGATTCATACATGTCAGATACAAACCCACACCTCACTCGTGTTAGAATTATTGCGGATTACCAGTTCGGACAGGGAGCAGGATGTGCCATTTTTTCCGATAACGTAGAGTTCCAGATGTCCTCTACAGGAAGGGTGCGCCAGATACTGCTTGAAGGTAAACGCATAGGTACGGTCAAGGCCCATGACGGTATGCTTACTCTTGGTATAGCGGGCGCGATGAGATTGCACAAGTTCCTTAAATTCCCCGGGAACAGGGTCGTGGTAAACAGCGATTCTGCGCCTTTTGTTGCAAAAGGAAAGAATGCATTTGCAAAGCATGTGGTTGGTTCTGACTCTGATATAAGGGCAGGTGAGGAGGTCATGGTGGTAGATGAGAAAGACAATTTTCTTGCCACAGGAAAGGCGGTGCTCTGTGCAATTGAAATGACGGCGTTCAAAAAAGGCGTGGCTGTGGAAGTAAGAAGCGGGATAAAATCGAAATGCCCTTAAAACTGAATAATATGGGAATCAAGATACCCACCATTATGGAAATGGTTAATTCAATTGGAAGAAATGAGAACCAAGAATCAGGCAGATTTTGCCTGAACATTTATATCTCTGGAGTGCGTTGTAAACTCCATTATCATGCAAAAAACGGAAAAATATCCTTATTCTGAGACTGCACAGGTATCTGATGGCTACACAGGCAGGATAGAACACCTTTCTCCATCAGTGAAACTTGTCCTCAAGGTTCTTGAGTACAGGGGTCTCATGACCCAGAAAGAACTTGTCGCTGAGAGCTATCTTCCACCGCGTACAGTTCGGTATGCCCTTACCAGATTGAAAAAGGAAGGCATACTTGAAGAAAGGCTTTACTACAAGGATGCGCGACAGTGCCTTTATGGAGTAAAAAGCCTGCTGCAAGATGAAATCATATCAAACTTTGCATGCGGCGTAGTATAGTTTTTAAGGTACAAGATCAATTCTGGCAGCATGGTATCAAACAGTTCACGTGAGATAATACATCTTGTTGCCTCACTTGTCGTACTTACCATAGCGTTCACGTACCCCGACCTTAGCCCTGAACAGATGGTGATCGTAGCTTTCGGAGTAGGAACCGGTTTTATACTTCATGAACTCGCCCATAAGTTCACTGCGCAGAGGTACGGATATGTCGCGGATTACGAAGCAAGTCCAATGGGGCTTCTTCTGGCTATAGGTCTAAAAATTTTCACAGGTATTGTATTTGCAGCCCCCGGCGCCGTTATGATTCGCGGCAGGAGATCTGTCTATGGTCAGGATGAAGATCGGAACTGGGACTCTATTCAGACAGCAAAGCAGTTCGCATACATCTCTGTGTCAGGCGCAGTCGTGAACCTGCTGCTTGCAATAATATTCCTGGCTGTTTCATTTTTCATCACAGACTCGTTGGTATTAAATGTCCTATCGTGGTCGGCTTTCATCAATGTGTTCCTTGCAGGGTTCAACATGATACCATTTGGTCCTCTTGACGGTGCAAAGGTATGGAGATACAATCCTTTATTATGGGGATTGGTGGGCATCCCGGCGATAATAATGTTCGTTCTTATCAGATTCCCGTGACAATATGGATGTCAAAGCCGTTTTTCCGGACGATTAATATATATTCACTAAAAACATTATTTGTATAAATAATGCCAGATTATCAATTTACCGATGGGATTTCAACTCTAATAAAGCATAAATGGAAGATCGTGCTTGCGCTCCTGATTTTAATTATAGCTGCTGCGTTCATATATGTCACACTCCCGTTACTTGACGGCATAATAATGGGAATAGTGCTTGCCTATATCGCAAGACCTACGAAACGCTATTTCGATAGGTTCGTTCCTAAAGCATCGGCGTATATTGCCACACTCGCTATCGTTCTTCCGGTTTTACTGATCTTCGGGTTCGGGTTCATTGAGATTATCAACGATATTCTCTGGGCTGTCAAAAACCAGGACTATGTTGTTGGGGTCCTATTGAACCTTCTTGAGAAACTGAGCCTGCCGGATATCGTTCGCGACAGGATCAAAGATATGGTTCTGAATTTTACCTCGTACCTGTTGCCAGTACTGAATCAGTACCTGACCATTTCGATAGTAGTTGATATGGGTATAGCGGTCTTAATGCTGGCACTGAACACCATGCTTGCTGTGCTGATATGTTTCTACCTTCTTATGGATGGCGAGCGTCTTATCCAAAAGATAATGGATATTATCCCTGAGGAAGTGGAAGGGTTCTCAGCAAGGTTCATCATACATTTCGACGCCATCCTTTCTGCCATTTTCATAGGAAATACATACAGCGCTATAGCGGTAGGGGTTCTTTCGCTGATAGTATTCTGGGCTTTTGGTCTCTCCAATGTACTTGCTTTATCTGCCATCATGCTGCTAGCAGCGATAATTCCATTATTTACCGGCTGGATGGTGGTCATAATACTTGCAATATTCAGATATTTTGAAATGGGAAGTGAGAGTGCGATCATTTTTCTGATCGTAACTTTCATGGTCGTGATACTACCTCCTGAAATCCTTGTAAGACCATACATAATCAATACGAAATCTGAAATTCATCCTATGCTTATAATCCTGGCTTTCCTTGGAGGAGGAATGGTCGGTGGAATTGCGGGTTTCTTCATAGCCCCTATACTTCTTGGCGCGATAATGGCGGCGTACCGAGCCGGTGCAGATGTTCGAAGAAGACAAATCTTAGATTCGGGCGAATGCTTAAAAATTCAAGAATAATTGGTTTTTATTGAGTTATTCCGGTCACCATGTCTGTTGTGAAATCAAAAACCGTTACGCACTCATCCCCTCTACAAATATCCAGTTTGAGAGTGTTCTCAATCTTGCCAATTACAGAAGCCCTGTATCCTGCGCCCTCAAAAATGCGCACCGCCTCTGCCTCGTTTTCAGGCAGCGACGTTACTATAAAACCTGTTGCAGGATGAACTTTTAACCACTGGATAAAATCAACATTCTCAGGGACGGGTATTTTCGATAGATCAACGCTTGCACCGACCCGGCTGGTTTCGATTAGCATCCCCAGCGTCCCGATAACACCTGGGTTACTGATGTCTTTTCCTGCGGTGAGCAGGTGTTTTTCCCCGAGCAGATGCATCACTCTGTATTTTGCACGCACTTCCTCAGGTTCTTTCATTGTTGTTGAATCAAAGCTGTAAGGGGAGTTCGGTCCCATTTTTCCATCCATATCGAATGCCGCAATAACTGAGTCGCCCGGTCTTGCGGTACTGCTCCTCACCTCGCAGCCCTTCTTAACTGTCCCGATTATAGCCACTGAAAGCGAAGTATAGGGGGTATCTGGATGCAGGTGCCCTCCCACCATAGGGACGCCGAATTTCGCAATCCCATCCCTTATACCTCTGAGAAGCTCCTTGCATGCGTTTTTATTACTCGAGGAAAGTACATTGACCATTGCCACGGGCTTGCCGCCCATGGCTGCTATGTCATTAACATTGACGAGAACTGAACTGTATCCGGCCCACCACATGCTTGCATCGATAAGTCTTGTCCAGATGCCATCTGCGGCAAATAGAACATAATCCTCCCCACCTATATCGATAACAGCGGCATCATCGCCAAAATCCACCACAGAGTTCCCATACTCAGAACGTACGCTCTCGAATATGTTAATAAGGTCAGCGATGGGCTTCTTGCGTGTTACGCCCTCGAATTCCCGGATTTCCTTTGCGATGTTCTTTAAATCCATGGTACTCAGACCATTTCTATTGCTTTTATCATTGAATTCTCTAAACTATTCATACCTTTATAGTCTTTACCACTTTCCAGAGCACATGAATGTTTTATCTATGAAAGCAGTAATATGAGCATATCTGAGACAAAATGAACAATCTTTTTATAGACGATAGAGCTATCGAGTTCATGAAGAAAGCCATTGAAACCGAAAAAGCTTCCGCAATGAGGATATTCACAAGCGGAGGCGGGTGCTGCAAGCAATTCGAGATCATACCGGTAAAAAAAGCCCTTAAAGGCGATGTTGTGTTCATAGAAGGCGGAATTACAGTATATATAGAGAAGGCGATAACTGACAATACAGGGTCAGTAGGTATAAATTTCAATGAAAAGAAAGGACTTCTCATAGAATTTGGACCGGCGGAAAAATATAAATAAAATTAATTCGTAAATATTCGAACAATTAGGAGAAAAAATGATAGGTATTTCAAAACTTTACTGCGGGACTGTTGAGCCCTCTGACGCACTCAGGTACGGGCGCGAATCTGGTAAACTCCCTTCGCATCTGCTTCAGTTCTCAAAGGATAAAAAACCGGTCGTAGTATGGAACATGGGCAGGCGCTGCAACCTTAAGTGTGTGCACTGCTATGCACAGTCTAAGGACATTGAATATCCGAACGAACTGACAACGAAGCAGGGGAAAGAACTCATTGATGACCTTGCACAGTTCGGCGCTCCGGTCATTTTATTTTCAGGCGGTGAACCGATCATGCGACCTGACCTTCCTGAACTTGCGTTGTATGCAAGATCAAAAGGTATGCGTGCAGTGATCTCGACCAATGGTACGCTTATTGATAAAAAAATGGCAAAAGTGCTAAAAGAGATCGGCCTGTCATATGTGGGCGTTTCCCTTGACGGCATGAGAGAGACAAATGATAAATTCCGGGGTTTCAAAGGAGCTTTTGACCTGGCACTTCAGGGCATGCGCAACTGCCTTTCTGAAGGCATCAAGGTAGGCTTGAGATTCACGATAAACAAGAAAAACGTGAAAGACATCCCGGCGATATTTGATCTTCTAGAAAAAGAGAAGATACCACGAGTATGCTTCTATCACCTTGTTTACGCAGGACGTGGGTCAAAACTGGTGGATGAAGACCTCACACACGAAGAAAGCAGGAAGACGCTTGACCTTATAATGGACAGGACAAAAGCGATGCATGAGAATGGTTTCCCTATAGAAGTACTCACAGTGGATAACCACTGCGATGGACCTTATGTTTATTTCCGCTTGCTGAAAGAAGACCCCGAGCGTGCAAAGGACGTGTTCGAACTTCTCCAGATGAACCAGGGAAATTCAACAG
>JAUSDC010000171.1 GCA_030650845.1 Candidatus Methanoperedens sp.
CAACTCTTAACATTTGTTCTGGGGTCTTCTTTCCCATTCGATCTAATTCTTCGGAATACAAGGTCATCACCTTTGGCAAATTCAACTTCGCTGGATTTATACCATGGGTCATTTGTCCGAGATGTAATTAAGTCATTAATAAGCTCATAATATCTAAGTCTATATTTTAAATAATCAATTGAAGGAATATCATCTTTTCTTTCAAAAGCCACTTCAGCTGGAACATTTATATAGAACACAAGATCTGGTTTTGGAAAATACTTTGAAATATCCTCGAGCATTTTCATAAATTTTTCATCTCCGTAATTTAATGTAATTGCAAGACTGACTAATGTATCGTATAGGTATCGATCACTTACGACAGTTTTCCCCATTACTAAATGCAATTTAATTTTTATTAACATTTGGAAATAATATTCAATCAATGTGAGATTTTGATATAAAAATGAAATTGTGGGATTGCTCCCGCTTTTTTTGACTGCTTCATTGTAATCCGTGAAATCCTGAAACATATCTTTGTCTTTTAGAAAAACTTTCTTCCCCAGTTCTATAATCGGCCATAAGAGAATGAGCTTGTAGCCACCCCATACATATTTAGTATTTAAATTTTTGCCATTTAATTTTTCAATGAGTCTAATAGCCAGTGTACTCTTTCCTGACCCATCAAGACCGATTATACAAATAAAATAATTTTTTTTATTCTTCATCGAGATACCTGTTCAAAATATATTTTTTCAAGAAAATGAGATATATCACTCCAACCATACTTTATGACTTTATTCCTTGTTTGAATATTGACACTATTGCTAGTAATATCATACAAAACATTTTGAAATTCATTTTCAGAATTCACAAAGAAAAGCCCATCTCCTCTAGTAAATATCCTTTCTAACGCACCAAATTTTGTTGTTATTACGGGTAAATTACATGACATTGCTTCTAATATTGAAAGCGGTATTTCAATACAGTAATTTTGGTTTACCGTAGGAAATATATAACAATCTGATAACTGGTATATCTCTTCAAGTTTGTCGAAATATTTTCTCCAAACAATGCAGCCATTTTCGATTAAACTATTATATACTGTTGAATCAAAATTGAATGAATTGGTACTTCCAACTACAATTACTTGAACATTTTCCAATTTCTGAATCATATTCAAAATCGATAGGTTTCTGCCTTTGTTAATATGACCTATATGTAACAATACAAATTTCTTCGTATCGATCCCATATTTTATTCGAAGATCGTTTTTCACGTTATCATCATCTACAGGATCAAATTTGCCGATATCTATCCCATTAGGAAAAAATTGAACATTTGCCCCTAGATCGTGTAACATTTTTTCGGTCTTATCTGATTGTGTTAAGAAAAGATTGCTTTTTATTAACGGTGTCAAGACTCGATTCAAAAACTTATGTTCAGGAGGTTGCAAAGCAGATATTATAATTGTGGGGTTATTTAAATATATTTTGAGCAATTTTGATATGATCAATACTTGTATTGTTGGACGTAGAAAAACATGGACTATTTGGGGTCTAAAATGTTTAATTTTTCTCCATGATTCTACTGAACCCATTGATTTTGAATTGATATGCAAAACTTCATGTTTCTTTGAGATTTCTCTGAATAAATTATAGGATACATTTTTTATCCCTTCATCAGGAATACCATCATAATTGGTCAAGAAAAAAATTCGCATATTTTATTCTCTCAATTTCCTTATACAAGCCTCAGCAAGTTTTTCGACATTGCCCTTCTCAACTAAAATACCATTTTCGTCTACTTCTTCAACGAATGAATCTATATCAAAAGCAATAACCGGCTTTCCACATGCTTGTGCTTCCAATACCGGTATATTGTGGTTTTCCCACAAAGAACATGTTGCGTAGAGATTACACATTGAATAGTAAAATGGAATTTCTTCGTTTGAAATCGGCCCTGTAAATATTACAGACTCGTCACTCATTTGTTTGAGTTTCGCTCCATAATCATCAAATGTAAATTTACCAACAATAACCAATTTAGCATTAGAAACATCTTTTTTTATTAAATCAAATGCTTCAATTAACAAATGAAAACCTTTTTGTGGTGCAATTCTTCCAACTGATAGTATTACAGGATTATCTTCTAAATTAAGTTCTTTGCGTATAATAGAAGGATTGACATCTTTGTTAAATTTTGTAGTATTTATTTCATTATATACTACTTCACTCTCAAATCCTGTAAGGCTTATTAGATTTTTTCTCGCAAAATTGCTTACCGATACAATTTTATCAGCATTTTTTATAGTGTATTTCGTTAGTGCTAAATGCATGTGCATATATATTTTTTCATGAAAATTTTTAAATACATCAGGATCTTCAATTCCATGATACCAAAATATATACTTAAAATGATAAAATTTTTTACCTAAATAACCTAACCATGTCATAGGAGATAAATGCGCAATAACACAGTCATATTCTTTCAGTTTTGGCAACCACTTAATAGTTTTTATAATGTCCAGAGGAAAAAATAATCTATAAACTCTCTGCCAAAAAATACTTTTTGGCATCCCCATTATCTCAATATCTGCATTTTTTGGTTTAAAATTTGAAGCAAATGCAAAAATAGTAACATCATGACCCTTGGAAATGAAATCTTCAGCCTGATGATTAACTACTATGGCATCACCACTATATTCTACGAAATTAGGAACTAAAAGAGCGATCTTCATGAACGTCCCCATAGATACGACAGAAGAACTTTTGCAGATTTTAACATTCTTTTTGTTTCAAGTATACTATTTTTCCTGAAAATATTATTGAATGCTATTGGAATATATGATACTGAAAGATAATATTCTTTCAAAATTTTATCGACTTCTTTTGTCATCTCATCAGAAGGTAGACCAGGATAAGAAATAATTGCTTTCTGATGCCCTTGTTCATCTAAATATTCATTAGGATCGTCTGTTATCAAATATCCATTTACCTTGCACCAATTATAGAATTCAGTGCCTGGGAATGGTGATGCAACCGCAATTTGAAGGATATCAGGTTTTGTTTCTTTTATTAAATTTCGTGTGTTTTCGATAGTCTCTTTTGTTTCACCTGGAAGTCCAATTATATAATCACCGTGAACAAGTAAACCTGCTTTTTTGGCACTTTTCGAGAAGTTCCTTATATCATCTACTGTTATTCCTTTACAGATACTTTTTAATATTTCATTATTGCCTGATTCATTTCCAACAATCAATAACCTGCAATTCGATTTTTTCATCTTTTTCATTGTTTCATAATCAAGCGTAGCTCTTGCATTACATGACCAGGTAATTTTAAGATTTCTTTTAAGATAACCTTCTGTAAACTCAATAACTCTCTTTTTATCAATAGTAAAAGTGTCATCCTCGAAAAATACTTCTTTTAGAGTGGGTAAGTTTTTTTCAATCCATTCCAGTTCGTCCAGAACATTTTGTATACTCCTCACCCGATACTTTCTACCCATTAATGTTTGAGGCCAGGAGCAGAAGGTACAGCCATTGGGGCATCCACGCCCCGTGAATATTTGAACCTGGGGATATAGCGATTGCCCTAAGAAATAATTATTTATATTCAGATATTTTTTGTATATTTTGGAAACAAATGGGATTTTATCAAGATCACTGGAATTTGTGAAATCTCTTTTTTGGGTATGGACAATTTTACCACCATCCTTATACGATATTCCTGAAATCTCTTTAAAAGATCTATTAGATTCAAGATTTTCTGCTATTTCTTTTAGTATAAAGTCATATTCCCATTTAGCAACAAAATCGATGGCACCATTCTCCAATATTTTTTCTGGAAATTGTGATGCAGGAGGACCAACCAGAACGATTTTAACATCACTATAAATTTGTTTTATGGATTTTGCAATATTTATATCATTATTCAAACTTGGAAAACTACTATCGATAACAATCAATTTTGGATCAAATATTTTTATATCTGCTAATACATCCTCTCGACTCCAATTCCATGCTGGAGCATCCACCAACTTTATCTTATGATCTTGTTCAAGAACTGCAGCAGCATAGGATAACCATATGGGGTAATAGAGCGTCCCGCCTCTACCAGTGTCCTGCCACCTTGCACCTCTTCCAAAATGTGGAAAATATGGAGGATTTAGTAGATAAATTTTCATATTACATTCTCCTTGATTGAGTTATTCCTCTCCAGAACCCTAGTGTATAAGAAGCATGCTCAAGAATAAAAATAATTGGTACTGAAAATAAATATTTAATTTTTTTAGATCGAGTAAATATTATGGCATCAAAATACAGGAGAGTCAAAACATACAATAGAATCATGAATAAAAATAACTTTATTGATAGAAACAATAATAAAAATATTATAAAACCCATTATCGGAGGAATTACTTGTATATCCCACAGTCTTGTATTTCCCCGCGATTTTCCGAATTTATAAATTCGCATCACAAATTCTCGTAAATTTCGATCCTGATTATGCAATACTATAGCGTTTGGAATATATAATAACTTGCCAAATTTACTAAGTCTACTATTTAGCTCCGTTTCTTCATTGAAAGATAACCTGACATTGAAACCACCTAAATCTATTAGATCTTTTTTTCTATACATGCTATTGCAGCCACTTATGCTTTTCACATATCTTTTATCTTTAAAAACTCTATCTTGTACTGAATTAGCGCTCCCAAGAAATGAATCAAGTGCCAATGCGATGGATTTCTCCCATAAACCATCGCCTATGTTCTTAATCCCTCCTCCCACACCTATTATTCCATTGTCAAATCCCTTGACCAAATTTTCCAACCAATTTCTTTCAGGAATGCAATCAGCATCCGTAAATGCAACAAATTCTCCTTTAGAGTTTTCAACCCCAATTTGTCGCGCACCACCCACTGTCCCATAATCTTCAAAAATTACCCTAACAGGGAATTTTATTGCACACTCCTCCGTTGCATCTGTTGAATGACCATCAACAACTATTACCTCAAATGGCTGAAGGGTTTGATTAAAAACTGCATCAAGGCATTGCCCAATTTTACGCTCTTCATTTTTTACAGGAATAACAACCGAGATTTTTCTTTCCATCACATCAGCTCCATAGCCATGAATTGCTTTATTCTCTATCCTTCCCTTCCATCCCCAAATGGGTTCTATGGATGATCGAAAGTTTCAAAGAAGTGTCCATTTTTAGAAAAATATTAAAATATCTATGTTTTTTTATTTTCAATAAATTTAAGATTTTTAAATAGCGCTGAGATTGAATGCAGAATAATTCCTGTAAATATTGAGAATACTCCAATTAGTATTATTAAGATCATTAACAGAGTCGGTCCAAATGGTAAGATTCCTCTCGAAATCTTTGATTCAAGGAGAAATATCCCCAAACCAAATCCAGAAAGTGAAAGAATTATCCCAGGTAAAGTCAAAAAATAGAGTGGTTTCTTGAACTCGATCTGTTTGAGGACACCCAGCAGCACCCCTATCCCATGTGAGACAGGATTCTGGGTTGAAGCTCTCTCAACATCATAACTGCAGTGTATCTCAACCTCTTTGATCTTCAGGCGATGATCATTTATCTGCATCAATATTTCAGAGCCTGCAGACATGTTATTGGTATTGATATTGATCTTTTCTATCGCTTTCCTGCCATAAGCTCTCAAACCGCTCTGGGTATCAGAAACCTTGATCTTGCCTCCAATATTGGTCACAGCATCCAGGACTTTCATACCTATTTTCCTGAAGATCGGGACGTTCTTTCCATTTCCATTAATGAACCTGGACCCTATCACTACATCAAAACCAACATTTAAAGGCTCAACAAGCTCTGGTATCTGGGCAGGATCGTGCTGCCCATCAGAATCAAGGATCACCATCCTGTCCGCAGCAAGATCTCTTGCAGTTTCAAAACATGTTCGCAACGCGCCGCCGTAGCCCCTGTTTTCAGGATGCCGGATCACATGAGCCCCCATAGCCTGCGCGATATCAGCCGTTGAATCAGTGCTGCCGTCGTCAACAACTACGACCATATCAGCATATTTTCTGGATAGAAGTACCATTTTGGCAATGGAACGCTCTTCATTATAAGCAGGCATTGCAGCTATTGTGAATTTCCTGGTCGTGCCCTGAGATTGTTGATCCTTCGAGCCATTAGACCCGATCTGTACTTCTATGACCTTCAGCCCTTTTTCATGTATTGTTGTGAGAATATTGCCTTCTGTAATGAGATGATCAAAGCATTTCCTGGAAAAAGCCCTGAAATCAATGTGAGTATCTGTAATACCTCCTGCCGATCCATTATAATTCCCTTTCACCAGGTCTGCCTCACCGCGAAGAATGGGCTCTGCAAGCTTCCCAATATCTGCAGGGTCGTGCCTGCCGTCGCTGTCCATGGTCACGATGACTCTTGCTCCGTTTCGCGCCGCAAGCGCAAATCCTGTCCGCAGGGCTGCCTTTTTCCCCAGATTGATGTTATGCCTGATGACCTCTGCTCCCGCAAGTCGTGCTTTTTCCGCGGTATTGTCCGTGCTACCATCGTCCACGACGATGACACGGTGTGCATGCGCAAGTGTCTGCAGGACTACGTTGCTTATAGTAAATTCATTATTGAATGCAGATAAGACTGCTGTTATGGGCATAAAGATCCACCTATTTTATTATTCTTTTTTCAGGAATGTGATTGATTTTGTTACCACACCTTGTCATCTGTACAATGGCATCATACTTAAATTTTTCCATAATTATTAATTAATTCAGATAATTATGATTATAGTAATGATGGGAATTGAAAACTCGTTTACTTGCTCCATTCGCGCCTGGTGGCTGCATGAGGTTCATATCGTGCGCCGGGACTGTGAACATATAAAAGTTTAGTGGATTGTTTATTGGAAGAGTTTTTTAAATTTATTCTGGAATAAGGAATCGTTGTGAAGCTGATCAACCACAGAGTACACAGAGAGCACAAACTAATTTAATTCTTTAAGTGATGAATATCAGACAGGATCGACAGGATTTACAGGATTACCAATAAAATCGTCTTCTATCTATATTGTCCAAATCTTCTTTGGCTTTGTCATTATCAAACCGCTTCCATTATCTCCTGAGTCCTCCATACCTTGATTTTGTTTTGCTTTAAAAATCCTTTATCCTCGCTCCAGATTCCATCGTTGTCGAATGATAATGCCAGTGTCTAATATCTTTTTATTATCATGTTCCGACAGTGAGTTTTTCTTGGAAACAAGCGAAATATATTTTTCAACCTCTTCGATGAGATAATCGGGAGCATAAAACTCTATAGCTGATCCAATAAGGATTTTCCTTGTGGTCGAATCCCTAATTAGAGCTGATAGAATTATATTTGCATCTATTACGAGCCTGAACATTCTTTATATAGTACCCATTTTTCCTTTATGCATTTTCCAGACTCTATCTTTGATTACATGAGCGATCTCTTCTGCATCTTCTTTCTTCAGTGAGCTTTTTTCTAGAAGTAAGTCAAGAGTTTTAAGATCTTCTATTCTCTTAATTATCGCTTTTCTGGCTATCTCATTCCACTTAATTTCAGAATGCTTTTTCATTTCTTTCTGAGTTTCATCTGGAATATTCAAAGTAATAGTTGCCATTTATTTCACCCATGAATGATTATATTTAAGATTATTGTAAGATGCTTATATAGAATACCATTACAACTTATATCTCTTATATAAATCTGCAGCTTATCTTTTTGAGATTCTAAAAATATCAATCTCAATTTGTATCATCTATTCAGACCAAAATTTCAGGGTGAGCAGCAATGTGCTGAAATAATACGTCGCCCTTATTCCCGACTCAGCCTCTATCCTCGCCGTAGAAAGCGCATTCTCCGGCTTCCTGTCGATATCGTGGCGCATCAAAAGCAAAGCGCGGGGGGAGGTCATTTCCCTGGAAGTATTCTGCAAGGGTCAGGGTGCTTTGCTCTTCGCGCCTGGTGGTTGCATGGGGATCGCGGAGGCGCCGGGACTTATTTAATATATAATTTCAGTAAAAAAGATCATTTATTCAGACCGGATCGACAGGATTTACAGGATTAGCAACAAAAATCGTATCCTGTCGATCCTGTTAATCCTGTCAAAAATCGGTTTATTGATGGCATCAGTACTGTGGTTGCATGGATGCTCTTTTATATTTTTTGTTCCAAAAGCGCTTTTTTTACATCGGCAGGCATTTTATTAAGGACAAAATCAAACACTTCAACAGCTAATCTTAATGCTTCATCAGCATCTTGTGGATCTGGCTCAATTACATCTCCAGGATACCTGAAAGCGATAGCATAAGGCGTCAATATAAAAGAAATGTTCTTCAATTGCTCAAATTCAATATCTAATTCCTTACACTGTTCGATCAGGAATGAAAGATCATGGATCTTTTGGAAAGGTGTCTCCTTTAATGTCAGATATGCCTTCAAAGATTTCTCGGCAGCCTGCTGGCAATGGTAAACAGCAGTATCAAGATAGGGAATATCACCACTTAGAAGACGACGAGCCGAACCAATATCATGTTCAGCCTTTATAAGCCATTGAAAGACTTCTTTAATCCTTGGATCATCCATATAATACTTTACCTTTGGATAGAATATTACTTACAAGTGACGTTCTTACCAATTTATTCTTTTCAACTTCATCATGAGTCTGCACAATAATGTCGATAGGATGTTTTATGCCCTGCAATACTTCATAAATAACTCTTGCTCTCCGATAGGAAGGTTGATCCGAATGAGGGAGGATCACAAATAGGTCTATATCACTTGATTCCTCCGGTTTACCCCACACATGTGAACCAAAAAGAATGATCTTTTCAGGATGGACTTTTTCAATAATCCTTTTTTTTATCTCATCTAATAATTCATTATTGAATTGTCTCATTATTGTTCATTCTCGTCAGTTTTTATATTTCTGGCTATCTTAGTCTGAATTACTTCTAATCTATGTTACAATTCAGACCAAATAAATCTTTACCTTCTTTTCCATTTTCATCAATATCGACAATTTCATAATGATATCCCACCTCATGCCCCATCCCCTCAATCTCCCTCATAATCTCAGGACGAAACGCACTTCCCTGCCTCCTGAAATAATACGTCGCCCTTATTCCTGCCTCTGCTTCTACCCTCGCCGTGGAAAGCGCACTCGGCCTCCTGTCGATGTCGTGGCGCATCATGGCGAATTGCGGTGGGTGGTCTCCCTGGAAGTACTCGGAAAGGGTCAGGGTGGGGTAGTGCTGCGCGACGCAGGTGCATAAGCGACGGAATTTGGAGAGGGTGAAATCGAGGGGCATGGTTTTTGTAAGTATTTTTATTGCATGACTTTTTTTAGAATTAATTCTTTTCAATGGTTACTCTATTATTGATATTGATTGTTCACCAGAAACATTGTTACAGGTGCCCTGTAATTATGTAATACCACCATTATTTTCATAATATCTTGTTCATTTTAGATATCTGTCATTAATTTAATCCTTTCGGTGTTGAATATAAATTTACATGATGGCTTTTTTGTGCCCGGAGAGTGTTTTGGGGAGCGCAGAGGCGCATTAAATCTGCTTGAATCTGCGAAATATGCGGATAAATATTTACAAAGGTAATTATTTAGTTATCTCTCGACCAATTTTTCAAGGATTGCTTCGAGGCGGGTATTGTGTTCGTCCATGCGTTTGTTCTGTTCCAGCATGATTGTAGTCATATTATTTATCCCGATCTTGATTTCATTGAATCCACTCTTATTATCCACTATCAATGTGGATAATAATGCGTTAGCTTTGTCGAACTTTCTTCCAAGATCGATTTCATCGTCCGAGGATACCTTTGAGAACTCATCTGGCAGATCAATATTAATGGATAATGTTTGTTCTTTGATTTCTTCAATTTCAGTGCCGTTCTCCGCGCCTCGTACCTTTATTGCCTGTGTGAAATTGTCTAATACACTATTCTCACAAGAACAAAGGATCTTAACACTGCCATCCTTTGCATTAAAAACAAGGCCATGCATACCAAATGACCTTCCAATATGTTCTACAATAGACCTGAAACCAATATCTTGTACTTTACCAGTTACAATTATGCTATGACATTTCTGCATTGATTTAATCATTGGTATACCATAGTAGATAAATATTATGTCTATTGTTTACCGTCATGTAATAAGGAGAAGCCGAATTTCTGTTGTGTGAAATGAGAAAGGCTACTGTATAAATGTTTGGAATAAGTGCTTATGATTTTTTTTTCCTCAGATACATATTTCCCCGCACCTCATAATGATATCCTACCTCATGCCCTCTATCTCCTTCATGATCTCAGGACGGAACGCACTTCCCTGCCTCCTGAAATAATACGTCTCCCTTTATTCCCGCCTCGCCTCTACACTCGCCGTAAAAAGCGCATTTCCCGGCTTCCTGTCGATGTCGTGGCGCATCATGGCAAAGCGTGGTGGGAGGTCATTTCCCTGGAAGTACTCGGAAAGGGTCAGGGTGGGGTAGTGCTGCGCTATACTGGTGCAGAGGGAGCGGAATTTTGTGAGGGTAAAATCGAGGGGCATGGTTTTTGTAAGTATTTTTATTGCATGACTTTTTTTAGAATTAATTCTTTTCAAAGGTTACTCTGTTATTGATATTGATAGTTCACCAGAAACATTGTTACAGGTGCCCTGTAATTATGTAATACTACCATTATTTTCATAATATCTTGTTCATTTTAGATATCTGTCATTCATTTAATCCTTTCGGTGATGAATATATATTCACATGATGGCTTTTTGGAGCCCTGTGGGTGTTTGGGGAGCGCAGAGGCGCCGAAAATATATAGATTTAAAATTAATTAAATATGTGCTTTCTGTAATTCATTTTTTCATATCGTTGGGTGGTTGCTATGCTTTCTTTCAGAGCGAATGCCAAGAATTATTGCAGTACTCATGTTTTCCCCTTCAGCAAATTTTAACACCCTTTTGTATCATTCGTTCAAGTTCCTTTAGTATCTCCTCTATTTCTACTTCCTTCGATTCAAGAACAGATTCCTCTATATGCTTATGGTGCGGAAAAGTCCTTATTTGCTTATGGTGCGGTGCGTTATCCCACCTAATAATAAGTTCTGACCCTTTTGATATGTGATACGCATATCTTCGAAACTTGGGAGTGGCATGTTCCCAGACATATAGCTTCCAGCCATTTATCAAGCGTGCCTGGATCTTTAATCTATAGTACTCCCCAAAAGCGTCTGAGTCAATGGAGAGAATGGATTCAACAATATTTGATTCCTGTATAATTTGAACTATTCTATGCACTTGCACCAGTCTCTTTGGCTGCCTGCTTCCACACATTTAACATGTTTTCTGCAGCTTCCCATTCCATCCATTCGTCTTCTTCATGGATAGTTACACTTTTTTCAAGTTTCTTTGAAAAAGCACCAAAGGACATGCCGTATTTATCTTCAAATACCTTAAGCTGTTTATTATAGAATTCTATTTTATGCTTTATGAATTCTGAAGTTACATCCATTATGAATTCTCTGGCGGATGCATATAAACCGAGTTCCATTAACGGTTTAGCAGCATGCTTTAATTCGGTCATGACCTCATTTTCAATTTCTGAACTCATAATATCTTCTCAGAGCCATAAGAATAAAAGCTTTTTGCTGTTTTGGTGACCTTCGTATTCTTTTCATTATCCTATAAAAAGTGCTAAGTTCCTGTGTCATGTTAGTTTCACCTTCCCCCGCACCTCGTAATAATACCTGCCTCCTGCCCCTTCCATATTCTCTCTGTCATGATCCCAGGACGAAACGCACTTCCATACCTCCTGAAATAATACGTCGCCCTTATACCAGACTCAGCCTCTACCCTCGCCGTAAAAAGCGCATTCTCAGGCTTCCTGTCGATATCGTGGCGCATCAGGGCAAAGCGCATTGGGAGGTCATTTCCCTGGAAGTACTCTGCAAGGGTCAGGGTGGGGTAGTGCTGCGCTACAGAGGTGCAGAGGGAGCGGAATTTGGAGAGGGTGAAATCGAGGGGCATGGGTTTTATAATATCTTGTTCATTTTAGATAGCTGTTATTAATTTAATCCTTTCGGTGATGAATATAAATTCATATGATGACTTTTTGGAGATGGTATGAAAAGAATAGCAACGAACACAACGAACTCGATACGAACTCACGCCACCGGAGTTGGTTTTAGTTCGTACCAGTTCGTTGTTTTTTTCATGTTCATCTACGTACCGAAGGTTCATAGCTGACTCCGTGGTTGTTTGGGGAGCTCAGAGGCGCCGGGATTTTATAATTATTATTTTATAACTGTATTGTCATGGAAGAAAATCCGTGTGCATCCGCGTCATCCGCGGCATCTGTGTTCTATCGTTTTTTGATAGCTCTGTTCTTTTGCGCCTGGTGGTTGCATGGGGATTGAGGAGGCGCCGGGACTTGTTTAATATATAATTTCAGTAAAAAAGGTCATTTATTCAGACCGGATCGACAGGATTTACAGGATTACCAATAAAATCGTATCCTGTCGATCCTGTTGATCCGGTCAAGAATCGATCATATTGTATTACTCTACATGAGAGATTTTCGTTTTTGGATTATGCGAATATTGCTGTATTTGCGCGACTTTTACCTTTATATCAGTCAATTCAAACTCTATCTTCGAAAGCCTATTATCAAAATGAGCGATCTTATTACCAAGCGCAATACCAAGATTGTCTATTTTACCCATGGTTTCGTGTTACGTTCCGGTAATGACATACTCTTTTCAAGCCTTGAAAAACCATTTCTTGTAACATCTATAAGCTCTCTTAATAAATCTATTTCAGTATCGAGCCATCCATCATTTTCACCTTCTCTGACGAGTTGATAGAAATTTTCATATTCACCAGTTGGTGTGGAATATTCATTCTTCAAATCGATACCATTTATAAGGGTATTTTTAATATTTATATCCTGAATAAACCTTTCTAGATATTTTTTTTCTCCCTCAGCAATGACCTTTACATTCCCATTAGAAAGATTTTGGATATATCCCGTTAGATTGTACTTTTTAGCTATGATAACTACTTTTGATATATAATTAGCATGTTGAACATTACCTGAAATATAAAGGATTGCTCTAATCATTACTTATATTTATTTCTTAAATGGCTATAAAGGTTTCCGGTGGCATACAAACGTCGTCAACTGGCGCAATCTTTGACATGGATTATGCAGTAACCTGGAAGGATTGCCCGATGGGCTGAAAATTAGCTAATTCTTTACGCTCTAATTTTTTCCTTATCCCTTCAAAGAGTTTAACCGTTTCCTGAGAATATAATCGCTCTCCGCAGTGGAGGCAAACATCAGCTTTAACTTTTAATGTAGCTACATGTACGCCTCCTTTCAGTAACTTTTCAACTTCTTTTTCTTCAAGCTCACCGCCACATACAGGGCATTTTTCAAATGGTTTTGTTTGTTTCATTATTTTCTCCTTTGCCAGTTTATCCATTTAGAAGGGTCAGGTTTGTATACTGTCACAAGCACTGCATATTTTGTTTCTCCATTATATGCCCAGACGCTATGTACAGGCTCATTTCCAAATGTACTACCAAATATTAAGCAACTCGGATAAGGCTTATCATCCGGATAGTCTTCTATGATTTTGCCCATAAGAACTGAGAATAAAATCTCATCGTAAGAAAGATTGTCATTTTTAGCCTCCTCATCTGCGTGATCAGTTATACGAACATAACCCATTCGAACTGCACTTTGTACATCTGCGATATCCATTTATGAACACCTTATGAAATCTTTCTCCATCAGAATCAATTCTGGTTCAATCAGTCTTGCCATGCTATTTTTATCTTCACTTATGTGTTATGGGTATTTGGTATATAAACATATACATCATTCCTTGAAGAAATAAGATTTCTTATTTCCTCAGGTAAATCTTCCCCAGCACCTCGTAATAATACCTGCCTCGTGCCCCCTTCCCATTCTATATTTCATGATCTCAGGACGAAATGCACTTCCATACCTCCTGAAATAATACGTCGCCCTTATGCCAGACTCAGCTTCTATCCTCGCCGTAAAAAGCGCATTCCCTGGCTTCCTGTCGATGTCGTGGCGCATCATGGCAGCGCGGTGGGAGGTCGTTTCCCTGGAAGTACTCTGCAAGAATCAGGGTGGGGTAGTGCTGTGCGACGCAGGTGCAGAGGGAGCGGAATTTGGAGATGGTGAAATCGAGGGGCATGGTTTTTGTAAGTATTTTTATTGCA
>JAUSDC010000177.1 GCA_030650845.1 Candidatus Methanoperedens sp.
TAAATCAAGATTACCCAGCCCTTTTTCCTTGTCACGGAGAGCTCTTTCTATGATTATCTTTATTTCTTCATCCCCGACAACAGCAATGTAAGGGACCCATTCCTTTGCTGCATCACGTATCTTCTTTCCAACCGTTTCCTCCCTGTCATCGACGTCCACTCTACATGTCAGCTCGCCTGCAACCTTTTGCGCATATTCCATATGTTTTTCCGTTATTGGAATAACTCGCACCTGTGTTGGAGACAGCCAGACAGGCAGCATTGGGACGATACCCTTTTCCGAGTTCATGTTCGCCTTTTCAAGCAGGGCGTAGATGCACCTTTCGATAGCGCCGCTGGGAGAACAGTGGAGGATGAATGGTCTTTTTTCCGATCCATCTGAATCGATGTACTTTATGCCGTATCTCTCTGCATTCTCAACATCTATCTGGACAGTTGAGAGGGCGCTGGCTTTATCCAATGCATCTATATAGTTGAATTCAAATTTTAGCACGAAATAAAAGAACCTCTGGTCCCAGAGTTCGATAAGCACTGGCTTGTTCACAATCTTTACAAGATTTACAATGAAATCCCTGTTCTCATTATAGAAATCACGAGTGAACCGTATCGCTACCTCATAATCATCAAGTGATATCCCGATCTTTGATAGCACGTTGATACACATATTATACTGATCATTAAATTGTGCTACTGCCCCATCCATGTCCTTACACAAAGTATGCATATCAGGCATTGTAAAAGCACGAAGCCGCCGCAGCCCTACAAGCTCGCCGCTTTGCTCTTTCCTGAAACTGTATCGTGTAAGTTCAACCATCCGAAGCGGAAGGTTCCGGTACGAGATGGTCATGTCATGGTTCATCAGGAACTGACCGAAGCAAGCTGCAAAACGCAGGAAAAGCATTTTCTTGTCAGCCTCAATAGAGTACTGCCGCGCAGGGAAGCGGTCAAGATATTTCTTGAGGGTGGGATGGTTCATGTCGTACATTATTGGAGTTTCTACTTCCATGGCGCCTTTTTTCGCTGCCTCTTCAAGCACATAGTTCTCAAGCAGGCTCTTTACAAGTCTTCCTTTAGGGTAAAATCGCATGTTCCCGGAGTCTGAGCCAGGTTCATAGTCAGCAAGCTCAAGCCGCCTCATGAGTTCCACGTGCGGTGGTATCTTATCAACAGCCCTGCTCTTATGTATCTCGTAATCAACGAATTTCTTAAGGTTGTCATGTCCAGTAAAATCAAATTCTTCGGGTTTAAGAAGTTCACCTTCTGGCGTGAGTATGTGCCAGTACGAAGTGGCTTTGGCTTCTGATTTCAATGCTTCGGATACAACTTCCTCTTTCTCCCTGACAACGGTCACGCATTTTTGTTCGCCCTGCCTTATCGTTCTTGAAAGCTCTGAAAGAGGATGACCTTTGCATTTTATAGTAAATGACTTGTACCAGCCAAATGGAGCCCTTTTTACCTCAAATGAGCCTTCTTTAAGTCGTTCTTCAAGCTTTTTCAGGATATCGACCGCGGCTTTCGGGGATGCCAGGCTTGAACTCAAATGCGCATATGGATACAGCATGACCCTGTTCGTTTTGACCTGATCTGTTACTTTTTTGATCTCTTCTGCGGTCTGTTGTATTGCATATTCGATGCTATCCTCATCGCTTTTCTCAACAGCAATAAAAACGGTCAGAGCCTCGTCCATTCTTCCCTTTTTGAGGCTGTCTTCTATTTTTTCAGCTACCGGGGTACTTTTCTTTGTTTCGTATTCGATGTAATCTGAATGAATAAGTAGTATCTGCATAATGCTATCTTTTCGACTAATAATACATTATATGATAAAAACCTTTAGATTGCATGCAGGATTTACTACTTTTGAAAAATAATTACACCAAACATTGTAAATATTCACTTCAAAGAGCTTTAAGTTGGGAAGCTTTTTCTACAAATTCTTGAATACCATAAAATACAAATTATAGTAAAACATATAGTTTAACAATGATTTCTGCAAAAGAACAGATGATCCACATTATTCATAACCAGCCTGAAGATAGTTCATATGATGAAATCCTTAAAGAATTAGCATTTCATAGAATGATCGAAAAAGGATTATCAGATTCAGACCATGGCAGAACGATCTCGAATGAGGAGATGGGGCGGCGTATTCGTAAATGGTCGAATTGAATTGGACTCTTGAATCTGAAAGATGGCTTAGAGATATCTTTAATTATATATCTATAGATAATCCACAGGCTGCTTCTGCAACCATTGAATCCATTTACGAGATGGCTCAAATACTCAAGACATTTCCAGAATCAGGGTATCGTATTGCATATTTGATAAAACCTGATAGAAATATCGACATTCTTGGAGTTTTCCATGGATCTCTTGATATGGATCGATATCTAAAGGAAGATAAATATGATTTATGATTTATAGGTAGCAACAAGAGCAACTTAAATTTGATTTATTCTAAAAAAAAGATATGCAACCATAAATTTCATTTGAACTCCGCCAGCGGCGGCGCCTCACCGGGGTCTGGGGTCGCACCCCAGCGCTGTTTAGATAATATTGACTACGCCGAAATTAAATAATTAGCATGTGATATAAATGATATCGCCACCCCAACCTTTCCAAAAACCCAGGTGCCAGGAATGCGATATTCATTCAGCTCACCCGTGGGAAGCACAATAATAAATAGCATTCATTTTTCGATACGAATCTTTTCAGATATAGAGGCATTGATTAATATAAAAACTAAATATATTTAGTCTAACGATAGATTTATATAGTTTAATGTCAGACTTAGTGTCAGACACTTGGCGTACAAACGTCGCACTAATGGCGCACAGTTGTATGCCATCTAGCCTCCTCCCTTGGGGAGATACCAAAATGCAAAGAGTAACACTAAGGCTCCCGGAACAGCAAATCAAAATGATCGACATGTTAGTGGATTATGGTGAATTTCCGTCCGCAAGTGAAGCAATCAGGACGGCTATAAGAGATCTCATCGATCAGAGAAGCGTAAAACTGGCAGGCAGGATAGAATTACTAGGAAAAGTGCAGGAACAGGCAAAACATGCTGATAGTTTCCTGAGATTGAAAGGAGAAGAGCAATAATACACTAATTGAGGGGAATAATATGGAATCATTTGTACAAGACGCATTAAAAATGGCAGAAAAAGAACAGTTGTTGAAGAAATCAACATCATGCAGCGCAGAAGATATGGAAGATTTCGGGACACCTAAGATCGTCGTAGTCGGATGTGGCGGCGGTGGAAATAACACCGTGAACCGTCTATATAATATAGGGGTCGCTGGCGCTGAAACAATTGCAATAAACACTGATAAGATCCATCTGGATATCATTCAGGCAGATAAGAAGATACTTGTTGGAAAATCAATAACAAGAGGTCTTGGAGCAGGCGGTTTTCCGGAAATAGGAAGAAGAGCCGCAGAACTTGCCAGAGGTACTCTTGAAGAGGTCTTAAAGAACGCGAACCTCGTATTCGTTACAGCCGGCATGGGCGGAGGAACAGGAACAGGTGTTGCCCCGGTAGTAGCTCAGATAGCCAAGGACCAGGGCGCTATCGTTATCGGTATGGTAACAAGCCCATTCAGAGTAGAGAGAGCAAGAATGGTAAAAGCAGAAGAGGGTCTTGAGGATCTCAGGAATTGTGCTGATACCGTTATCGTGCTTGATAACAACAGGCTTCTTGACTATGTGCCTAATCTCCCTATCGACCAGGCATTTTCTGTTATGGATCAGTTGATATCGGAGACTGTAAAAGGAATCTCTGAGACGATCACACAACCATCGCTTATCAACCTTGACTATGCAGATGTCAGGGCGATAATGAAAGGGGGAGGACTCGCTGTCATGCTAGTAGGAGAAGCAAAAGGACAGGATAAAGCAAAAGAAGTTGTTAGAGCAGCTTTGAATCATCCTCTGCTTGATGTGGATACTTGCGGCGCGACGGGATGCCTGCTCCACATCACAGGCGGACCAGATATGTCTCTTCACGAAGCAGAGGCAATAGCATCTTCATTAACTTATGAACTTGACTCCCATGCCAATGTAATATGGGGAGCAAGAGTAAGGAAGGATTACGAAGGTAAAGTGCGCTGCATGGCTATAATGACTGGTATAAAATCAGCCCAGATAATGGGTCCAGGCAGTGAGAAAATGCCTTCAGCAACAAGTTCTAAAGCATCGGGTATGAAAACAAGGATCCCAATGGTCAAGGGACTGAATGGAACAATAATAGACCAGATAGTGTGAAATTATGAAGTGCAAACACTCCCAGATCGATTGCGTTACGCGCATCATAAATAAGACATGGGAAGAATCGCGAGCGTGCGATTATGGGGTATCCTGCAACATCGAGGACAAAGAAATAAAGTTTGTAAAATTTTAAGGTCTGGCAACGAGGGTACCGACAGGCCTTTCTTTTTCTTTTTTTTTATAATGCATAAGAATAATCTATATGCATGCTTATGTTAGAGCATGGATCCATCTGATATCCTGAAAAAATTTAAGAATAACGAGATAAGTCTTAGAGAAGCAGAAAAGCAGCTCAAGGTATCAGGATATAAAGAATTATCCAGCATTGCCAGAGTGGATATTCATAGAAAAGGGCGCACTGGCATCCCGGAAGCCATTATAGCCGACTGCAAGACCTGTGAAGATGTTGTTTCTATTGCAAGGGTTCAGATAGAAAATGAAGGACGAGCCATTATAACTCGTGCAAACGAAGAAAATTACAGGGCTCTGTGCTCCCTTGCAACAGAAATGGGTGAGGATATACGATGGTCAGAAAGAGCCCGGGTTGCTGTGATAGGCCTTCCCTGCGAAAAGACAGGGGGCAGAGTGGGAATTATCTCTGCAGGGACTGCTGATATTCCTGTTGCAGAAGAGGCAAAAGAAATTGCGTGTGAGATGGGATGCGTGGTTACCACGATATATGACGTTGGGGTTGCAGGCATTCACAGGTTATTCCCTGAACTTGGTAAGCTAACTTTGGATGGTGTAGATGCAATCGTAGTCGCTGCCGGACGTGAAGGGACACTTCCTGCGATCGTGGCAGGGCTAATGGATGTACCAGTTATAGGTCTACCGGTATCTTCTGGTTATGGAGCAGGTGGCATGGGTAAAGCTGCGATCCTCTCCATGCTACAGTCGTGTTCAGTGCTGGCTGTTGTCAACATTGATGCAGGTTTTGTTGCAGGAGCATTTGCTGCCAGGATTGCAAATCTTGCAGCGAAGAATAGAAACGAAAACCATGGTTGAATTCGTTCAGTCTAAATATCCTCATTTTAGAAAATTATTTATAGGGTTAGATTGTAATAAGATTTTTAAGCAACAGGAGGTAATTTTGTATGAGAATCAGGGTAGTTAGCTCAAAAGAAGAGATCAATTCACTCGGATCGAGTGAAAAAATAATCCATCTTGCATTCAGACCATCTAATAAAGATATTTTTTCGCTTGTTCAGGCATGCCCCAGCGTAAAAGCGATACATATTCCAAGTTCCTATATCAAAACGATATCCAATTCCACAAGAATGTTCCTTGAAATGCAGGATGTTTCATTGCTGGAAGGCGATGTCTGGGGACACAGGAAAGACATAAACGAATACTCTGAGATCAAACCAGAGGTCTTTGAAAGAATGCAGGAACTAAAAGCTGGTGGCTTATCCGAACAAGCTATTATTGACAGGCTTGTAAGAGAGACCAGACTGAGCAAGGATTTGCTTAAATTCCTTATAAAAGAGAAATCTAAGAAAAAATAGTGTTTTTTTTCTATATTATTTATTTTTTTCGATCAAGTTTCTGATTTTACTTTGGGCATCTTCTTCTGTATTTCTTCCAGCAATTGTTCGTCTGTTTTGCCCTCTGTTGAAATTCCAAGATCTAGTGCCATCTGTTTTATCTTTGATGTTCTGTTTTGAGAAGGTGCTTCCTTGCCAGTTTTTTCAATATCTGCCAGTTCACGCTCAACCTCTTTTTGTCCTTTCTTGAACTCACCAGTGGCTTTACCGAGCGAACGGGCTAATTCCGGGATCTTTGCCGCGCCAAATAATATTATTATTACTACCACGATCAATAAAAGCTCTGGACCTCCTGGAAGAGCCATATTATGCACCTACAGTTTTCATATTTGATTTCTCCTTAGACCTGATCTTAAAACGTATTTCCTCAACAAGCTGTTCTGAGGTTTTATCCTTAACATCTATACCCATTTCTATTGCAAGATTATGGATCTTTATATCTTTATCATCCGGTGGCTTATTAAATCTTTTTATATCGAGTTCTGTTTCTAACTGGGCTCTTTTGAATTCCCCTGCTGCTTTACCCAGGGACCTTGCCAGTTCGGGGAGTTTTGAATCGCCGAAAATAAACAACATGACTATCAAGATCAATATCAGTTCTTGAGTTCCAATCATCGATTATCACTTTAGTTTTCTATTATATAACCTTTGCCTTCGTTCATTCCGGGAAATGATTTTCATTCGTTTCGTTCAAGACACCTTTTTCTGAAGCAAGGAATCCCTTAGTTATTTTTCCTATACTCCTGTATATTTCATTACCGCTTTTTTCAAATAATTCATCACAGAAAACAGGAGCCCATTTCAGGAGATGGTCATTCAGGAATTCTTTCTGCATCCTGAGTGACCCATCTGACTTTTCCCTGCAAAGATGCCCCATAAATCCAAGTTCCACAGCAATATGATCTTCTGGTTCGTGATAATCCTGTGATATCTTTAATCCCGCCTGCCTGTATTTTTCTTTTATCTTTATCAAAGACTTTCCCATGATAGAACCGTCCATGTATCTTGATTCATAAGGGAACATAGCAGGAACAGGACCAATAAAAAGTCGGGTGTATTCCCTGCACATTTTATTATGAATATTTGATGCGTCAGTATTAGATTGTGTGAATTTGTCAAATAGGGAAAGTCCTTCAGAAAAATCCTTATTTAACAATGAAGTCTTCGGGAAAATGAGATTTCCATCCGCAATATCCTTTGCAAGTTCAAATGGCGGCTCCTCCACGAACATCCTTGAAAGGAATGCATAGAAGTTGGCTCTCGCCATGAAAATTTTATTATTCATGATAATACCTCCATTCTTAATATCGCCCTTGCAGGTCTGCAATTTTCACAGTACATGAGCAGTTCTGTTTGATTTTTGATAAGCTCTATCTGTTCTTTCGGTCCAATGTCATCCCTCACGTTCTCTATGAACGAACATGATATCCTGTCAAAGGCAGCCCTTGTCATGTATGGTTTCCTGCATGAAGTACACACCTGAAGCTCTGACATATAAATCGTGGATGGAGCATTATCGATCAGTTTTTCCATGTCAAGCACCCGTTTCATTGTCAGGGCTTTCTCAGGACATGCCTGTTCACAGAGCCCGCAGGCTATGCAGTTCCCATATCTGTATGTTATGCTTCCTTCATCCCTCACGAGTGCGCCGGCGGTGCACATTGATGTGCAGGCGTCGCACACGGTACATGATGAACTTATTGAGATGTCAGCAAAAGGAAGGAGAGCATTCTCAATAACTGTGTGGGGAACGATCCCGGTCTTTGCAGCAAGAGATGATATGAGTTCGATCAGTATCTGGCGGTTTGATGTGTTTTTTAATACCACAGGTTCAAACTTTCGAAGCGGGCTGGGAGTGATATGTTCGGTGAAAGATTCAATTGAACTAACTAAACTTTTTGTGTTTTTATTGTTTTTTATTATGCTTATGCGATCTCCAAGGTTGAATTCGTCAAGTATTTGCCCGGCAAGTCCTGAAGTCACCTTGCTGAATTGACCTGTGCATTCATCGCATCCAAACATGATCACTCCGTCCGCCCCCAGATCAAAAGCCCTGAGGATATGCGTTTCTGAGATTCCTGCAAGGTCAGGCACAAAAAGTGAAAGAACTGCCGGGTATTTTATCTTCTTTGATCTTTTAGCATCAAGCAGATGTCTGCTGTGCTCGCACATGAACATGAGTATCTTATGCGCTGTTTTTTCTGGCACAGGATTAAAAGGCTCAAGAAGAGAATACATCTTAGAGTAAATATCCTCTTCCATCCTGAAAAGCGATAGCGGACAGGCAGATGCACAGGCACCGCATCCTGTGCATGATATCTCATCAAATATGATGTTATCCCAGCTTCGCGTTATGGCGTCATGCCTGCATGCGCTTTCGCAGAGAGTGCAGCCCATAAAGCCGCTTTTTCCTGAAGCGCATCCTTTCAGGTCTGCTTTTGCAGGCGCATCATGCCCTGAATCTGTTTTTCTATTCATGATCTACTCCCACCTTTTTTATTTCAGTCAGCTTGCTGGCGATCGCGGGTGATGATACCGTAAAGTAATGCCCCAATATTAACGATAACAAAGAGCAGCGCTATGTTAATGCCAATGGTAACGAATATCTGAACCACGGGATTCTCAATCTTCAATACAGCAGCTATGAAGCTCAGATAAATTATTGCCACTACTATAGCGCCGCTATATCTTATTTTATTCTGCAGCAACTTCATCACCTTTCTCCAAATCTTCATACCATTGTGGATACTTTTCTTTGATTTCATCTTTGGGCATGAAACCTGTGAATATACACCTGTCTATACGGAAGTTCTCTGGATTAAAATGCACCATGTAGGAATGGAACGCTACACCGCATACGCTTACAACAGCAAATGCGGCATGGATGTATCGCGCTGTGAGCAGGTACTGGGGCGGCATGAATGCAAGGAACTGCCATGAGAACCATAATATGCTCCCAGTTACGAGGAATATGGCAGCTTCTGAGAAAAAGCTCCAGAATTCAGCTTTTGCTATCCAGCTGTATTTTCCATATCTGGGAGGCTTATCAGAGGATAACCTGAGTATATGTTTTCCATCATTGATAGCATCCTTGATGTCTTTTATCTTTATCCAGACATCGGTAAAATACGACCTGCCAACAAAGACATCATACAGCCCGTGATATACTACCAGGTAAACCCCTGCTATTATAAAACCCACTGCTGCTATCCTGTGTATCAACATTGTCACGGGATATCCACCGAGCAGAGCCGGTATCCATCCAAGTTGCTCAGGGAACGTTATGGGAAGCCCGGTTATGTAAAGGACCAGTATACTGAACGCGCCCAGTGCATGGATTGCTGTCTGACTTATGCTGAAACGTCTTATTTCTGCCATGTCTTTTTCTCCATTTTCTTTATGATATGCTCAATCGGTCTGATTATAAGGGGTTTTTTTCCAAGCTGTTCTCTTGTGGCTTCGTGGTACAGACCGAATGTGGATAATCCTGCAATGAATAGTATCGCAAGCACGATCACTATTGGCAGGATATAATTTACATAGAAGTTCAGGGCGATACCCTGTGAATAAATCTCCTGCACCGGTATCCTGCTTATCCCGGCAGGTCGCATCGTGAAGAGGATCACAGGAAGAGCTATCAGGATGAGCGCTGTAATCCCCACTGCTGCTTTTAGGACATTCTGTTCATTCTTCTGTATCATGATACTTCCTAAGCAGCATCAGGAACCGCGCCAGTTGGCAGCTTCCCAGCAATTCTCTTCTTATATTCTTCCGTTATCACTGCGATGTCTCCTGCAAGCAATGCCTTTGTCCCGCAGAAGGCAGCGCACCTGGGTTTTGCCCCGCGCAGTATCAACTGCCCATCTTCATCTTTCTGAACAAAAGGCTCAACACAGAAGGTGCACTTGTCCATCTTGCCCTTTGAACCGAATAGCCCGGTATCAGGGAACTGGGGCGCTCCGAAGGGACAGGCATAAAGACAGTACCCGCATCCGATGCACTTGTCCTTGTTAACAAGCACTACCCCATCGTCTCTTTTGTATATCGCGGTCACGGGACATGCAGAAAGACAGGGCGGTTTTGTGCAGTGCATGCACGGCATCGGTACATTCGTTTCTCCAGGTTTTCCTTCATTGATCGTTACAACTCGAATTCTGCGTATTCCCTGAGGGACTTCGTTGAACTGCTTGCATGCTGCTTCGCAGCCTGTGCACCTTATGCATCTTGAAGTATCAAGTAAGAATTTGTTCGTTGGCATGATTTAACCTCCCTGCGCTTTATACACATTACAGAGCCCGACTTTTGTTTCCTGCATGGCTGTTATTTCATCATAACCCGGAGCAGTAACGATATTACAGGAATCTCCATAGACGTATTCGCCTGTGCCTTCTGGATACCTGTCCTCATAACTTGCGCCTTCGAAAACTCCAGCCCAGTGATATGGCATGAACACAGTCTTTTCATTGACGCGTTCTGTTATCTTTGCCTTGACCTTCACTTTGCCCTGGTTGGATTCAACCCAGACCATATCGCCTTCCTTCACACCTATATTTCCAGCAAGAGTTGGATTGATCTCAACATACATGTCAGGCTGGATCTCAGCAAGGATCTTACTTCCTCTTGTCTGCGCGCCGCCTCCCATGTGCTCCACCTGTCTGCCTGTTGTGAGGATGATAGGGAACTTCTTGACAAGCTCAGGATTCTGTGCGGTCTTGAAC
>JAUSDC010000178.1 GCA_030650845.1 Candidatus Methanoperedens sp.
GAGAAGTTTCCAGATTTTAAACAGGCTATTGATAATTGTATCAGAAATGCTCACACAGAACACAAGGATGAATTGGAATCTTTATTGTCTTGGAATTTCCAGTCGTTCAAAAATGTTACAATCTCTGCCGTTTAGAGTATAATTGCATATTTCTTATTCCTCCTTATTATTTTGTTTATATATCTACTTTACGTTTAGTGTAAAGTAAGTATCCTATGATGGCATTGACGTATTTGTTTAACGCCCCTGCCTGAATACTTGTCATCGATGATTTTTCTGATCTTGACCTCCTTAATACTCCTGACCTTTATTTTTCAAGTTATCGATCTTAAAAGATATCTGTAACGCCTTGTTCCTGTATTCTTCAATCAATTTCTTGTATTCTTCAGAGACTTCAGTTCCTGTATATTTTTCAAATCCATAAATGGTCTGGAAGATCTTTATTTTCTCATGTTCAAGTTCTTCCAGAGTTTGCTCATCTTGTCTCATATTTCTGATCTTTCCCCTGAAAAGATAAATTAGACCTGTTGAAAATAATAATAATAATAATAATAACAAAGCGATTACAGCAAACAGATAACCCGGGTCCTGCGTCAACTTTATTGGAATGCTGACTATCTCTCCTGGACTGAGATCATTAAAAGAAACAACATTGTATTCAATTCCAGAAAGTGTGATAGCCTCATATGACCCTTCCAGATCCATCCCACTATTTTTATCAACGAACAACGAAAGTGATGTTGTATTGTATATTGCACTCTTATTGAAAACGTATCCTGTGCCCTGAGGAATTATTGTATAGGATATCTGCATCTCGAAATTTTCCCATGGCTTGATGGACTGCATCGGATCCATATACACGATCCCTTCTTCCTGCACAAGACAGCATTCCATTGCCTGGGTTTTCAGATCTCTAATATCCAGCGGTGTTGATATGGCAAAGTAGGTATGATTATCCTTTTCATAATGGATCTCTTCACCCTCATTCCTGAATATAACTATCTCAGATATCTCAATTGAATTGTTTTTCTTTGAGATGAAAATATGATCGAGAGCCACCATGATGTCAAAGCTCTGATCTCTAAGGTTATAATTTTTTTCATCAGGCATACTCAGATCGGTTTGTGCAAAGACCATACTTATAAAATAAAATAATACTGTTAATACGGAAATCTGTCGTTTAAATGTAAAGCTCACTTCTTCTCCATTTCATTGACGAACTTCCTGTATTCTTCTTCGAACTGCTCCTCGTACCTCTTTATATCAGGTATTGCCTTCAGTTTCTTTCTGCTTGTGAAAATGTATCCAAGAAAAACTAATAAAATGCTTAAGGATGCGCCTGCCAACCATATGGACATGGTATTTATTTTTTCAGGATGTTTTACGATATCCTTTCCGTACTCTGCCTGAAGAGCTGAAAATATCTGTTTTCCCGAAAAGCCATTTTCTTCCATCTGGGCTACCTCTTTTTTTACCTGGATCGCAGTAGTGCATTCACATGTTGAAATAACCATGGCGCATTCACATGGGCAGATAAGATTTGAAGTCATGTCTTCTTCTGCCATACCATGATCGATCCCTGATATTAGAAGAAAGAATAGTATGAAAACCCTGTGCATTATTTTCCTCGTACTATCCTCATTTTCATTGATTCAACCTAAACTTTACAATTGATGTAAAATACATATATACTTTACGGTTGATGTAAAGTAAAAGTTGAAGTACAGGTTTAAGAAAAAAGGTGTGGTAGGATTTTTCCGGATACTAATTTACTAATAATATATATTTTTTAATGTGGCTTTTTCAAGTTCTCATCCTTTTGAAAAGTACGATATTGCTATAACCAATTATCATAATTATTAAATGAAGCCACATACCTTTGGCGCCGCCTCCGCAACATCCGCCGCCAGCTTGCTCTTTCTGGGCAGGATTATTTTCACTGCTTGCGGCTCTTCGGACAATTTAACCTGCGATGTTCCGGAAATATTATATACCATCATTGAATCATTAGCTTAACTTTACAATAGATGTAAAGTTGGAGAAATGATGAATAAAAAAATGTTGATTGTATTATTTTCTATTATGTTACCAGTAGTATTTGCACTGGTTGCAGGTGCAGCAGGGGAAGATCCGATGGATATGAGCGACCATTCAACAATGAACGCTGTTGATCAGCATGCTATGGAATCATCAGATCCTCATGCCATGACCGGGGGCATTAACTGGTATGCCATAATATCCCTTCTTGGTATTATTGGGATCGCAGGATTTTTCGCATCAAATACTGAGCGACTCAAGAATGTAAATTTCCTGAACTATGCTCCTTTGAAATCTCTTCTAACCAGCAGGTGGTACCCTCTCATATTTGTGCTGCCTACAATGATCGTTTTTGGCATTCTTATCGTACAGCTCTTTTACGGAAGCGCTGAAACCTCTGCCAATTTCGGGTCTGTGATGGTCTGGATATTCCTGTGGCCGCTTCTTCCTATCCTTTTCCTGGTGTTCGGGAGGTTCTGGTGCTCGGTATGCCCGATGTCAAGAGTAAGCGATGAGGTTCAGAAAAAAGTCGGAATGAATAAGAAAGTGCCAAAATTCCTCCAGAAATATGGTGTCTGGATAATCATAGTCGCTTTCATAGTAATAACGTGGCTTGATGTTGTTTTTGGGCTGGTAGAATCGCCCATAAATACTGGCTATCTCTTGTTGTTCGTATTTGCAGGCGTTGTCCTTATGGGAGCTGTTTTTGAGAAAAGGGCATGGTGTCGCTACCTCTGTTTCCTTGGCGGGCTGTCAAGCAATTACTCCATGAGTTCAGCACTTGAATTAAGAACTGACGGGGCGATTTGCAAGACCTGTAAAGACCCGACCTGTTACAAAGGAACGGAAAAAGTAGAAGGATGCTCGATGTTCGAATATCCACGAACAATGGATTCAAACCGTTTCTGCAACTTCTGCTCAAACTGCATCAAGAACTGTCCTCACGATGCGATCAAAATAACTCCGCGTCCTCCCACGAGTGAACTCTGGTTCATCAAGAAACCCAGATTTGAAGATTCTTTCCTTGCAACTGCGCTTATCGGTATAGTGGTGAGCCAGACAGTAATTATGCTTGAAGTATGGGAACCCTTCATGGAATGGTTTGAGAGTACCACTGGCATCATTAACTTTACTGTTGCGTGGACAGTGATATTTGCAGGAGCCATGCTCATACCTCTTGTGTTGATGCTTGCCTCAAGCTTCATTTCGACACTTTTCCCCGAAAAGATCGGACAGCCTGGCATAATAACTGACCAGACTGCAGAAGTAAACCTTGCAGCTGAAAGTTTTGTGGATGAAACGATTCTTTCAAACTTCGTTCGATATGGCTATGCTCTCATACCCCTGGGATTGGGGATCCATCTGGCGCATAATGCAAAACATTTCTTTGGAGAAGGACTGTCTGTGATATACACATCTGCATCGCTTGTAGGAATGAATCTGACCGGTGAAATGTCCATCCTGAACATGCCAACGATACAGATCATCCAGTATATCCTCACTTTGCTGGGAATTCTGGGTTCGGCATATACTGCGCACAGGATATCACTGAACAATCCAAATACAAAGGCTTCAGTGCTGCCTTATATCGCTTTGATATTGATTTTCGGCGCAATAGCACTGTGGATGTATTCTGTACCTATGGCAGCAAGAGCGCATTAGAAATGAGTGATCATGCTGGACGTGAATGGATACTCATGACAAGTATGGTATCATACCCTGGCATGGGAATTTCATTCACGAGTATGATTTTTCAAATTTAAACCAATGCCACTCTTCCTGCGCTTGATCAAGGTTTAGAAGGTTATAGATTTTCTTTTTTTGACGTTTTATCTAACGGTTAGAGATAATTAAGGCTTGTTCAGTAAGGCTTATTAATAGTTAATACTTATTAGGTGTATAGGAATTGATAATATGAATCTAAAAGATGAATTTTACAAGGATATCGCGATAAAGAACCGAAGTAGTTCAACTTTAAAAACAATCAGGAGCGCATTAAATGAATGCGAAACTGATATCAGCAAAATATTACAAGAGGCTACATGGGATGATATCAGGACGCATATAGGGCATTTGCAAGAGAGCGGGAAATATTCCAATAGCACGATAAGTCTTAGAAAACAAAAATTAAAACAATTCTTCACTTATTGCTATAATGAAACTGATGACAAGAGATATAGGAAGTTCGGGAAAGAGTTGGCTGGCAAGATTGTGAGCGATAGACCACTTAACCCACAGGAAATTTTAACCGAAGAAGAGATTCAAAAAATGGTCAATGTTTCGAGTTGGGAGCGTGACCGATGTCTTTTAAAGACCTTCTTTGAGAGTGGGATGAGAATAGGTGAGATGCTTTCCCTCACATGGGATATGGTAAAAATGGATGAGGGATTAAAAGAAGTTACTTTCCATATTCCAGATGTGGAAGGCTGCAAGACTGGAAGCAGGGTTGTAATGTGTACTGACATTTATTATTATGTTCTTGATTGGAAGAAATGTTGCACGACTGATAATTTTATTGATGTGTCGGCAGTTGGCGTTTATAAGAAAATTAGGTCTATCGCAAAGAAGGCAGAGATAACAAAACCTGTTAATCCGCATGCTTTTCGCCATGCAGCCATTACGCATGAAGTCCTGAGAGGTAAATTAAATGAGTTTCAATTAAAGATGCGCTTCTGGGGAAGCCTTAATACAACCATGTTGTCAGTCTATGTCCATCTGTCAGAGACTATGAAGCAGGACGCATATAGGAACAGCAAAGGGAAACAAGGCAAGGATAGTAACAAAATTATTGATAAGGTGTGCGTGTCCTGTGGGCGACCTGTGACGCATGGCGAGCTATGCAAGACCTGTGATGATAACAAGACCATGAAAGCAAAGATAGCAGAGCTGGAAGAGCAGCGCAAAGGCGATTTGGCGGCTATGGAAGCAAAAATCAATGAGATCATACGCGCAAGCGTTAGCAGGGGCGTATTTGACATCCCAGGGCGAAAAGAATCTATTGTAGAAAAAGAGATCGCTGGAGTAAAAAAACAATTTGATATAAAAACTTAATTCGATGGAAATGAGAGGGAAAAGAAATAAATGTAGGTGAGGCAATAATTTTATTTCTCTTTTTTTTATTTTTTCGTTACTATGTGTACGGTATCCATCCCTTGCAGCGCCTGATAAAATATCATCAATTCTTTATAATTTTCTGGAGTAATCTCTCTGCTCATTTGATAATATGCGTCAAGGTTGTCAAAACGTCCCTGGTCTGATCTGTTTTTAAAAACGTTACGAATATAATCAGGCTTAAAACCAATGGTTTTTAATCTTGAGGCAATAACTTGAGGCAGCAAGTTAAGTTTGGGTTGATTCTCAAAATCTTTGCTCTCCATATTTTTCATAGCTGAATACATTACAACAGAGCCAATGTTTTTTAGGATAGTATCAATATAAGATGATCTCCCTTTTTCGTTCACTTCCTGGGTCGCTTCCTGGTCTAATTGTCTGCTCTGTTCATACAGATCCCACAAATTTATATCGCTCTCAATGCTCATAAAAAGATTCATTATGAAAAGATTGTCCCTCGTTTCAGTATCCAGCTCATTTAGAAGAGAGCTGCCCTGTGGTGTTATTTTATAGATCCTTTTTCTCCTATCTTCTTTTTGGAA
>JAUSDC010000218.1 GCA_030650845.1 Candidatus Methanoperedens sp.
AAACGAAAAGTAGGCGCCGCTGTGATTGCAGTTCGAAGGGGAGGCGCAATACATGCTTTTGACTCTATCAATCATTTCTTCCATATCAATCAGATGATCGTCCCTGGTTCAAGTTACTGGAATGTGGGTATTGGAAGAGAGATCGGGGATGTTGATAAAGATGAAGAAGGGATTCGGAACATGAAAAATCTCGGAGAGAATATGGCATGGCTGCTAAAGAAAATAAGAAGTGAGTGAGTCTTTGCGAAGTAATCACTTTCCGAAGTAGGCTGCGACCTTCTTGAGGTATTCTCGAATCGGTATGCTGGCCCAGAGCATTATGCTGGAGGTGCAGCAATATGGGCTTGGCTCGATCCCTGCTTATAATCTGGTTTCTTATCCTGACCTTATCCGAAAAGAGCTGGAAATCCCTGATGACCTTTCAATCATAATTGGAATTGCACTTGGCTACAGCGATGCGCCGCATCCCCAGAATAAGTTCAGGAGTCCCAGGCGGCCTATACAGGAAGTTGTGAGGTTCATAGGCGTCTGATTTTATTTTTTGAGTTTTTTATTATCAAGGATATTCCACCAATTCTATCTGGACTCCTTCGTGGTCTTTAAACATAGCAACTTTTATGCCACCTTCCACTTGTATTGGCTCTAAATTGAATAAGACTCCCTTCCCCTTAAGTTCGGTTGTCGTAGCCTCAATATCATCCACAGAAAAAGTGAGATGGTCGTTTATCGGTATTGAACTTTCACCTAATTTAATTTTGGCAATATCTGAACGCTTTGGGATTTTCTTGCCCTTATAATTCATAAGTCCTATTCTACTACCACCTTTTTCGACAAAAACTGCTGATAATCCCATTTCTGCCATTTCTATCTTATTAGAAATCGAAAAGCCAAGCACATCAGTATAGAATTCCACCGATTTACGGTCATGAAATTGTTTTTCCCGTTCACCTGGGTTCCCACTAGAACCACCGGCATAGGGATGAAAAAGTTCGGTCCAATCGGTATTTTTTCCATAGGTTTTTCCTCACTCCCCGTAATATGCGGGGTTCCTGAAAGAAAGTCACAAGCAAGTAGAAAACTCACTAATCTACTTCAAGGACGATCTGAACCATTATTGATAAATAAGGTCTCATCAGAATATAAAAATATTCTTTATTTCTCCAGGAAAGCCGTGATAAGCTGTTTATCTTTGTCAGCGAGGTCGAGAACTTCAATATTGCTAAAACCCGCGTCATTTAGCCATTTTCTGTATTGTTCCTCTGTCCAGGTGCCGCCGCCCTGTGTATTTGCAAGCATGTTCACAGCGAACATCTCTGCATATGGGCTTCTTGCGCGAACGAAATCTTCGATGGCTACCATTCCTCCTCTGTTCAGCAGTCTGCTAACCCGAATCAAGAGATTCCGGTTCACATCCTGCGAATATATGTGGGTTATATTCCCCATGAACACGATATCGAACAATCCTTCGAACTCATTCACGAACTCATCTTCCGTAAAATCGGCTTTCTTAAGCGTTAGGTTCCTGATATCAGCTAGCCCGAATTCACAGCTGACATAGTCTATGGTTTCAGGCGTGTCTAAAAGGACTGCTTTTAATCCCCTGTTCACAAAGACCTTTGAGTATTTGCCAGGTCCTCCGCCCAGGTCGAGTACTGTCTTTGCATCCTTCTTTTTATCAAGACAATGACTTACTATCTCCGTTACGTCTTCTTCTGGTACAGATCCCATTGCATTCATGAATGCAGATATATTATCGGGCTTCCTTCTTCCTGTTTTTTCTCCTTTTATTATTTGAGGAAGCTCAAGCCAGGCATAAAATTTATTCAAGGTATGTGGAAGGTAGCCGCCTACATAATCCTTGCCTCCCTCTATGAAGAGGGGGCGCGCCCGGTCGGCGATGATATACCCGTCTTTTTTCTTTACTACATATCCCATTGCACAAAGAGCCTCAAGCACGATATACAGGGCACGCTCATCAGCTCCCAGTTCCTGCGTCAATGAAGGAATATCCTTTTTTCCGTGAGAGATGAAAAAAGTCCCGTTTTCAATGCTGACCCTAGAAGTATTATCTTATTTGCATCCTCGATCGCCCTTTCAAAATCAAGTTCTTCGTAATTCATCTTAACCTCTCATAACTTAAAATTTCAAATGAAATATTCTATTTATGGTCTTATACCTTCCGAGGGCAAAGGCAATGCTAAATGTTCCTTCAGCAGTTTCCGATTACAGATAGGTTCATATCATCAAAAACATAATATTCATGACGCTAAATTGTCAGGAGGCGAACACGTTCATGTCCAATAAAGCGAAAAAGAAACCCAAGGATAATCCAAAGCCTGTGCCCAAGAAAAAATAATTAAAATTGATTTTTTTTCAACGCATAGGAAAGTATAGACGCATATTCTTATCTCGCTACTGAAATAGATAAGTTGATTTCATTGGCTTTCATTCTTTTGTGTGTGCATCAAAACAAAAGCCAAGAAATCAGTAACAATTACAATAACCATAGCAATAAT
>JAUSDC010000219.1 GCA_030650845.1 Candidatus Methanoperedens sp.
CAAGTAATAGAATTTTTAGAGAAACAATCTGCACAATATCATATTCGAGTAGTTGAGCTTTCAAAAGATGATTGTGCAGCATTGGGATTGTCTACGGAATAATATTGTCCCAAAGCCGACGATAAGTGAGACTATAAATGCAATAGACAAACATTTTATGCGTCATGAATTTAGTGAAGAAGAATATAAAACAGTGTTGGGAGCTATTTTTTCTGATCTTCTTGATATGCTTGAAAATAAAAATCTGAAAATTGTGGAAATTGAGACCAATCTTGTCAAGATCTCCTGGGAGTATATATCCTCAGAGCATCTATCAGCAGCGGATTCCCTGCATCTTGTGACAGCTATCAGGTCAAATGCTGATATATTCTATGCAGCAGATAAAAGGCTGATACGGGCTGCAATGAGCAAGAATCTGAAAGCTGTTGATGTGGAAGAGATTTAAACAAGTGAATTACAGAGTAGATCGTTGGAAAATGGGAAACTGGCGCAGGGCATTAATATATTTAATTATATGTTTTAACAGTTTCGGCGCCTCGCGGAATCCGAAGCAACCAACAGGAAACATTCACCGCAAAGTTCGCAAAGACCGCAAAACATGACAACAGGATAATCCAAAAAAGAAAATCAACCACGGAGAGCACAGAGTTCACAGAGACGAGGTTTGTTTCCCTCTGTGCCCTCGGTGCTCTCTGTGGTTTTGCAGTTTGAATTTCTGGATACGGCGATTGCCAGAATCAGCAACATACACATTTCCGCTGCTGTCCACAGCGATTCCCAATGGATTAGAGAACTGACTAACTCCAGTGCCTGCACTCCCCCATTGTGTTAAAAAAGTACCATCAGAACTGAATTTCTGGATGCGGTTATTGCCATTTACAGAATGATGCCTTGCAGCATGGCCGCAAATCATCTATATGGTTTAACGATTGTTAATGGTTCATAAAGCTTACGATTTAATTTCCGGGGGATTATATAAATAATTATTATGCTCATAATATAAGTAAAAAGTAAATTTATTTCCCGAACTTCACAACAGGACACGCCCTCGTACACTTCCCGCATCGTGTGCATTTGCCATTGATCTGTGCAGTCCCATTCACACTTATTACCCGCGCTGTGCACTGCCCTACGCATACTCCGCATCCTGTGCATGTGACAGCCCGAAGGATCGTCTTTTGTGCAAGTCCGATCAATTCCCGCGCTTCATCCTCATTTCCACCTCTAGCCACAACAGTCCCGCTTGCATAGACGTGGACGTTGTTCTCGCCTGTCTGAGCAATGATCACGCCGTCAATAGAATTCGTTTCCCCGATGATCGTAAGTAATCCTGACAACTCTATCTGCTGAAGGTTCAAGGGTGTACCGAAACTACCTTCAGCCGTCATCCCGCCTGCCCTGCATGGGCGGTAGCCAATGGTCATTGTGAATTGAAGCGGTTTCTTACTGGATTTCGCGATCGTGTTTATACCTTTCTTTTCCGCGATCATCTGGATGGATTTTGGAAGAACCTGCCAGCGCCAGAAACCATGTGTTACCCATTCTTCAGGCAGTCCACTGCGTGATGCATAGTCCAGAAGGTATTTTTCAAGCTTTTCGCTCAATTCAGGATGGATCTCGCAAAGGCGCGTAAAATCCGCCATGCTGGCAGATGGACACAGCCAGCAGCCTATCCTGTCAAATCCCTGCCCATATAATGGATTGTATTTTGCTTTTTTCCAGAAAAGATACAGCCACACATGAAGTGCAGTCCAGTTCTGGATCGGGGTTGCTCCGATCTGGTTTCCCACCCAGGGATTCTTCCAGATGTGGTCGCTGTTGGCTCTAACTTCGCTTTCGTATTTTCGCTGCCCTATGAATGATAGGCAGCCATTCTCGTAATTGTTCTCGATGAGTTGTGTTATCGCACCAAGCTTGCATACTTTGCAGCACCATCTTGCCTCGACAGTGGGGGGACCGAAATTGTCTATGGAATTCCAGAAAGCTTCACCCGATGAATGGATCTTTAGGGGCAGACCGAGCTCTTTTGCAGTCTCTTTCACATTGTCCACTGTTTCGACAAACTCCAGACCTGTATCAGCAAAAAGTATGTCAAAATCACTGGTGGTGTCACGTACCAGCAACAGGGTCACAAGGCTGTCTTTTCCCCCTGAGTATGAGACCGTGATCGGTTTTCCTGTGGTCTCTGATACATTTTTTATGAACCTGTGGGATTTTTCCTCAAATTTTTTCAATATGAGCATGTTTGCTACCACTGCATCATCCCAGGTTTTCTCTCCTTCCTTCAATTCTGATGACGGTTCTGGTTTGCCGTTCCAGCGCGTTTTTACAGCCATGCCTTTCTCATGTGTTAGCATGCGCTGAGCATTCATGCGCGCCCTTCCTGTAGCGATGACTTCTTTCTGGGGTGTCAGCACGATCACTTCATCGTCCTCGACAATGCTTTCTTCAGCCTCATTTACGCCTGGTGCAAGCACTGATGCGCCTTTTATTAAAAAATCAACCGCGCCCTTATCCACAACAAGCCATTTCTTCCCGCCCACAAGCCTGCGCGCCCCTTCAAGCCTTGGAATGAACACCCATTCCATCCTCTCAATCTCAAAACGCAGCGAGCCCATTATGGCGCCGTCAAAAACAACTTCGTCCATCCTGTCTTCGTATGGGGCTTTGTTGAGTACTACGAGTCTTCCTTCTGGAATAAGCCTGATCCCGAACTGTTTTTCTGTTGTCCTGTTTATAAGGTCGATGTCATACGGAAATGCCGGCCTGATGTCCCCTGGCGGAGTTATTTCTATCTTTTTTGTGGCTGATCCGCAGGCGCAGGTCTTCCCAAGTATGGGAAGGTTGCACGATGGGCACCAGTAAAGCAATAACTCGCCGAGGTAATGGGTCATGGGGACTGAGTTATCACAGGGAGTATTTATATGTGGCTTTGGCTTTAGAAAGTATTACATTATAATACAAGTTAGTTTTTATATTTAGGCCTATCAATTTTTTTAAGTTCCTTTGCTGCTGAATCTGACCTGATCGCCGCTTCAATTTCTTTTTTTGTTTCTTCGTTCAATTCCCGAACATCTCCTATTAGCCGCTCTAAAACATCATTATAAGTTTCGCGTTCAAAGATTTTCATCTGAGTTAATGCTGATTTCATATCTTCTTTTATTTGTATTGTTGTAACCATATTGATGCTTTTTTTAGGTCTGCTCGAACAGTTGTTTCCCCGTGATGTAAATAAAATTCTCTTTCCAGGATCGTCTGTTCCGCATCATCTCAAGTGCGATCATACTATCATCTTTTGATATAATGCCCTTCCTGTAGAGATAGTATAGTATATGGGTACTGAAAATTACAGGAGTACCTGTTTTATTGAGTTTAGAAAGTGCGCGCAGATCATCGGAAACAATAAAATCACATTTCTTATGTAAAGCAAGTTCGATCAGCTCTTCTTCACCTGTTGGTTTTGATCGTGTTTCAACAACTTTCATGCGCGGGATTGATCCCAATATCCTTTCTGCTGCTACACCATCATCGTCTGAAAATTTCTTCATCTCTTCAAGTTCGCAATGGATCTTTTTTGTTATAATGATATCCATATTTTTAAAAATGGCTTCCAGATGACCACTATATTGTAAAGCGATCAGAGAGCAAGTATCGACGGCAAATATAGTCATTTCACGAACAATTTATCAATCTCTTTTTTGCCTTTCTTTGTCATTTCCTGCACTGTTCTGACATCTTCAGCATCTTTACCCAATGCAGCATGTAAATCTTCGAAAGATATGTGACCTTTATTATATTCAAGCGCCAGAGCTTCACGATATTTTAGAATGCTGTCCTTGACAGCTTCTGCCAGTTTCATCCTCATCCATTCAGACCTGGGAATATGGAGCATACGTGTAAGTGCGTCGATCTCCATAATTAGACGTTCATCAAGACGTATGTTTATTTGTGTGGTCATCAGTATATCATTTACTATCAAATGCTATATAATTTTCCCTTCAATCGGGTAATTAGGTTAATATGATCACGATTTATTAGACCCTCCCAGAATCTTCTCATACACATCGCTCCATGACAATTGTGATCCCGCAGCCACGAACATGGCACACGCAACCGCTTCCGCGATCTGCTCATCTGTCGCGCCTTGCTTTCTTGCCCGCTCTGCGTGTATCTCTGTGCAGCGCTCACATCTCATAAGCACGGATGCTGCGATCGAGATTAGTTCTTTCGTGCGCCGGTCAAGATTGCCTTCTTTATAGACAGCGTTTCTCATCTCTGCGAAAGCCTTCGCGACTTCCGGTGTTTTTTCATTGAACCACGACATTTTTATTCCTCCTTTTTATCAGCAATACCATATTCATCCAGACTACTTTACTTCGGCAAACCTCTTTCATCGAACCATATCACACTGGCTCTTCTCGCAACGTGCACAAGTCCAAGCATTACAGGCACTTCGATAAGCGGTCCCACGACGGCAGCGAATGCTACGCCTGATCCTATCCCGAACACCGCCACAGAAACAGCGATCGCAAGTTCAAAGTTATTGCTTGCGGCAGTGAATGCAAGCGTCGTGGTCTTTTCGTATGAAAAACCGAGCCTGTGCGACATGAAAAATGAAACTGCGAACATTATGATGAAATATACAAGCAGCGGAATTGCAATTCTCAATACATCCATGGGGAGTTTTACAATGAACTCGCCCTTCAGGGAGAACATGACGATAATTGTAAAAAGAAGTCCGACAAGCGCTGTGGGACCGAGCTTTTTCATAAATACATTATCGTACCAGTCCTTTCCCCTCTTTTTAACGAGAACTGAGCGTGTTATTATTCCTGCGATAAAGGGAATTCCCAGATAAATGAACACAGCTTTTGCGACCTGCCATATTGAAATATCCACAACAGCTCCCGCACCTGCGCCGCCTATCCATGGGGACAATATGGTTATGAACAAATATGCCAGGAATGAATAAAGCGCCACCTGAAAGATGGAGTTCATAGCGACAAGAACTGCGCACAGTTCGTTATCCCCGCATGCAAGCTGGTTCCAGACAAGCACCATGGCGATGCATCGCGCAAGGCCGATCATGATCAACCCCATGCGGTACTCAGGAAGGTCAGGAAGGAATATCCATGCGAGGGAAAACATCAGCACAGGACCGATCACCCAGTTCTGGATAATAGAGGCGCTAAGGGCTTTTCCCTCCTTCTTCATTTTAGATAATTCTTCGTATTTCACGCCTGCAAGGGGCGGATACATCATCCAGATAAGACCTATTGCAATGGGCAGAGAGACATGTTCGATCTGAACAGCATCTAATATCCCTGCTACCTGCGGATAAACAAATCCGAGAATTATCCCAACTGCCATGGCAAGAAGGATCCATAAAGTCAGGAATTTACTTATTATGCCAAGACCGCCTTTATCTATTCCACCTGCACACCCGGATATTTCTTTCAAGAGATTACCTCTTGCTTTATTCTGCTTAGCACTAAATAAAGCTGACAAATCGATTCAAAAAAAATTGAATTCTGGCTAACTCTAAATATTCCTGGAGATCATCAGAGCGTTCTTTCCTTCACGGGAGAGCACATAATAAGCGAACCTTGAACGCTTTTTTATGCATATCATGCCATGTTTTTTCAGTAACCCAAGGTGATAGGACGCAGCTGATTTTCGGACTTTCAGCTTTTTTGCGATCTCATCCATGCAGTGTTCTCTCTGCTCCAGCATGAGCAGTATCTCCACCCTGTCGGAATTTGAGAGTATCTTGAATTTCCCTGATATTTCATCCGAAGCAACCCTTAGCGACTCGTGCTCTTTTTCCAGTGTAATAAGCCATTCCTTCCTGAGTTTTTCATCGCCCGGGCAACACAGGACTGAGGATTTTGAGTCATCGACACTTGGGTTTTTCATTTTCAGTTAATCATGTCTTTCAATTGCTATATCTTTACTTCTCCAAAAAAAAACAAAAGGCTTAAGGATAGGGTTATCCATTATAGTTCGTAAGGATACAAATGAAAAAAAAACAGCGGTTCATACTAGGAGTTTCGGTTGTAATAGTATTGTTGGCATACCTTGTAATAATTGGAGTCCCGTCCAGCAACTACGAGGTCAGCCAGGCAATCGCAGATAAAGCTAACCTGACAGACAAAGTAATCCTCATCAACGGAACTATGGTTCAGGGTTCAGATAAATGGGACAGCTTCAACCGCACCCTGACATTTAAACTCACTGATGGCATCTCCACAATAGATGTCGTCTATACAGGAGATAAACCCAACCTTCCGCCGCAGGCCGAAGAGAACACAGTTCAGGCTATTGTCACAGGTAAGTTTGACGATAATGATGTTTTCAAGGCTTACCAGATGCTTACAAAATGCCCTTCAAAGTATGAAGGCTCTAATAAGATAACTGATAACGCGAAATAATAAACCGATATCAACATGCTTGCTATCCGCAAACTATAACCCCGAGTCACAAACCTCCAGAATTGCACCTCTGGAGGGCAGACACTAAAAGAAATTAGTGATGGTGCACTTCTTCTTTTTCAGCAACTCGTCTTTTCTTTGTATCCTTGCAGGCTTCAAAGCAGCTTTCACACAGGGCTTTATTGACTTCCCTGTGGTAAGGCTCCTGGAAGATTGGCACCTGTATCTTAACCTGGAATAATGGTACGTTCTTAATGCTGCAAAGATCACATTTCTTGGCATTCGAGGGCACCCTGTTCAGGTTCGCCTCAAGACATATTTCAAGACATTCTTCGTTTATTCCCCTCCATGTACCCGTGGGATACGCCAGCTTGACGCGCGGGTCGTTCACTTTCACCGGGCAAAGGGTGGGTCTTGCCACACCACAAAGTTCACAGTCTGCCATAATTATCACACTCCTAAAACCGATGCTGCATTCATTGCCATATTGATCACTGGTTCTGGATACAAACCTATTCCGATAGTTCCGATAACAGCAAGAAGCATCGCTATCACATATGGAAGGGGCTCATGTATCTTTTCACCAACTGGGGGCAGCACATACATGTATCTTATTACGCGCGCATAGTAATAGATCGAAAGAGCGCTGTTCAATATCGCTATTATCACGATTACCAGAAGCCATGTGCTTGCTGTGCTCACTGCCTGGATCGTTACAGAATAGAACAGCACGAACTTGCCTATGAAACCAGCTGACGGGGGAATGCCGGCAAGAGCCAGGAAGAACACGAACAGGGACAACGCGGTTATTGGCGCGCGTTTTCCAAGCCCTGCGAAGTTGGAAATGTCGTCAGTGTTCTTTGTGTTCTTATTATCTGACAGTACCATATATCCCACAACTGCTACAGCAATGAAGGCGCCGCCTTTCATAAAAGCATGACCAAGGGCTAAAAGCACGCCGCCTGCTATTGACATCTGTGTCATGACCACGAATGCCAGGGAAATATATCCAGCCTGGGCTATGGATGAGTAAGCAAGCATCCTCTTGATGCTCTTCTGTGATATTGCTACTACGTTGCCGTACGTCATTGTAATAACTGCCAGGATCGCGAATACTATCTGGATATCGGCTCTCACAGCCACCATAGCCAGAACAAGTACCCTGAACGCAGCAACAAATCCCATCTTCTTTGAGCCTGCTGCAAGCAGGGATGAAACCACAGTCGGAGAGCCTTCGTATGTATCTGGTGCCCACATATGGAAAGGCACAAGAGCCATTTTGAAACCAAAACCTGCGACAAGGAATACCATTGCGAGAATATCAAGTCCTGAAACCTGGGCGGTTTTGAAATAAGTAAGGATCTCAGAGATGTTGGTACTGCCTGATACTCCATACACCAGAGACATACCGAAAAGCATCAGGGCTGATGAGAGCGAACCTATTATGAAATACTTTAATGCAGCTTCGAGAGATGCCGGATTCTTTTTCTCAAAACCTGCCAGGACGTACGTCGACATGCTGGCAAGCTCAAAACCCACAAAGAGGGCTAACAGGTCATTTGCAGAAGCCACAACCATCATTCCAACGGTTGCTAGGAGGATAAGAGTGTAATACTCATCCTGATTGCGGTTGTCCTTGAAATAGTGGATCGAGGCTATAACTGCAATAAGTGAAACAACAAGAAATATTATCTTGAATATCTGGGAAAGCGGATCGACCACAATCGCATTGTAGAAGAAGCTTCCTTCCCCTGTTTTTGCGATCGTCAATATTAGTGAAGCTGCAAGTCCTGCTGCTGAGATATACCCCAGGATATTCTTTGACTTGTCGCTTACCAGAAGACCGATCAATATAACTGCCAGTGCCAGGACTGTCAACAGTATCTCTGGCGCAAGTAAAACATAACTCATACTATCACTCCTACAAGACCGGCCGCATCCCTGACAAGCGGTGTCGCAGTTGTTGTCATCATATTAAGCACAGGGTTCGGATAAAGCCCGAAGAATATTATCAACAGCACAAGCACAGCCATGGAAGCTATCTCATAGTTTGCTCCATCATGGATATGCCCCAGCTTTTCATTAAATGTCCCGAACACGGCGCGCTGCATTGCCCAGAGATGGTAGCCTGCGGTGAACACGATGCCAAATAGAGCCAGTATCACGAAGGTGGGCAGGTTTGCATACGAGTTGAGTAGAACCAGTAACTCAGCAATAAATCCGCTCATACCTGGTAATCCAAGCGATGCGAGGAAGCCTGCAAGCATAACGAAGGTGAGTTTTGGCATGTACTTTGCTATCCCTCCAAGATCCCCTATTATCCTTGTTCCTGCGCTATGTTGAATGACGCCGCACGACATGAACAACACGCATGTGATAAGACCGTGTGAGAACTGCTGGAACATGGCGCCGCTCACTGATAACGGAACAAGCGCCGCTGCGCCAAGGGTTACATATCCCATGTGGCTTATGCTTGAGTACGCCACCATCTTCTTAAGGTCACGCTGCGCCAGTGCCAGGAATGTGCCGTAAAGGATGCTGAGCACCCCTATTATCGCCATCAGCGTGATCATTTTCCCGGGTGAATCCGAAAATGGAAGCAACGGAAGTATGACCCTGAAGAGACCGTATCCTCCCATCTTGAGCAGCAGTGCTGCCAGTATTACACTGCCTGCTGTTGGTGCTTCCACATGTGCATCAGGAAGCCATGTATGGAATGGGACTGCAGGCATTTTTACTATGAAACCGAACAGGAGTCCGATGAATATCGCATCTTTTATTGAGATCACGTTCGTTATGAGCCAGCCGTCGAGCAGTGAATAGTTTTTGAGCAGATGGAACATGTTAAAATCTGGTGTGCGAGTGATCTGCCATGCATTAAAGTACAATGCAAATATCGCAAGCAGCATCACTAGACTTGCTATGTGGGTATATATGAAGAATTTAATAGCTGCATAATCCTTGCGGGGTCCGCCCCAGATACTTATCAGGAAGTACATTGGGATGAGCACTATCTCCCAGAATATGTAGAACACGAAAAAGTCAAGCGACGTGAAAACACCAAGAACCCCTACGAGTTCAAGGAGTATGAGACCGTAGAACTTGTTTGGTTCTTTTGTCTCACCCCATGCAAAGATCACCGTAAGTGGGATCACAATGCATGAAAGAAGGACTAGAGGCATTCCTATCCCGTCCACTCCAAAACTGAGAGTTATTCCAAGGCTCGGGATCCATGAATGTATTTCGTCAAGCTGGATGCCAGCTAAAGAACTGTCAAACCTGGACAGCATTATTATCGAAATAAGAAGCGAGATGCCAGATGACACGAGCGCCACTGCGCGCGCCTGCTGTCTTGTCTTTGTAAGGAAGGCGAGAATCGCGCCAATTAGCGGGATCGCTATCATTAATGAAATATATGCAGTCATTTTAAATACCTCCAACGAGCTTGAGAACGATCAACAATAGACCAACTCCAAGCAGTGTAACCGATGCATAGTTCTGGACCACGCCTGTTTGGAGCTTCCTCGCAGCTTCACCAAGGGAGAATGTGGTTTTGCCGATTATATTATCGATCACAAGTCCGTCTATTATCTTCCTGTCCACGAACTCGCCCGACTGCGCTACCACATCATGAGTCAGTTTGACTCCAATTATATCAGCACCGATTTTTGGCTCATAATATCTGTTCAGCAGTAGTTTGTAGAGAGGGTTGCTGGATGAAATTATCTTGCTCATGTCAAGCCATCGCTTATAGTATATTGCATAGGATATCAGGAAGCCAAGCACACCTACAATTACAGGGAGAAGGATAATGATAACAGGTATCTCTGGCGCTTCACCTTCATGACCTGCCATCTCAACTCCCATGAGTTCAAAGTTCTTTTCAAGATAACCATAGAACCCAACTTGTGTGAAGCCGAAGAACAGAGCAAGAATTGCAAGTATCATGAGCGGTCTTGTCATTACGTTCGGTGATTCGTGAGCATGTCTCTCGGAACGCGGCTTCCCTGTGAAAGCCATGAACCACAGTCTGAATATGTAAATTGATGTGAGAAGGGCTGCTATAACTGCAAAGGCGTATGGGATCATATCACCTGTTTTTTCTCCATACTCGAAAGACCCCTCGATGATCATATCTTTGCTGAAGAATCCCGCAGTGCCTATATTTAAGAAGGGGATTCCAATGCCTGCTAGCGAAAGCGCTGCGATCATCATAGTGGTACCTGTTATCTTCATCTTCTTGAAAAGTCCGCCCATCTCTCTTATGTCATTTGTTCCCACTGCATGTATCACGCTGCCGGCGCACAGGAAGAGCAGTGCCTTGAAGAAGGCATGGCTTATCAAATGGAAAAGGGAAATACCGACGGCCTTTGCGCCCAGCACTGCACCGGCCGTGCCAAGAGCAAGCATCATATAGCCAAGCTGACTGACCGTTGAATAAGCAAGCACTCTTTTTATATCGTTCATCACAAGCCCCATCGTGGCTGCAAAGAGCGCAGTGAATCCGCCGATGTATGCCACTATGAGCAGTGCGTCAGGTACATGGGCAGGGAAAAATGAAGGATACAATTCTCCCAGAGTGGCCGGGGTTGCCACGAACATGGGGAACGTCCTGGCGACAAGATAAACACCTGCTGTGACCATTGTCGCTGCATGGATCAAAGCAGAAACTGTTGTCGGACCTTCCATTGCGTCAGGCAGCCACCCGTGTAATGGGAACTGACCACTCTTGCCGATTGCGCCTCCGAAGAACAGTAATGTGATATATGTCAATTGTGTAGGGTCGATCAATTTCGCAGCTTCAAACATTGTACTGAACTGGAGCAGGTAATTATCCGACGCAACACTGAACCTTCCAGATGCGATTATCTCATTGATATTCACATAAAGAAGCACAATGCCTGCAAGAAACAGCACGTCTCCGACCCTTGTTACGAGGAAGGCTTTCTTTGCAGCAGCAGCTGCTGATGGTTTGTGGTACCAGAACCCGATCAACAGGAAAGAACACACGCCCACAAGTTCCCATGAAATGAAGAACTGTAGGATGTTGTCTGAAAGCACAACTCCCAGCATGGCTGCTGTAAACAAGGCAGTTTCTGCAAAATACCTCGGCTTTGCAGGGTCGTGTGACATATATCCAACTGCATAAATATGAATAAGAAGGCTTACGAATGTTACCATCATCAGCATAACCACTGCCAGTGGGTCTATCAGTATGCCAATATTCATATTTGCGAACCATGGCCAGGACTGCTGGACTATTTTGTCAGGATATATCTCAAGGAAAACACCCAGCGAGATGATAAAAGAACCTGCGATCGCTGCGATCGGTAAATATGCTCCTCCATGGGGGAGTTTCTTGCCAAGGAAGAGCGTCAGAACGAACGCCAGAACAGGTAACAACACAATTAAAGCTGGAAAAATTGAATCTGGTTCACTGAACATATTACCACCTCAGGATATTGATATTATCAAGATTGATGGTATCCCGCACCTTGAACAGCGCAACAAGGATCGCAAAACCAATAGCTGCTTCCGCTGCCGCAATTGCTATCGAGAACAACGCAAATACCTGGCCTGAGGCATCGCCATTGAAGCTGGAGAATGCCACAAGGTTGATGTTGGCAGCATTAAGCATCAGTTCGATGCTCATCAGGATCTTTATCCCGCTTCTCTGGGTGATGATCCCATAAGAGCCGATCGAGAATATTATCGCGGATATTATTAGGAACATGAACAGGTCAGCCATCAGTATACCTCCTTTTTGGCAATATACAGCGCACCGATCAGGGCTGCGATCAATAACAGTGACAGCAGTTCAAAAGAGAAGATATAATCTGTGAATATTCCCCCTGCGCCATTGGCAAGTGTCTCGACGCTTATCTCATTTGCCTGGTCTTTTCCTGACCAGACCCTGATGCTGTCATCGATAGATATGAACATAACAGTGAACAACAGCAGGACTACAATTAAATTAAGTATCTTATTCAGCATTCTCTTCCTCTCCTTTTCTGGTTAACATTATAGTGAATAATATCAGGGTCACGACCGCTCCTACATATACAAGCACCTGCGCCCATGCAACAAATTCGGCATTCAGGAGCAAGAAAAGTCCGGCTGTACCCATGAAGGTGCCTGCAAGATATACAGCACTGTGGACTAACTTTTTTGATAAGACCACCATGATCGACGAGATTATAGTGATAATAGAAATTATTAAAAATACGATATCCATTATTTACTCACCTCTTTCTTGAACAAGATCCTTTCTGGACCATAAATCAGGCTCTCCCTGGAATAATCAGCCAGTTCATAATCCCCTGTCATTTTCAAAGCATTCATCGGGCACGCATCCACGCACAATCCGCAGAACAGGCACATGCCAAGATTAAACTCCGGGAACCATCTTGTTCCATATTTTACTATCGTTATCGTGGAATTGGGACAGGTTGTTTCACATATCCCGCAGCCGATGCATGCGTCCTCGTCCACCGCATGCCTGCCTCTGAACCTTGGTGCCACCTTCATTCGCTCATAGGGGTACTGAACAGTTACGGTCTTTCTGTTCCCTATCTTGAGAATGTGTTTCATGGTGACGATAAGCCCTTTTATTATACCGATCATTGTCCAGTTCCTGCTTATCCATGCCATTTATCTCACCCCGGCAGTTACCACAAATGTTACTAAAAATGCTGCAAACAATAGGTTCAATAGTGCCAGCGGGATCATGATCTTCCATCCAAGGTGAAGAAGCTGGTCAATCCTGACTCGTGGGACCGTGTCCCTCAACCACATCGCAAAGAAGATCACAGCATATGTCTTTATCATGAAGTATATCAGCGAGGTGATCTGGATGGGTATTAACGGGATCGCAGGACCTGTCCAGCCGCCAAGGAATATTGTGACAATTATTCCTGAGACCGCAAAAAGATGCGCATACTCTGCAAGGAAGAACATAGCGAATTTCATGCCGCTGTATTCAGTGAAGAAACCTGCTACAAGTTCCTGTTCAGATTCCTGGAAGTCAAATGGAATACGCCCCATTTCAGCAATGCACGCTATAAGGAACAGGATGAACCCGAGCGGCTGTAAAAATATGAACCATTTGGGAATGAAACCGAACCAGTAACCCTGCTGGGCATTTACAATATCTACGGTACTGAGCGACCCTACAAATACGACAACAGCGATCGCAGTGATCGCAAGAGGGATCGTGTAACTTATGTCCTGAGCTACTGCCCTTATGGCGCCCATTAAGGAATATTTGTTGTTTGATGCCCATCCAGCAAGCAAAATTGACACTGGCGTAATAGCAGATATTGCAATTATATAGAGAAGTCCCACCCTCAGATCAGAGAGGATGAGCGATTCACCAAAAGGAAGCGGGATAAAAACAAGCAGTACAGATACGAATACTATGAAAGGAGCTAATGTGAAAATCCACCTGTCAGCTTTTGCGGGAATAATATCCTCTTTTCCAAGAAGCTTGATGCCGTCTGCAATGGGCTGGAACAGTCCGCGAGGTCCTGTTACCATTGGTCCGTACCTTGACTGGACAACCGCGAACATTTTTCGTTCAAGCCAGGACAGGAACATCACGGTAACAAGCGCGAAAACAACCACTACTGCAACTTCCACAAGGACAATTATTATCCTCAGGACATACTCCATCCCCTGGTCCTGGAAGAACCCAAGTATAATGTTGTAAACTCCAATTGCATTAAGTATCGCAATTATCAAATCGTAAGCGTTTGGGTTTGTAATCATAATATCACCTGTCCACATCACCAAGAACAATGTCAATCGTACCAAAAGCCGCTATAAGGTCAGGTATCTTAAGACCCAAGACCATTTTCGGTAAAGCCACAAGATTGCAGAATGATGGGGAGCGTATCTTGACGCGGTATGGTTTTGTTGTACCATCGCTTGCTACGAAGAAACCAAGTTCTCCTTTTGGCGCCTCTATCCTGCTGTAAACTTCGCCTTCGGCGGGCGTGAATATTCTGGGGAAGTATGACGTGACTGCGGATGGTGCGCCTGTGTTTGGCGCAAAACCATATCTCTGGTTAATGGTATTTCCTTTTGGTAATTTATCTACTATCTGTTTTAATATATGCAGGCTTTCCCGTATCTCATCCACCCTGACAAGATATCTGGCATAGCTGTCTCCTTCCCTGCGCATGCAGGCTTTGAAATCAAGGTCCTGATAAATAGAGTATGGTTCCAGTTTCCTTATGTCATGATCCACGCCAGATCCTCTCATTGACGGACCCGTCATCCCGTAATTGATGGCTTCTTCGGCATTTATCACACCAATATTTTTCATCCTCATAAGGAATATCTCATTGCCGTTGACCAATTCTTCATAATCCACTATGCGCTTTTCCATATCCTTGATAAACTCATTGAGTTTTGGTATGAAGCCGTCAGGCAGGTCTTCCCTCACACCGCCGGGTCTGATGTAATTGAAAGTCATCCTTGCGCCGCAAAGACTCTCATAGAGCTGCAGGGCGTTCTCTCGTTCCCTGAACCCGTACATTATCATTGTGGAGGCCCCAAGATCAAGAAGCAGCGAGCCCATGAATACAAGGTGGTTAATTACCCTGTTAAGTTCCATCACAAGCACTCTGATGTATTCTGCTCTTTGAGGCACTTCTATTCCAGCAAGTTCTTCGACAGCCTTGACATAAGCGTAATTGTTTGGCATGGCTGCGATATAATCCAGCCTGTCAGTGTATGGTATGAACTGAAGATATGTTTTCATTTCCCCGAATTTTTCAGTTCCCCTGTGGAGATACCCGACAACGATCTGGCAGTCCCTTATTATTTCACCGTCCATCCTGAGCTTAAAGCGCAGCACACCGTGAGTACTGGGGTGCACAGGACCCATGTTCAAAAGAAGTGTTTCTGTTTCCATGTTACTTCCTCCTCAACAGGTTTGATCCGTCAGGGCTTACTATATCTTCCCCATCCTCTCCGATGGTAACAAACTGCTCAGTGTTCATATCATAATCTTTCCTCAGCGGGTGACCGATCCATCCTTCTGGAAGAAGTATCCTCTTAAGATCCGGATGACCGTTGAACTTTACCCCGACAAGATCGTATGTCTCGCGCTCAAGCCAGTCCGCAACTTTCCATATTGATGTAACTGAATCAACTTCAGGAGATCTGTGGTCAAGAACCACTTTCAACGCAAGGTTCTGTTTTTTCTTGTATGAGAAGAGATTATAAATTACCTCGATCCTGTCCACGCGGTCAACGCCTGTGATGACAGAAAGATTATCATAACCCAATTCCTTGACTTTTTCAGCCACTTTTAAGAAATCCTCTTTCCTGATAACAGCCTGGGGTTTGTTCGTCTGGACGCCCACACTGACAACCGAGTTAGGAAGCAAATATTTTAATTCCTCTGCTGAATTCATAAAGCGACACCTCGCTTCTTAAAATTTTTCATTTATTAAGCCCCCATTTTGCACCATAACCTTCGTTCTTTATTTTTTCGCGCAGCTGGATAATTCCGTAAAGCCACGCCTCGGGGCGAGGGGGACATCCGGGAATATAAACATCCACTGGAATAATATTGTCCACTCCTTTTAAGACGCAGTAGGATTCATGATACGGCCCTCCGGTGTTCGCGCAGCTTCCGACTGAGATGACCCATTTGGGTTCAGACATCATTTCATAGAGCTGCTTAACCCTAGGAGCCATGCGCTTTGTCACGGTGCCTGCCACGAACATAAGATCTGCCTGCCTTGGGCTGGCTCTGAAAACTTCCATCCCGAAACGAGCGATGTCATGGTGTGCCATGGACACAGCCATCATCTCGATCGCACAGCAAGCCAGACCAGAAGTAACAGGCCACAGTGAACTGAGCCGCCCCCAGTTCATGGCCTGATCAATTGTGGTCAAAAGAATAAATCCTTCTCTGTCCTTAGCTGCAAGAAGAGTATTGATAAGATTGGTATCTTCCAGCTTTTCAAGCGCTGTCTCTGGCTTTCTTTTTGTCATCCTAATTTTTGTTGTATCAATAGTTACTGGATCCACTCTAATGCCTCCTTTCTCCAGGCGTAAGCTAGACCGATAATCAACACTTCAATGAAAAGCACCATCTCGATGAACCCCAACCCTCCAAGCGATCGCAGCTGCACTGCCCATGGATACATGAACAGCACCTCCACATCAAAGATCAGGAAGACTATCACTATCATATAATATTGTATATTGTAATGTATCCTGGCATCGCCAACCGGGGTCTCTGCACATTCGTATGTGGAGAGTTTTACTTTGGTCTTGACACTGGGTCTGACCATCCTTGACATAAATAATGCGATCGCCACGAAGACGATTCCGATCACTAACATTATAGCGAAGGGTAAATAGTTGTTAAGAAATTCATTTGCAGCCATTTGACCACCTTATATTTATTTGTTTTAAAAGGATTATTGATATAAAAAGTTTATGAAATTGTTTTTAGGAAAAGATAATGAATTTGTTTTTGCGTAAGGTTCATAAATAATCAAACAACTGTAAAGCAAATCCTGAAAAAAATCTATGAGGATTTATCGTGACAAAAGACTTGTTTAATATTAATATTGGCTATGCATCTTTAAAAAACCCCATTGCTACTGCTCCATTGGCAGGAATTACGGATTCAAAGTTCGCTTCAAAGTTCAGTAATGCAGGATTAATAGTACTTGGTGGCTATAATCTGGATAAGAGGACGAATGAAGCTGCCAGAAAAGAAGTGGCGCGAGGTAGAAATGAATTTGTTTCAGACGATCCGATGAATTTCCTGGAACAAGAACTTACTGGTTCCAGGGATTTAACGACCATCGCAGTTAACGTGCGCGCAGCATCACTTGAACCTTATGTTCAGGCAGCTCACCTTGTAAAAACATATGGTGCGATACTTGAAATTAACGCACACTGCAGGCAGCCTGAGATGGTAGAACTTGGTGCAGGAGAGGCTCTGTTAAGAGATGTGCCCAGATTGTGTGAATATATCAGAGAAATCAAAAAAACCGGTGTTGTGCTTTCTGTCAAGACAAGAGCCAACGTGGTGAACGATGTAGAGTTGGCAAAGGCGATCGAGAAAGCTGGAGCTGATATCATCCATATTGATGCAATGCACCCCCAGGGTGTTGATATCGGTGTGATCAAACGCATCCGTAATTCCACAGATCTGTTCATCATAGGTAACAATTCAGTTGTTGATCTTGAAAGCGCAAAAGAGATGTTCTCACATGGTGCAGATATGGTTTCTGTTGCTCGCGGTGTTCTTGAAGGGATATCATCCCATGAGGCGACAGTACACGGTCCTGGTTTGCATGGTCCGGGTCTTATTGACCATCTTGTGGATGAGATAAGCGCTATCCAGTCCATGACCGGATGGTACAATGCACCAAAGCATATCTGCGGGGGAGGAGACCTGAGGGCTCTTGCTTTCTGCTGCCTTCCTGTAAAGGACTGCGCTTTGCATGGAGCCCTCAAGCAGGCTGGCATCAGTGCAGAAGAGTTCATGAAGCTCAAGATGGACTTTACAAGGGGGACACCCCTTGAGCCAGGAAATGGGACCTGTTTCGGGAGCATGGCATGGTGCTGCAAGATCACAAAACCCTGTTTTTTGAGGGATTCGGCTCTTACATCGACCAGGCTTTCTGATGTTGATTATATGAAGCTTAAGAAGAAATTGTCTGAATATATAATGAAGAAGAGGAAGAAATGATAATCTTAAAATTCATGCATTTTCCCTTTCCTTCCCTCACCCCAGCAATTTCAATATCTTTATCCCAAGCTCGATACATTCCAGCTTTTCCTTGATCCTGTGAAGATCGGTTTCGTTTTCAAGACCCTCGGAGATCATCTGGATCTTCTTTTTTGTCATTGCTGCGATTTGACTGTCATCAGGTATTCTTGACTTGGCTTCTGAAACGCTCTCTTTCTGGTGCCGTCTTTTGAGTGACTCTTGCTCTACTGCAACCTTCTTTTCTTCCTCAGTTACTTGATCACACACGGGGCATAACACTTTTCCCTGGAACCTGAACATTGGGGCTCCACAATCATGTGATTGTGCAAGCATGGTTCCTCCCTTTTCAAGGAGGTTTGTGATTTTCTGCATTTTTAGGTTTTCATCGATTTTTGACATCTGGAATCACCGAAAGTCTTTTCATACAACAGTTCAATTATGCACGGCTTATTTTAAATAGGTAATATACATTTTTTAAATAAGTAATATTAAAGGAGCCATGATCATGCCGCCAAATCCGAACGAAGTAATAAGGCAGTGCATTGGGGTACTTGACCGTATAATTAACGACGATTCTGTCCCAAGGAACATTAGACGCAATGCTGAAAGTATGAAAAATACACTTTCCAATGAGAAAGACTCCCCTTCCACACGAGCTGCAATGGTTGTTTCCAGACTTGATGATATTGGGAATGACCCAAATGTTCCACTTCATACAAGAACACTTATCTGGGGCCTGTCCAGTCAACTGGAAACAATCCCTGTTGACAGATAGTTTCATTATCATTGGTAAGTGTTGCCCGAACCTACCCCTCTATTTCTTCTGGAGCTTTTGTATAGTATTGTTTTTGTTAAGTTATTTGAAAAATTAAAGAAATTAATTGATATATTTATATATTAATTTTAAACAGAAACTTTTATATACTGTTAAATACAAAGCAGAACGCATTGGTTTTAGGGATTGGATCTATCATCTGCAGTCAATTGGTTTTTCTCGACTTCCACACGAAACAAAGGGGTAGGGTCTAGCATTCAGTTTGAGTGGAAACGAGGGGGTTAGTTGGAAAACATTGGGGTGTTTTTCTATACACAAAATAAATACTTAAAAAAAACAACGATTGAGTGGCATTATATTTTCATACGATTTTTTGGAACCAATGGGCTTTCCATCGGAAATAAAGGGGTCATCACCAAAACTCTTAATACCCATCCTTCCATTGCAGGATGTGTTAAGGAGGGTCGAAGTATTGGATAACGGAACTATAACAATAAAGGGTATCTTTGAAGATATGCTGACAATAGTAAATATCTTCGAGAACCGAGAAGTTCTTCGGTCGACATATACACCGGATTATCTTCCACACAGAAGTGATCAGGTAAAGGCACTGGCAACAGTGTTAGTTTCTGCATTGCGAGGGGAAACTCCATCGAATGTGTTAATATATGGAAAAACAGGCACCGGAAAAACTGCTGTTGCAAAACATGTAGGGAAGGAACTTGAAAGGACCGGGGAATTATACGGTATACCGAGTGTGGTGATTTACATTAATTGTGAGGTGGTAGATACTCAATACAGACTGCTTGCCTCTCTAGCCAGGCATTTTGATAAAGAGGTTCCCATGACAGGTTGGCCGACTGACCAGGTCTACACAGAATTCAAGAATGCGCTGGACTCTGAAAAGCGCATTGCAATAATAATAATGGATGAGGTGGACAAGCTTGTGGATAAGGGCGATGATGTATTATACAATCTCACAAGGATAAATTCAGACCTCAAAAAGGCGAAGGTCAGCCTTATAGGTATTACAAATGATCTGAAATTCACGGAATTCCTTGATCCAAGGGTAAAAAGCTCTCTCGGTGAAGAGGAGATCATATTCCCCCCATACGATGCAAATCAGCTCAGGGACATCTTACAGGAAAGAGCAAAAACAGCTTTCAAACCCGGTGTTCTTGAGGAAAGCGTTATACCACTATGCGCGGCTTATGCTGCACAGGAACATGGAGACGCTAGAAGAGCTCTTGATCTCTTACGCGTTTCAGGTGAACTTTCTGAGCGCTCAAAATCAGCTAAAGTCCTTGAAATACATGTGAGGCAGGCGCAGGACAAAATAGAGACTGACAGGGTCGTCGAAGTGGTAAAAACCCTTCCAACACAGTCAAAGCTCGTTCTGCTAAGCGCGGTCATGCTAAACAACGTGGGTGACAGTAACATCACAACAGGTGAAGCATATAACATCTACAAGCAGATGTGCCGTATTATAGGGATCGACATACTGACACAGCGGCGAGTGACTGACCTGATATCAGAGTTAGATATGCTTGGCATTCTCAATGCCACGGTTGTAAGTAAAGGCAGGTATGGCAGGACAAAAGAAATTTCATTAAGTGTCCCGACAGAAAGTACAAGCAGAGTGCTTTTTGAGGACTACAGGTTAAAACAGCTTGAGGGGTTCAAACCCCCCAACCAGACCAAACTGTATGCCTGATTTTAGGCATGCAGGATTCGGATATTTTAGGTCCATAAGTGTTTAATGCAGGCATCATTGCCTCTGGCAGCAAGAGAAATGCACCCAAGAACAGGAACGCGACTCAGGCGCGCCACACCTGTGACCCATTCTTTTTTCACTGGCTGCAAATAACTGATGCTCCCTTTCTGGTCGTATGATGGATTGTTATCCCCTTTAGTGATATATCCTGCATGAGGCGCAGGTGGGCCGCCGTTCCACATGGGCTCCCCGGTCTCAACGTAGTACATGGCACGATGGATTATGGGTGTTCTACCCCCCATTCCCAAAGGTTTGTACAGTATCACATCCCCATATTTCCCAAATGAAGTGTAATTTTTTTGTGCCCCCTCAATGTTGGTAATTACCACTGTTCTATCCATACTTTCCATGAAAATAATATCACCGATCTGAATATTAGGGACCATGCTCTCACTTTCGACTGCAACCATCGGTGTCCATAGCCCGAATATAACCTGAGAGGCCGAGGAAAAAACAGCGACTACAACAAAAACAAAAATAAGATCCCTGAATAGTCCAGCCCAAAAGCTGTCGCTATGGTAGAATTTTCTGGTTTTTTCAAGTAGAGACATTCAGAATATAAATCGTTGCTGAAAGTATAAAGGTTTCCGGGGAAAAATCTTATCCCACTTAAAACACATAAGTTGTGGGCATGGAGACTGGTGATATTATACAGATTTTTGCAGAATCCGGATTCCAGGTAGACCCTGTTGCTCTGGATATATTAAAGACCAGTTCTTCCCCGGAACTGATACAGAAGATTCTCAGCTCAATAGATAGTTCTGTGATCGTTGTCGGGGCAGAGCATATCAGAAGTGCTCCTTCCTCAATACCCGGGATGGACGGAAATGGACTAACAGCGACAACACCAGAATTAACAATCCCAGTCCAGACGAAATCAACAGCAAGAAAACTTGAGGCGCAACCTGCACAGGTCACCGTGCTCAAGGATATATCTAACCAGTCCACCTGCATAGGGGAATACACCGATTTCGTGGGGTACTTCAAGGACCGTTACACTTTGCTCGGAGACCTGCTGCGAAAAAGGATTAGCGCAAGACCTATAGAGAGCCTGAAGAAAAGGAACATGGATACAAGGGAACCACTTTCTGTAATAGGGATGGTTTTGAATAAAAGGACCACTGCAAAAGGACACAGGCTTATCGATGTAGAAGACAGCACGGGCACCATACCGGTTTTAGTCCACAAAGAAAAAGACAAGGAATTATTCGAAATGGCAGGCAGCCTCCTCATGGATGAAGTGATCGGAGTGACAGGAACGCTTTCAGGGGACGGTTCTCTCATGTTCGCAAATAGTGTTATCCGCCCGGATCTTCCCAACTCACAGATTATCTCAATTGCAAGGGAGAATGCCAGAGGAAAAGCAGTATTTATTTCTGATATCCATGTTGGGAGCAAGACATTCCTGGAAGATGCATGGCTTCGGTTCGTGGATTGGCTCGGGGATGATATCGATTATCTCATCATTGCAGGTGATGTGGTCGATGGCATAGGGATATTTCCCGGTCAGGACAAAGAGCTTGCGATACTTGATATTTATGAACAGTATGCAAAAGCAGCCGAATACCTGAATGCAGTTCCCAGACACATCAAAATGATCATCTCACCCGGGAACCATGATGCTGTCAGGCAGGCAGAGCCCCAGCCGTGCTTTCCAGAGAGAATTACACGTCTTTTCAGGAGCGATATTACATTCGTAGGGAACCCCGCAATGGTGGACATCAAAGGTGTTAAAGTGCTTATTTATCACGGCAGGTCGATGGATGACATAATTGCAGGTACTCATGGCTTTTCCTACGGCGATCCTGCAAAACCCATGGCGTCGATGCTCAGGTTCAGGCACCTTTCCCCAATATACGGAGGCAGGGTCTCCATTGCGCCTGAGAAAAAAGATCATTTTGTCATAGACCAGATACCCGATATACTTCACTGCGGTCATGTCCACACGGTCGGAGTATCGCGGTACAAGGGCGTGCTCATGATAAACAGCGGTACATGGCAGAGCCAGACAGAGTTCCAGAAAAGGATGAATCTTGAGCCCATGCCCGGAAAAGCCACAGTTGTCGACCTTGCAAGTATGGAATATAAAATAAATTCATTTGGTTAATATGCTGCAGAACACCTATGTCCACATTCCGAACATTGGAGCAACTACAGAGCTTAAGATCTGGAAATATGGCATAAAAAGCTGGGAAGATTATCTGAAATACCATAACATGATAAAGTTGCCAAGGACTAAAAACAGGATTTTGCTTTCAGGAGTTGAGGAATCCATGGCGCAATTGTCTTCAGGTAATCACATATATTTCGCAAGGAGGATCCCAACAAACCTCCAGTGGAGAGCTTACCGGTATTTCAAAGAAAAAACAGCATATGTAGATATTGAAACCACGGGTCTGTCGCCGCAGAATGACCGAATAACCATGATCGGGATCTACAACGGTAAAGAGACAAAAACATATATCCGCGGGATAGATCTTGATGAAGCGCCTGCAGAGCTTGGAAAGTATCAACAGCTAATTACCTTTAATGGGGCGCGTTTTGATCTTCCTTTTATTGAACGTGAGTTCCCTGGAACCTGTAACCACATTCATATCGATCTGCTGTATCCCCTTAAAAAAATAGGATACAGTGGCGGTCTTAAGAAGATCGAATCATCACTCGGGATGAGAAGGAGCGATGAAACATCAGGTATAACAGGATTTGATGCAGTAAGGTTATGGAACAGATACGAACGTGGTAACAGCGAAGCGCTTGAAACGCTCATTAGATATAATACTGAGGATGTGGTGAACCTCGAAAAAATAATTCAGATGACACACCCTAAGATGATCGAGTGTGAGCTGAAGCATTGTATAAATATTCAAACCTTATGAGCACTTTTATCATCTGTGATGATCATATCTTGAAGCGAAGCAAGCCACCAACACCGCCGAGCTCCTGCAATATTGGGTTATCATCAACGAACTCGATCTTTGTACCTGTTCGTTCAGCAAATTCAATGATCTCTTCTATCACATCGACCTGCGACACTTTACCACTGCAGTTCGGACATTTATCCGTTATATCAGAATCGACAAGCTGGCATTTCTCGCATATCCAGCCCCTCTGTTTATAACCTTTGCTCACCAGCAGTAATTCTAAATGACCTTTTTTCACCGCGTCAATTGTTTCTTTCAGACCATAGACAGCAAGGCCGTGCTTCAGTATCTCTTCCTTCAATCGAATTACGTTCTTTGAAACAGTCTCTTTTTCGTCTTTCATGACCGCTTCCTCAGCCCTTGAAATAAGAAACCCATCTGCTTCATCAAAATCCACATCGATCACATCCAGGATTTCGTTCTTAAGCTCGTTTGGCAGATAATCTTTGAGCAATATTTTCGCGTTGCCAGGACCAACGATCACGATCTTGACAACATTATCTTTCGAAAATAGTTTTACCATCTCATCGGCGACTTCCTTCAGAAAATGCTCGATCGCGCCCACCCTTAACCTCTGGAACCGTGCCTGAGACATCCCGCCTTTTTTATGCTTCTTCATGATGTCCCTGGCTAGCTTGTCTTTTTCTTCGATCCTCCCCGAGGAAACGACATATATTCTTGCCCTGTGATTGTCCAGTATAACCAGTCCGAAGGTTTCATAGTCTTCTATCAATGTTGCAAGTGGCCTGATATACGGCGATGTATCCACGACCATGAGGTCTTCAACTGGCATCCCCAATTTGTATGCTTTAAAAAAATCGTGTTCGTTCGATGCATATATCGCAAGACCTTTCTGCCCATGCTCCCTATCGTTTATACTCAGATATTTCTCGAACGCATAGGAAAGTATAGACGCATATTCTTATCTCGCTACTGAAATAGATAAGTTGATTTCATTGGCTTTCATTCTTTTGTGTGTGCATCAAAACAAAAGCCAAGAAATCAGTAACAATTACAATAACCATAGCAATAAT
>JAUSDC010000222.1 GCA_030650845.1 Candidatus Methanoperedens sp.
ATAGTAGATGAATTACAGAATATTGCGGACAAATTAGCCAATCTGAACATATCCGTCAATATGACAGCGCCCGATCCACTGAATATAAAAGTGGTCGACAATAATGGAATTCCTTTCGGGTTAAAACACGTCAATAACAAAATACGCGTATCCTCAATGCCATATGTTTATGACATTGCAGAAGGAAATGTTCCGAATCATTTTTCTCATTCGTCCTTTGGAAGAGCTTTCAATGTAAATCTAACAGAAGTTGAACTCTGGGAAGTCGGTGGAGTATATAAATTCCCGGCTGCACCGATGCAGATGCAGGTAGTATCAAGCAGTGCAGCCGATGGACCTGCTGGAGCAGGGGCAAGACAGGTAAAAATTTATTATCTAGATGCAAACTATATCGAACACACAGAACTCGTCAACCTCAACGGCACAACTCCAGTAAACACATCAGCTACGAATATCCTGAGGATCAATGATCTCCATGTCACCGACGCTGGAAACAATAAATGTTCAGCAGGCAACATTGATATAAGAAACCTGGCAGGAACTGAGATATATTCAAGGATATCAGCCACCAGAAATGCAAGTCTTCAGGCTATATGGACCGTACCTGACGGATACACTCTGTATCTGACTTCATGGAAATGCAGCGCTTTTCAGGCAAAGGAAAAAGTATCTTTTATAGTGCTTCGCACAACAAGCGACCACGAAGGGAACCTGACTGCCGGGATTTTCATGCACAAAGACATTGTTCCTCTTTATAACAATCATGCCGTTGTGCCATTTACAGTGCCTGTTAAAATTCCTTCAAGAGCTGATGTCAAACTGACCGGATATGCCGATAAATCTGATTCTGTCGCTACAATTTCAGGAGGATTTGAGGGCTGGTATGAGATCTAAATCCAATTTTCATATGAAATCCCAGGAGGCAAAATTATGGCTGGTTATTCATTGAATGATTCATGGTGCAGTGTGCAGGATGTACGAAACCAGAATGCACTCTTCACTGCTGCCGTTGTCGATGACGATAAGGTGAACGAGTTCATAGATGATTCAGTTGAACTTATCAAAGGAAAACTGAGACTGAGATACGACCTGAATAAATTCGTTGTACCATTACCCGCAGACCTTAAGCAGATCAGGTTGTTAACCGCAAGACTTGCCTGCTACAAGATGGCAGGTACACGGCCAGATGTTGTGGCAAATCCTGACATGGCGACGTTCCTGTGGAATCTCGCGATTAAGGAACTGAACGAAATAGCAGAGGGAAACCAGTCTCTTCCGACAAATTATCTTTTATCCAGCAGCTCAGCCACACAGCCAGGAACGATACGGGGTGCACTGACACCGATCAAGCGAAAAACATCAGTGTATGACGGGTTGAGGGATTAAGATGCCTGAAATAAAAACACCATTGATTTCAAACGAATACACTGCTGAGATAATAAAATTCGTAAAGGATAATGCGCTGACGATAATCTGGGGAGTTCTTACAGCAGCAGCATTACTTGTCACTGCAAAATACTACCCTGAATACCTTGTGCTGGTAATCCCGATGCTCACAGCAGCAGCTTCACTTCTCATAGCGAGATACCAGAATCTCAAGAATAAA
>JAUSDC010000230.1 GCA_030650845.1 Candidatus Methanoperedens sp.
AGAAGATGGAGGTACTGTCGAAAGAACTTGCCGCATACGGTATAACTGATTACGAGTCTGCTTTCGAGAGCATCCCTCTAATAGACGCAGACAAAACAAGAGCTCTCGTTGAGGTAAGATTCGAGGAACAGAATACAAGAGACGTAGATAGAACTCTGGTAGAACTGGCTAAGCTCCTCCAGGGTACGGATGCTACTGTAAAGACTGCTGCTAAATATGTGGAGCAGGTCCGTACTTCGAAAGAGATCATTGCAAAGTACGAGGGGTTGCTCAATAAGGAGATGTCCATTGCAAGAATGAAGGTCGAGGTTCTTGACCAACAGGTACAGAAGCTTGTCGAGAAGGTCGCACAGCAACCGCTCATATCACCCAGGGCGCAGGAGAAGAAGGAGACCACCGAGCCCTCCATCGCTGTTGTAGTACCTCATCCAGAACAGGGACAAGGATATGCGGCAGCGAAGCCTGGTGTAGTAGTACCTGCACCTACAGAGGGCGTTGCAGTAGCAGCCCCGGCAAAACCAGAAGCTCATAACATCGTCGGAGGGTTCACCGTTGTTGTACCAAAGGCGGAGCGGGCGCCAAGGGTAGAACTATCGGTAGTGACGGAGTCTGATGTAAAGGTGGATGAGACGAAGGGTGTTCTGGTTATCCCTGAGCCGGTTCTACAGGCAGAGGCTGATATAGAGACTCAGGCTGAAGCGGATGCGCAGTTAGAGGACAATACTCAGAATCCCCATAGGCCTGTTAGCGTGATGAATGCCCCGGTTGAGTTCACGTCAGAGTCGCTGTTGGCGTGAGAAGGGAGATCTTACATGGTCGTATTGATTTGTGGGGATTGTGGGCATGCAACCGATGTAAAGGATAACGCTTTCGCAGAAGAGCTCTTGCAGCTGGAAGTGTTCCACGCTCCCTGCAAAGGTACAAAGGGCAATGGAGTCATGAGATGGGGTGAGCCATTTAAGCATGAGACTATTTATGCAAGCCCGAAGGATATCCAGAGAGCAGTAATGAACGGGTTTCCAGACTACTTTGTGAATGTTCGTAAGACTCATGACAACAAGGACTTGATAGATTTGGACGGGCGGAGGAAAGAACATGCCTGAGAAACGGATTCAGATCCCTTCTGAAATGGTACTTTTTGAGGTCAGCAAGGATGGGGTAGAGATCCTTGACACCACTACGGGAATGAAAGAGGTGGATGGTAACACAATAGCATTGTGCGATCTGTGTTCGGCTGCTATTGGCCCAATGAAAGACATAGAATATATAGAGTCCCCGGAAGCGATATCAAGGGCGGTAAAGCACGGATACAGGCCTGAGGAAATGCTCAAAAAGAGTGCCGAGATGCTGGAGTCAATGGGCGAAAGGAATGAGGCTTTAATCAGGGAGATTATGGATAAAACGCTTGAATCGTGGATAGAGATGGTGGATAAAAGCGAAACTCCCTGGGCATTATGTGAGGATTGTTATAAAGAGGTTCATAAATTTATTCTAAAAGGAGGATCATGAGACAAAGCGAATCGGTAAAAGTCAGAGTACGGGTTCCAGTAACCCGTGATGTATATTACGTGGTTGAGGTCGAAGATCCAAGTGATGTGGATGAAGTTTCAAGAGCGCTTGCAAGGAAAGATCCGTCTAACTGGGAGTCAGATCCCTGTTTCTATGAACACCTTGGAGATGTCTGGAAGCATGTTGTGGATAAGGTACAGAAAGAGGACATAGAAGTGATAGTTGCGGATAAGGAGGCATAAACAACATGGAAATAAGAGAAGGAGTACACAACATGAAATACCCAAAGATAAATACAATCTGGAAAAGAGACGAGTCGAATAAGTTTAAAATAATCGAAGGTGACTTTTCTAAACAAGAATTCGCCAATATCAAAAACTGGCATATTACAGAAAAGATAGATGGAACAAATATAAGAGTTTCTTTTGAAAACAATACCATAAGATTTGATGGGCGCACGGATGAAGCCCAGATGCCTGCGCATTTGTATGACGC
>JAUSDC010000149.1 GCA_030650845.1 Candidatus Methanoperedens sp.
AATCGCATTCGTATTCTCGCCTGTCTTCCTTGCGATTTCCCTGACATACAGCTGAGTTTCCGGGTTAAGGAGAAAAAGGGTTAGCAGCTTTACCCTCGTTTTGGATGTGAACAGTTTTTCAAGCATTGAATACAAATTGTATTCAATCGTATAAAAATATTACTCATTTACTTTTCTCGGATTATATGTTTCCGGTGATTTCATGGTAAACCCCGCCAGAGGCGGCGCCTCTCCGGGGTCTGGGGTCGCAACCCCAGCGCGGCAAAGATAGTAACGACCGAAAGTGTTAATAAATATATGTTAATTTATATTTTATAGACTGGATAACAGGATGATACATGAAAAAAACACTCCTTTTAATAGTTAAGAATTAAATATAAATAATGTTAAAAACATTAAGAGGATATTGACTCTATAGGTTGAGGGATTTTATATGAAATATAAACTGCTTGTAGCCATTCCAATTATTATCGCTATTTATCCTGAAGAATCTTTCTACAAAATATCAAAATCTCCCTTATTGCCTCTTCGGGTTCGTTGCTTATTGAACTCTCTGTGACTTCTTTCTCAAAACCACAGTGAAAATGCTTTGGAAATGTTTTAACATTTTCCCACTTCTTATGAGGGATGTTATCGTGTCTATATATCTTCCCATCAATATGACTTCGCTCCCAATGATATGCATACCTTCCTATGATCTTCATTGAAAACCAGATATCAATGAAACTTCCATCTTTCAAATATATTCGCAGTTTATCTTCAGATTCTTCTACTATTTCAACAATGTCAGAAAATTCGACTTCAGCAATATATGATATTTTCTGAAAAATATTCACTAAATTACCTCTAAAGCTTTCTTTATGGAATCTTTTTCTGCTTCAAGGTGATCCAATTTAAAAAAATCTTCCCATGTCCCCTCTTCTTCCAGTTCTCCCCTTATGTATAAATTCTCGAAATCTTCCACAGATGATATTCCATATTTTTTTGCAAGGTTGAATATTTCAGCCTCACATTGCATGAGTTTTATATGGAGATATGTTTTCATGCTATCTCTTTCTAATTTTTCCCTGTCGACTTTCAATATGAAAGAGATTTTTGGAATTATGTCCAAACTTTTTTCATCCAAAGGTATACTATTTCCTGAATACATGCTACCACGAGCCTTTAGTCAATTTTCATTAAAAATCATTAATCTCTTTATTGATATAAACTTATGCACCGTGTAAGATATAGGTATCTGAGATTTTGTTCAAAATAAAGACTATTTGTATTTCATGTTCGTCCAGCTTATGAAGGATACAGTGCAGACTGGAAAGTATATCATGGAGTCAATGAAATACCTTGTGCTGCTTCTCCTTCCCATGGTATTCATTATCACTGGTTTCTAATAAACGCGTAAAAGCTCAATGGCGCTGCTATCGCAACCACAATAACGGGGTTAGTGGGCATGGTAATGGCTTCGGCCTATACCATGAAGATGTTCAGACCTTTCATGGAGATCGTTTCTTTCATAAAGATGCTTCTCGCTTCGCTCATTATTTACCTCATAGCGATTGAAGTTCAGGTGACAGGTCCGTTCCTGATCCTGTGGTATGCCTTCCTGTTCGGGATATATCTGGGCATACTTATATTAATAAAATAATTAAATATAAATAATGTTAAAAACATTAAGAGATCGACAGGATACGATTGTTATAGTTGATCCTGTCGATCCGGTCTGAAAAAAAGTTCGCAATTAATAAAAACGTTTGGTATTTATATCATGAAGATACATATTCACCTTGTGAATATTATGCCGATCACAATCCCCGCTAAAGTAAAAAACGGCACATTGTTGCACGAAAAATTAAAATTGAGTGATAAAGACGTAATTGTCACAATAACAGAAATTCCAGAGAAATCCATAGTTGAAGAAATCAGCGGATCTGTACATTTTCAAAAAGAGATTATCGATGAATTGGTTGAAAATGAGGATCTGTACAATCCCGAAGATATGTCATGAAACTTGATAGAGTGTTCCAGAATCGAAAATTTTCATAGACACCAACTTATTCTTATACGGTATCACAGACCATCCAGAATTTGGGCTTTGTACAAAAAATTTCCTGAGAAATATCGAACTTGGAATCTTTCAAGGGCTTTTATAAAGCAAGATCCAACCATTTTGTCAAGTTTGAAGTCATATGAACTTGTTAATAAGATTGAGTTAATTCCAAACTTAGAAATCATTAGCATAACAAAAGAAATCTTCAGCCTGTATTGGAACAAATGATGGCGACTTCGATAGAGTAGATTTTTTGGTTAGATGGAATCCATAGAAAGACTTCAATTAGACCGATACTATGAAATTTAAAGTCATCATTGAAGAAGGTGAAGATGGCTGGTATGTAGTCGAAGTGCCAGCTCTTCCTGGTTGCATTTCACAGGGCAAGACAAAAAAGGAAGCACTTGAGAATATAAAAGAAGCCATAGAACTCTACCTTGAGCCAGAAGACGATTTACCCTTCGTAACTGCAGGACGACTTGCTGAGGTAACTGTTTGAAATTACCTGTAATTTCCGGAAAAGAAGCTTTAAATGTCCTGGAACGGGCTGGATTTGTAGCAGTAAGACAGCGCGGAAGCCATGTATTATAGATTTTATCGAAAGGAGGTTGTCCAGGGTTTTTCTGAGCGCCGGATTTTCATAATCAATGTTGTATAAATCATCTTCATGGAAGAAGATCCGTGTGTATCCGTGTCATCCGCGGCATCTGTGTTCTATCGTTTTTTGATTGCTCTATACAATTATTATTGGCAAAGGTAATTATTGAGTTATCTCTCAACCAATTTTTCAAGGATTCTTTCAAGCCTTGAACTAAATGCATCAAATCTAGTGTTCAAGTTATTTATCCCACTATTGATTTCCGGAAGAATTGACGTATCTGATTTAATACCAGGAAGAATTGATGTATCTGTTCTAATTCCCGAAATATCAGCCTTAATATCAGTCAATAAATAATTTCCTTTATCGAGTTTTCTTGTTCTTTGATACCTTCAATTTCAGCACCACTCTCCTCCCCTCGTACCTTTATTGTTTGCGTAAAATTATCTATTACGCTATCCTCACCACAACAAAGAATCTTAACAACCATCCTTTGCATTAAAAATCAATCCAGGCAATCCAAATGATCTTCCGATTATGCTATGACATTTCGGCATCATTGTATTCATTGGTATATCATACTAGATAAATATTATGGACTCATTATCTTTTTTTTTGATTTTTCTTATCTTTTTCCCCCATATCCTGTCAATCCTTTTGATCCTACCGATATGGATTCTTGCTCTGGTTTTGATTCATGTTTGTTTCTTCGGGAGCATGTCTGCACTTATACATCCCCTCAAAATACCCCCTCTTCATCATATACCCGATACCCTGCCTGTACTCATGCACCTTATGATAAACAACAACCTCAGGGTCATAACTTAAATCTGTTTTATTCTAAAAAAAGATATGCAACCATAAATTTCATTTGAACTCCGCCAGCGGCGGCGCCTCACAGGGGTCTGGGGTCGCACCCCAGCGCCGTCCAGATATGAATGACAGATAGTGTTGCCCTGAGACCTCACCTTTGCACTTCATCCGGAGATAAACCAAATAGGTTTCAGCTGCATGCCGTGGGGAAAGAAAGCGGGAATAACATATATATACTTTCAAAAAAGATGCTGTTAAAATATGGATAAACAAGCTGATATCATAATCCATGGAAGGGTGCAAAAAGCTGGCTTCAGAGATTTCATAGATGAAATGGCTTTTAACCTGGCTCTTAATGGATATGTAAAAAATCTTGATGATGGGACAGTGCATGTTATCTGCGAAGGTGAAGAACCTAAGATCAAAGAATTTGTTGAAAAAATCAACATTAATCAGTATCCGATACGCGTAGAAAAAATCGATATAAAATACAAAAGTCCAACGCATAAGTTCAAAACGTTTGAAATCATCCGAGATGAGGATATTTCCACAGCAACATATGATAGAATGGATGCGGCTGCAAGATATATGAGAGAAATGAATACCAACCTCAGCCAGAAAATCGTTGGATTTGGAGACATACTGGGACAAAAAATTGACCAGAGTAGAATAGAGATTACATCAGAAATTCATTCCCAGAGGGATGATCTGAAAGCTCATTTTGACGAAAGGCTCACCAAAATGGAATCAGAATTAATCGAAATAAAAACCAGAGTTGATACCATTCAATATATATCCCCGTCAAAAATAAGTTCAAAAACTGAAGCGCAAAAAGCAAGATAAGTTTTATAATGTTAAATCCCGCCAGCGGCGGCGCCTCTCCGGGGTCTGGGGTCGCAACCCCAGCGCCGTGAAGATAGTGTTGAACGAAAGCGTTAATAGTATTTCAACAGTCAGATTAGCGATCCGTTCCTGGGCATCAATATCATGCTTAGTCAAATATCGATTTCAAAAAAAACTGTCAAATCTCTCAACAGCCTTTACAATAAGTTGTACGCTCTTTTCAAGGTCGCTCATTTTCATCACAGTTACAGGTGTATGGATGTACCTCGATGGAGTGCTTATTACGCCCGTGGGTATTCCCTCACGCGACAGGTGGATGATAGACGCATCGGTCTGTCCCCTTGTGCCGACCTTGAGCTGGTATGGGATATTATTTGCCTCAGCAGCTTGCTTTAACCATCGCAGCACATTTTCAGGGACGATGATCCCGTCTCCCTCTGCATCACTTACAGTTATTACAGGTCCTTTTCCGATCTCAAGCGCCTGGTCTTTTAACTCAATGCCAGGATGGTCGCCTGTAAATGTCACTTCTGACACAAGCGCAACATCAGGGTCCAATCCAAATGCCGATGTCCTGCCACCTTTCAAACCGACCTCTTCCTGTACCGTGAAAACAGCATGCACCGTGGCTTTAAAATCCTTTATCTGCCGCATCACTTCAATGAGCACGGCGCAGCCCCCTCGGTCGTCAAGAGCCTTGCCGGTTATCATGTCGTTGCCAAGCGATCTGAACTGAGTATCGGAGGTAATTGGCGTTCCAGCCATGACACCCAGCATGTGCGCATCTTCCCTGCTTGTTGCCCCGATATCGATGAACATATCTTCAGCTTTAACAGGTTTTTTCATATCTTCTTCTTCTTTCATGGCATGCGGAGGCTTTGATCCTATCACCCCATAAACATGACCGCTCTGTGTATGAAGTATCATCCTCTGGTTAAGGAGCGTCTGGTTAAACCACCCTCCTGTTGTGGTAAAATCGATAAAACCGTTATCATCAACGTATTTCGCCATAAGGCCAATCTCATCCATGTGAGCTGCAAGCATAATGCTGCGTGGCCCACCGTGTTTTGTGGCAATGAGGTTTCCCATTTTATCAGTTCTGATCTCATCGACATAAGGTCTTACTTCGTCCATGATCAATTGCCTGACATTGTTTTCATACCCCGAAACCCCATGGGCATTGGATAATTTCTCAAGGAGATCTTTTAATCGGCTCATAATGATCACTGTTTTATGAACTTAATGGACATAAGAATTCCCGTCAGCAATAATTAAAAGAACAAAGGTTTTTAAGGTAAAAAGTTCTGTAAGTGCCAGGTCAAAGCACCGATGGTCTAGCGGCTATGACTTTAGCCTTCCAAGCTAATAACTCGGGTTCAAATCCCGATCGGTGCATCTTTTTCATCAAAACGAAAAAAATATTACTATTTTTTTCACATTATTTAATGGCCAATTTGATAATGACAAGTGCTAAAACAAATAATAAAAGCAATAAAGGAAACATATAATGCCCCATTCCTTCTGATATCACGGTGGGCAGTGCTAAGACGATCATAGCACCTAATCCAATCAAATACAGGGAATATTTCCCATTCATCACGATTCCTATCCTACCTATCCAGATTCCTATCCTATCCATATATCCAAATCAGGTATAATTTGGGTCTAATTTGGGTATAATCTGTTATTAGGTGATTTTGATATATAAAGGTTTGGTGAGTGGTTTTGGAAAATCACTGTTCATCTTTTTTTTCGTCACACTTACTATTTTTTAAAACAAAACTATCATTATCATAATACTAATCATCTATATATATGTGAAAGAATATACAAGTTAACCTGAAAAAAATAAAAACGGTTTTTGAGGAGAGTATTGTTATGTATAAAGTAAGTTTAAAGAAAGAAGATGTTAGTGCTAAGAGAATTTTTTCAGTCATATCCATTGCATTGATTCTTTTTATTTTCATGAATCCATTAGCAACGGCAGCATCGATACAGAAGTTCAATATCAATTCAAAGTATTATGCTGCAAACGATCCAATAAGTGTCTCAGGAGCGATCCTTGATGGTAATGCTTCAGGCGCTGTTAATATAACGATCTGGGTACGGGGGAACGAGTTCAATGGATCAGCAACAAGCTCTCAACTTATTTATGCATCGTCCGGTGCATTCTCTACGACAATATATGCCCCCGGCACATCTGAAGATTATACAGTTGCAGCCACATATGTGGAATCAGGAGTTAATTCCCAATATCTTAATATGACTGTGTTAGGACTTAATGATCCAGGTACTATCAAAACATTCTTCTCACAGGGCTCTGTTCTTGTAGTTCCTTTATCAAGCAGTCATGGCATAACAGGTCCCCTCAATGCGAGTAAAACCGGAGGAAGCGTAACTTTCGATGGAAGAATATTCTATTTCCTGGTTTCAAACGATGATGTGGCTTATATGGATGATGATTCTGATATGAACCTATCATCAGACAGTAATGGTAACAGTGTGGTGGGAAATCTTGTCGAGGGGTCTAAAGTCAAATTAAATGCGACAACCTACACGATAATGGATATCCATAATGATACCCAGATAGTGCTGGCTCGACCGATAGCTCCGGTTTTCGCGGGTAACGAGGTCAGAAATGTTACATTCCTCGTGTTAAATTCAACGAATTATCCTCTTAGCCAGGATATTTTTATGGAATATATTATGAATGACGGAACTGCTGTCAGCAATGCAACACTCAGCACAAATTCAAACGGTACTAATACCACATCAATAACCATAGAGGATGCATCTGGAATATATCATTTAATAGCAGGCAACATTGGACATTTATCATTTATGGTAAATACGAATACGATATTTTCCGATATTCTATCTGAAGAAAATAAGCCAAAGCATACTTTTTCAAGGGGAGAACTGCTGAAGGGCGCCTTATATCTCAAAGATGTTTCTACCGGGTACCCTGTGATAACAGCAACAGTGACAGCAACTATCCGAAGTCAGACAAACAATTCATTCATACTTTCAAAGAGCCTTGTTTATGATAGCAATATCAGTGCCTATACATACTCCTATGAAATCCCTCCAACTGAGGAAGAAACCACATATAATGTGGAATTTACCTCGGTCAATAATTCACAGACACAAAAGGCCTTTACAAGTTATAACATCAAATCCTATAACCTTTTCTTGAAACCGGTTTCAAAAGAAAGAAAGGATAGCGATGGTTTTGCACCAGGCATGGGCGCCTTCATGATCCTTGCAGGAACTAACCTGTCAGGTGGAGAGAATATCAATATCGAGGATATGATCGCAATTAATACCGGCAACTTCAGGGTGAATATAACAAGCAGTACGGGAACAGATGTTACCCCTTCCTGGAATGTCATGAACCAGACAACATTCTTTTCTTATCTGGGTGTTCCGCTTGATATCCAATCTGAAATAAAAATGATGCTTGGAAATAATTTCACGATCATCAATTTCACAGCGCCGTCAGCAAATGGTATGTACAATGTAGTCGTCCAGGCAAATATATCAGGCTGGGTGAAAGCAAGCACAACGATCTCAGTGCAGGACATGTTCGTTCATGGTGAGCCTGTGAACAAGAACGGCTGGTTCAATCCAAAAGTATCCCCGGGTGGTTTCGTAAGATTGAATATATTGGCATTCAATCCATTTACAGGCGAAAGATTGAATGCAGCGAATATTTCTGAAGCAGGTCTTGTCGAGGTATGGAGTGAAGGTGCAAATGATATTGTCACAGAGGATATGCTAAATGTTACTCTTGAAGACATCCAGGTACAGTATGGTCCTGGAATGTCAGAAACCATTAAAGTATTGAAGTTCACTGCAAATGATTCTCATCTTGGTTTCCATAATGTCAAGTTCTGGGTGAACGCAACAATAGATGGCTCTCCAAAGAAAGTGATCGGAGATGGCTGGTTCGATGAAAAATCATATGAAATATTTGTAAAACCACAATCAGATTCAGGATCAGGGATGTTCAAGACATTTGGTTCTGGGGATAATATTTCTTTGAGCGTAAAAGTCAAGGATGTAAGCGGGAACAATGTTTCAAGCGCTACAATAGAAGTTTCATCTCTGAAATATGGTATGACTGGGGAGAATATTCCATATGGCGTCGATTCTTCTCAATCCACTACAACAGATTCAAATGGTGAAGCCACATTGACAATCCTCAATACTAACCGGAATCTAAAATCAGGATTCTATACTGTTAGAGTCAAGATGACCACGCAGGAAGGTGTAATTGATTATGGCAACGGATGGTTCGAGGTCAGCAATTTCATATTTTTTGCATATTCAACTTCATTTGATAACGGAATTGGCAGACCGATAAATTTCACATTGAATGCATTTAACAGCAGTTTCTTTAGTAAGAATGTCAGTGTAACTTTAACGACGATAATTTCAATGGGAGACTTTGGAATGATGGCGCCGCCGACTGTTTATAATGAAACTGATGTCGAAGTTGGTTACATAAATGGAACTGGCTTTTATGAATACAGCGCAGGTATCAACAAAGGCGGGAATTTCGAATTCGTATTTGAAGCAAGGGATGGCAATTCCACAGAGGTCGGCAGAGCATGGGTCAACCTGAGATCGTTTGTTACATGGGTGGACACGAACAATGTATATGAATTCTCCACTACTGGTTTCATGAATGCGACAGTTGTGGCATCACGGGATAATAATATGGGCGGATCATCAGGGTCATCAATTAACATTACAAATGTAACTGTTGAAAAGGTCATGCAGGAAGGCATGTACATGACTTCATACCGCAGCAAGAGTGAGATGGCAGCCATTACCACAACTGAAAAAGTCAACGGTGTGGATAACAGGATCAATATCTCAGTCAATACATCAGGCTGGGGTCAGGGCGGATATATTATGAAACTGAAGGTCACAGATAACCAGAGCAATGAAGTGTATACTGATTTCTGGTTCCGCATGGCTCTGGCAGGGGTGTATATGCCAGAATTGAACATGGTGAATGTAAATGGCGGAACATATTATACAAATAAGACTTCTTTTAATGCTTCAACAGATGTGACATCTGTTAAGAGCAAATTTGCCGATCAAAGCCTTGGAAATGTAACAGCAGGGAAGGTCAGCGGAAGAATCGTTAATGATAATTCAAACGATGCGGTAAGAATTCTTCAGAGCAGCAATGAAAATCAGATCTTTCAAGAGTGGAATCCAAACGAAAACCCGCAATTTGCAATGGTTGTAGTAGATACTGTCATGAGGACATTATATATCGAATATAGAAATTTTACAATAGATGGAAATAATATAATTGACAGAACTCAGTATTATAATCTCTCGAATAGTGTAACGACACAGGTATTTAATGCTTCAATAGGAGACACTTTCACAGATAATACAGGACGTACCTGGAGGATCACCTCGATCACTGATGATGGTACTGTTAACATTGAAGGAATAAATGCATTGAAGAACGGAATTATTCTTAATAGTACAATATTGTCAAGAAGTATATCCGGCAAATTCCTGTTCGGTCAAATGTGGGATGATGAATGGAGGGATATAGATCTTGATGGCGATAATGAATATTTTAATGATAGATATTATATACTCATGATAGATGGCGCCAATCCGGGTGTATATGATACCGTATACGTCAGCAATAGTACTAATTTCTCACTTGGATACAAGGACGCAAGTGCAGGAGATGCTGTTGGATTTGGCGGAAAGCCAACATATCTTATAAGCAACAAATACCAGTCAGGTACTTATCAACTCCAGTTCACAACCTACAGGCAGGGCTGGGGAGGCATGAATCTGGGAACCTTTGCGAATGGCACCGTAGTAAAGATACCATTCCTTGTTTCCAATCCAGGTGGAAGTGCCATTTCTGGCAGCAATGTTTCAATTGATTTCCTGATGGATGAAAGCAGGGAACAAACACCACTTTCAGGGGTTAATGCTACAACAGATGCTAATGGACTGGCAATTATCTTAATAAATACCACACTAACATCTATCCCGACAGGTTCATGGACGATAATATACAATGCAACTATAGGGACTAGCAATGCAGTTGCCGATGATGAGATGTTCTGGCAGTTGCCCAGGTTCGAATTGAGGAACTTCGTGGTGTCAGGAGCGCTTGGAATTCCAGGACGTATTGATCTGATAAAGTTGAATGATAGTGATACATCGGATGGAATTCCAGGAAATAATATGCTTATTTCATACGGCGATGAGATTGACTTCCAGCGCGGTATTGGATTCTGGTGGAATGATGGTCAGAGATATCAGCTTGAATATCCATTCAATGACTGGTATTACAATAGTACTTCAAATAGTTTCAATTATTCCCCAGATCACGGCTTCACAATGTCTCAAGGGGATGGAAACCTGATTAATTCAAGCAGCGCCAAGAGTGTTATAACTTATAACGTAACTATCAAACAGAATATTGGAACTTTAATAGATCTACATATTGGTGTTAATAATTTCAGTGAATTTGGCAGAATGTGGAGATTCAATGTAACTGAAATTACAGGATCAAATGCCACAATACTGATGTCTTACAGAGGATGGCCGTGGACATGGCCAGATCCACAACAACCATGGAATCAACCGCAAAGCCGAGAATTCATTATTAATGATAATTGGTGGATCGGAGGTCTTGATTTCCGGGTCATTGATATCAATCTAACAAATCAAAATGTCCAGTTGAGATTGAACCAACCTGTATTAATTGCCCGTATAGATGCTTTAAGTATTCTAACAGATGGCAATGATGCGAATGGTGAAGCTAAAAAGATGAGAGGTTCTGTTAATAGTGTCAACTTCAGTGGAAATGACTATCTCATATATGGCTACGAGGATAATGCTACCACTTCAGGAGATCTTGTAAACGGGTTTGGAAGGATCGAAACAATGGACAGAGTACTTGTTGTCAACCAGACAAATGGGGGCTCAAATGTATATCGGATCGGTCAGTTGATACCCGAGTTCAATAATTACTACGTTGCTGGAGCACCCGAATGGGGCGGAATGATATTCCTCCTGAACGGAAGTGTTACACGCGTATTCCCGATACCACAGTGGACTGCTGATTCACCTATCTTTTATACAGGCAGGTTCAGCGATCAGGACATAGGGCAGGATGTTCCAACTATGGATGTCAATAATCCTGAGGCACCAAGAGGAACTATCACATCAGATCTCAATTACTCAATATTGATGTTTGACAGGCTTGCGAATGGTGTGAACTTCCCGACTGAAGCAATATATGATGACGACTCTGATCTGACACAGTTGAATTCATGGTCTGGATCTGATGAGGTCATTTATGATATGTACAACAATGAAAGTGGAAATGGAGATGCCATTGCTCAACAAATGGGAGATCCTGGTCCAATGGTGATCAGATATATCAACATGTCAGAAAAGTTTGCATGGGACATTGGAACCGGAAATATGCAAACCTGGCCAATTGCGATCCCGACTGTAAATGTCAGCGATTCATCAGTTACAGGAACAGCAAAAACCTTCGCTCGAAAAGACAATCTTAACAGGTCTGACAATATTACGATATATGTAATAGCAAAGGATTTCTCAGGTGTCAATATAAATGGTGTTGCAAACCTGACTCAGATAAAAATGTCATTTGGTGGTAATATCACTAATGGTTTCTTTGAGACACTTCCAATGACATTTACAATGACAACACCTATCAATGTTACACTTGTTGATGGTGAAGGGTTGATAACATTAACACCAGCTCAACTTCCAGCAGAACTGAGGTCGGGCGGATCCTATGATTTCGACTTTGCAGAATTGACAGCAATAGTGCAAATAACTGATGTTGGAACTGGAAGAGTTGAAACATTGAAAAACAACTTCTTTGTGATGGCTAAAGACAAGATGAGTCTGGGCGGTCCAATGGAAGGTGGAAAGACATCAGGTGGCGGTGGTGGCGGATCTGGTGGCGGTGGAGGCGGAGGAGGAACAATATGAGAACAATATCAATTTTTTTCCTTACCCTTGTGGTATTTGCCGGATTTGTTACATCTGCATCTGCAACTGCATCACTTTCAGTAGGAACGATAAGTTATGATACGATTGTAGTAAAGGATGAGAGCATCACAATTACATCATCTGTGACAGCTTCATCTGTTTCTGGAACATTAACTGTTGATGCTACATTAACTGATAACTCAGGGTTATTTACAATACCGACAGCCACACAGCAGTTACAGTTCACAACAGATAATACACAGTCAGTGACATGGACAATAACTGCTTCATCAACTGGAACTAATGCTGCACCATTTTCAGTTCGTGCAGTTGGAGATGATGGTGGAACTACTGCATCCGGTACATCTTCAACTGTATTGAATGTTAAAGATAGACCGGTCCTTTCTGTAACAGCTTCAAAAAGTGTATCAACTGTAGCTACAGGAGGTAATATCACTCTGGGTTATCTTGTTTCCAACAGCGCATCCACAGGCGCGGCTGATGCAACAAATGTTGTTGTAAATCTTACGTTACCAGGTGGTTTCAGTCTAACTTCAGGAACAAGTTCGTATTCACTGGGATCTATTTCAGCACAGGGATCAACATCAGGCACCTGGGTCGTAACAGCAGATAGTCCCTCAACCACCAATACATTTACAATGAGTGTGACATCCACGATCCCCGGAGGAACGGTGTCAACAACGACATCTGTATCAGCTTCAACCAGCGGTTCAGGTTCAACTTCTAGCAGCGGCGGCGGAGGCGGGGGAGGTGGTGGAGGCGGTATTTCTGGTGAAAATTATCTTAATATTGAACTAAAAGAAAAATATGATGAAAAAATTTATAAAGATATAATCACCTCATACAAATTCAAGAACGCCAGCAGTCCTGTTATGTTCGTCAATATAACTGGCAACACTAATACAGGGATGATAAATACAGCTCTGGAATTGCTAAAAGCCAGATCCAGTCTTGTAAATGTAACTGCTCCTGGTGTTGTGTATAAGAATTTCAATATTTGGGTCGGAACATCAGGGTTCGTTTCAACAAAGAATATTCAAGCAGCATCAATTGGATTCAGAGTATTGAATTCATGGCTTACTGACAACGGTATCGGAGCAACAGACATCCGGCTTGTCAGATGGGACGGAACAAATTGGGTGCAGCTTGAAACAGCACAAAATAGTAAAGACAGCACTTATACCTACTTTGAGGCAAAGACATCTGCCTTTGCAAACCTTGCAATTACCGGATTAAAAGGTGATATCGTGCCTACAGCTACTCCTGAATTGCAGGCATCACAGCAAGTTACAGCCATAGAAGAGACACCTGCTGATACCAGGAAAAAAGATACACCAGGATTTGAATTCGCTCTTTCTGCAGCTGTATTATCAATGCTGTATTTGTTGGTAAGATCAAGAAGATGAGCGATCATCTTCTTAAACCTTTTTTTATCTGTTCGATCTTAATATAATCTGGGATCTATAGCATCAATAAAACGTTGAATTTTTATATATAAAATTCACATTATAATTACAGTCAATATTTTCAGTGAAGTATTTATGGTAATGGAATTATGTTGAAGGCTATGGTATCTGAAGGAACGGAACCGCAGATAAACACAGATAAACACAGATTGAATGCATTGTCTGAGCTGATTATAGGGGCTGCTTTTGAAGTAAGCAATGTTCTGGGAACAGGTTTTTTGGAAAAAGTCTATGAAAATGCTTTGAATATTGAGTTAAATTTGAGAGGATTACAAACCTTTCAACAGGCGCCCTTAAAAGTAATTTATAAGTTAAAAAATTCCAAAAGACAAAACAGCCTTTTTTATGAAACATAATAGTTTACAATGATACAATATGTATTGATACATATTGTATCAACTAGACATGAAAACGATGTGTATAGATATATTAATTATCGAAAATGAGAACTTTTATGGGCATTTACAATGGGTTCATGATGTTATAGTCTGGGATTGAAAGTTCCGGGCAAACATTTATCAATACGTTTAGTTAATGATTAATTGGGAGGAAATCATATGAAAACGAATTTTTTATTAATGATCGCATTCGCAATAGTTGTTGTTTTAATTACCAGCGGCTGTACTCAGCCGGCAGCAGATCAAACACCAGTAAAACAAACACCAGCCCAAACTCCTGCAACCGAACTACCAACGATCAAACTTTCCACAGGAAATCATATCGTGGATAGCAAAGGAAGTTCTCTCTATTTGTTCACAAAGGATGTTATGGGAGATAGCAAATGCACTGGCGGATGTCTTAATTCATGGCCAATTTTTTACCAGGAGAAAATATCCGTCACACCAGGGCTACAGGCATCTGATTTTGGAACGATCACAAGAGACGATGGAAAGAAACAAACCACCTATAATGGATGGCCATTATACTATTTCTCGGGTGATGCAAGTCCAGGCGATATTAAAGGAGAAGGGGTTAATAAAATATGGTTTGTTGCAAGACCAGACTATACGATCCTTATCGCAGATAAAGACAATATGAAATTCATAGTCGATGCAAAGGGAAAAACCCTGTATAATTTTACCAGTGATACATCAGGTGTGAGCAATTGTAAAGGCGGCTGCTTAAAAGCATGGCCTGTGTTCTTTGCTGACAATATCGTTGCGCCTTCAATCATGAATAATTCTGATTTTGGCGTTATAAACAATAGCGAGGGATCAAGGCAAACGACATATAAACAAATGCCGCTTTACTATTATATTAACGACATAAAACGAGGTGACACAACTGGTCAGCGAGTAAATAACGCCTGGTTTGTTATAGATCCAACATCTATACCGGCTCAGGGCGCAACTAAGGTTGTAACAACCATCTCACCAACCGGAACTACCCCAACAGGCGGAGGAGGATACAGATACTGATCTTTTTTTTTCACTTTATAGTAAAGATAGTTTGAATTTTCTGGTTTTTAACTATAATATTTCAAATACCCTGTCTGTCAGCCATTCAAAAGGCCTGACAGCAATAAATGCATAATTCCCCAATCTTTTCCTCATACCGAATTGCACCTGCCCTTTCAGGATCGCAAATTTCATCTTGGTCTCTGAGAACTCAGCATCATAGATAAGGACATGATCTGAAATAAGTCCACGTGATGAAACCCAATCTTTCCTGACCTTCACCCTCTCAAATAACGATGTGCCGGGAAGTGGATATGGTACGGTAAATGAAAGATAATCAAGAGGCAGGGAAGTGGCAAATCCAAGTGTATCAAGCACCGTCCTGTCAGTTTCCCCGGGATAGCACAGGATAAAGAAAGCACCTGTCCTGATCCCTGCATCGTGAGCTGCATTTACTGCTTTTCGTGCAGCTTCGACAGTTATTTTCTTATTCATCATCTTAAGTATCCTGTCATTTCCTGATTCGATCCCAAAGAATATCCTGTCGCACCCTGCTTCCTTCATTTTTACAGCCAGATCATTATCTATCGAATCTACTCTGCCCAGGCATTCCCAACTGAAATCCAGTCCTCTATTTTTTATCTCTTTGCAGATCTCAAAGACACGTTCTTTATTGAGAGTGAACACATCATCTGCAAAATGGATCCTGTCATAACCGAAAGAAAGAGCCTCTTCAACTTCATCCAGCACATTAACTGGCGATCGCATGCGATATGACACCCCAAATACTGCATTACTGCAAAATTCACAGGTAAAAGGGCATCCTCTGGTGGTAAAGATAGTAGTGGTAGCAGATCCTGTTCTTCTCATCCCGTAGTTGATATATTCTTTGTTCGGGAACAGGTCTCTTGCAGGAAACGAGATCAGATCAATATCAGGTTCTAATTCCCTCATCTCTGTATGAAATATCTCCCCTTCTTCCCCGCATCGTGCCCAGCCGTTATCATTTTTTCTGAATACGATACCAGGGACAGATCCGGGATCGCCTCCAAACTCAAATATCCTGAGAATGTCCAACATGGTTTTTTCCCCTTCACCTTTCACCATAACATCAAAATCCTTCAAGAAAGAGACCGGGTCGCTTGATGGAAGAGGCCCGCCTGCCACAATAAGACGGCAGCTTTTCCGTAAATGTTGTGCAAAAACAATGCTTTCACGCTGCATGCTTGCCATACTGTATATTCCAACAACATCTGCTCCGGCATCCTTTGCTTTTTTTAGAGCATCCTCTCGTGACATAAAAGTGCAGTCCAGAATATCGACATCATATCCATTGTTCCTGAGGCTTGACGCAATGTAACCGGGACCAAGTGGCGGGAAACGAAAAATTGACCTGTTATTCCAGGAATTGAAATAAGGGTATATGAGTAGGACCCGTGTCATTTTTTCATACCTAATCTGATGTCGTAGGCAAAATCTTGAATATTCGGGGAGATCGAATATGCGATCCCTGCCCATGAAAGACGGTTTTTCACAAGTTCTCTTCCATAGAACAGTTTTGATCCACTGCTTTTGAAAAGTGTGAAACTCAATCCATCTTCTGGATACCTGAATGAAACTTCATCGCTTGAGGTTTCCTGCCATGAACCAATTGCTTCTCCATGAAGGATAGTTCCTTTTGAATCGCAATATGTGTCGAAAAAGTTAGCACCCTGCTCGTTCATGATCATAATTTCCGTGCATATTTCTCTAGATATTTCTCTTTGTATCCTGCTCAGATCTATCATGACATGGATCATGCCATCAACATTAATGGTATACTTGAACCTCGCCAGACCTGCTGAGGCGCCTTCTTCAAATCCGGTTTCAATATCCAGCGATCGTCTTAATGCATTTGAACCGGCAGTAAGAATTTTTCGCGAAAAAGGATATTTTCGATGTAACCTGGAAAGTGATTCTTTTATTCCATATAAAGTTCGGTTCTCTATTTTCCTGCCTTTGACCGCTATCATTTCCGAAAGATTAAGATCGTAATCGATCAAGACCTCAGTGTGATCAGCAAAATCCCTAAGTTCTATGTCTCCCCTTCCCGGGAATATTGTTTTCTCCCCGAATTTCAGTATGGGTACGCCAAATCCAATTCCCTCCTCTGAAAGATCTTTGTTTCCCTGAAAAAGCAAAAGACCCTTTTGTATCCTGCAGGAAGGATAACTCTGGTTTTCTTTATCAGGTTCCCTGATGTTGAGATATATACCTCCTGCCAAAGCGATCATCATATTTCAGGAAATATCATCAATAGTAGATAAATGATTACTGCAAAAACATCAAAAACCCCTATAGCATCGGAATAGCGTTGGAAAACACCAATAAAATTTGATAGTACCATCTACAGATATTGTTTTTTGGCAAAATGATATAATATGATTATTTCACCAAGCAACGAACTATACGAACTCCAACGAACTATTGTTTTAAGGGTTTGCTGATTTTATAAACTAAATTAAATTAGGTATTCTTTCAACATCAACTGTATTTCTCTCTCTACTAAAATTAACTAAAATTCCAAGTTTAATCCCTGTAGCCTTCAGATAATTCAAAAGTTGTGCCTTGTGTATACCTGTTATTTCATTCACATTTTTCAATTCTATAATAATCTTATCAACAATAAATAAATCAGCAACATAATCACCAACTATTTTATTTTTGTAGATAACC
>JAUSDC010000236.1 GCA_030650845.1 Candidatus Methanoperedens sp.
ATTATGATGGAGATGGAGGGGTTGCGGTTATTTGAAATCTGATCGGTTTTTTCTGTAATAGGATTACACCTCCGGGAGATCTGAATTGAATGTATCTGCGGTTTTCTTAATATCGTCATTTGACAGGATTAACGAGATCGACAGGATGCGATTTTAGTGACTGATCCTGTAAATCTTTGGTCCGGTCTAAAGAAAAGCATAGGATAGCGCGAGGATTTAGGTTACCTGGGGGAGCGCTTGGGCGCCGGATTTTTATAATGATTATGTGATTATATTATTCTCTGGATTTGTAACTCTATCTCTTATCTCTCTGCATCATCAAAAACACGCTCAGCTATCTCTACCATGCCTTTTATCACAGCAATTTGCTCAATATAGCATGGCTGAGTAGTTATTGATCGCGGTCTTGATCGGATTGAAAATCAAGCCGCCAGAGGCTATTGATAAATTGTATAATAGAAAGAACTCTGATAAGGAATGGTTATCCATTCGTTCGTGCCTCCGTTATGCTCTTTTTTGATACCACCGATACAGTCGATCCCATCGACTGATATGATTATAATACGTATTATTAAACCTGTCGGTTTTGGTTTATTTGTTTTGTTGGTTCAGTTGAGGATCAGAAATGCACCAGATAACGCGAAGAATGTGGTTGCATGGGACACACAGGCGCCAGGAGTTTTATATTTATTATATGATTATATTAGCCTTTAATTTGCTATCAAGTTTCCGAAGGCATGAATATATTCACGGTTTCCAGACTGTTGTGCCTTCGATTCGCTCAAAATCGCTGTCATTTGTGGCTATATTTTTCAAACCATTTAATTTCATTATTTCAACAATTATAGCGTCAGTTGCCATGAGATTGTATCTCTTTGAAGTTTCAATAAAATTTGGAAAAAGCTTTCCATAAGATATGATACGTATCTTTGATTCGGCAATCAGTCCCATTTCTTCCCAAATTGATTGCAATTCAGAAATAACAGCCGGGTTATTTTTTATGAAGTTTACTACATCCTTTGGTCTAACATCAAACATTTTTGATATCTCAGCAATCATTAATTTATGAAAAACTTCATTGATAGTAAAATCTGAAGTGCATGCATTTCCTTCCATCTTCATAAGGAAATCCTTGCAAACATCTCCATATCTGGGATGTTTGAATGCCGAAAATAAAAGAATATTCGCATCTATATATATTTCGGTCCGATCAGGAATATCCACTAAATTCAATCCCATACTTCCATTTCTATTATTTCGTCTGCCGTTTTTTCATCCAGTTCAAGCTTTCCATGGAATTTCTCAAAAATTTTTTTTCTCTTTACCTCTATTTCAATCTCTTCATATTCTTCCAGACCAAGCTTTACTAAAGGTTTTATCATTCCTTTCGCATAAATCGCAGAAATTGACATACTCTCCTCCTTTGATTCATATATTTATCCATCTTAAGACTGATGCATTTTCCATAACTAAATCTCAATACATAATCAACTCAGGCACATAAATACTTAAAGGTTACAGAAAAATATTCTTCAGCTAAGAAACTAATTTGTCATAATTCTAAGAAAATAGGCACAGCGGGTCGTTCATCCCCAGCATGGCGCAGTATCGCGTGATTTACCCATCCTCCTCTCGATAAGTGTAATACAGCGGCTCAGTCCCTGCGATCTCCCTGT
>JAUSDC010000238.1 GCA_030650845.1 Candidatus Methanoperedens sp.
ACGATAATCTGGGGAGTTCTTACAGCAGCAGCATTACTTGTCACTGCAAAATACTACCCTGAATACCTTGTGCTGGTAATCCCGATGCTCACAGCAGCAGCTTCACTTCTCATAGCGAGATACCAGAATCTCAAGAATAAAGTCAGAGAACTCAGGATAGCAGTCGATGCCATGGACGATGCTCTTTCAGATAATACAGTGACGGTAGAGGAGATCAGGGACATCTTCCTCAAGATCCGCAAGCTGCTTTCGAGGTAAGGGTATGGAAATGGATGTGCTTGCAACTAAACTTGACGACATGAATACAAGATGCGGCGAACGTATGGATCAGCTTGAGAAGAACCTGATGCTGGCTATTGAATCCCAGAACAGGTTGTTCACAGAACGGATGAACCATGTCGAGCAGACAGCCGGTAAAGCTCATTCCCGAATTGATGACCATAAAAGATCGATCATTTGCCTGAAAGCATGGAAGAATCGCCAGATAGGGGCGTTAATCCTACTTTCTATCATAGTCACACTCATAGCGGAGCACATAAAATGGATTTGAAATTATTCGAATTGAATGAGATCAATCTGACTCCATTCTCCCAGAAGATAACGAACCTGCAGATTGCAGATGCTGAAGCCCTGAATGAGCTGGGCATTGAGATCAAGTCTCTGGCTGAGATGAGTCCGGGAGTAAGGACAATAACCTGGATCGGCAACATCACGGATGAAGCAACCTATCTGAAATTCAGGAAGGAGTTGTTCGGTCCTGGCATTAAAATTCTGAAGCTAAATCCCAATCGGCAATTGAACATCACCGGTCTGAAAGCCGAGGATAATCTGGACATGAAAGATGCCTCTAAAACCAATTTTACACTCACATTATTCGCTGCTGACCCTCTGGAATACAGTGTTCTGGAGTCAACAGCGCAGATCACAGTCATCGGTCAGGGAGACCTGATCACGGTTACCAACAATGGTGAAGCGCCCACAATACCAGAATGGGAAATCACAGCTATAGACCTGATTTTGAATCCATCCATAATAGAACCAGATGGAAATACGCTGGGGTGGACAGGAATTGTGGATGCCGGAGATGTGCTTGTTTTCAGGAGGGATGGGACAGTGACCCTGAATGGAATAAATGCAGGCAGCGCAACAGGTTCAGTCCTACGCTTCTCACCCGGCTCAACGGTGATCACCTACAACGATGACGTTAATTCATCTCATTCATGTATGCTAAAAGCAACATGGAGAGATGCATTTTATTGAAAAGAAAAAAAAATAAGAAAGGAGACATAAGAAAAACATGGTAGAAGTAACTAAAGGCAAGAATGTAACGATAGAGACATACGACGCAGAAAGCAAAGAATTCACAGGCGACGGTACTGCTGTGGATTTCATCATGGCAGGCGCAATAGCCGAATCTGACGAGAAATACAGCAGGGCGTATGTGGACAATGCTGAAGTAACTATCGACAGCATAACAACGGGGACAAAGACCGTAACACTATCAGCAGCCCCATCAAACGGTGCTGTCGTGGTGATCCATACACCAACCACCAAGAACGGTGCGTTCAGCGTCCAGCAGGATGTCAAGTTCAAGGTAGGCACAAAGACCGAAGACATAAGGGAACTTGGTAACGATGCCGTAACCAGGGATGTCGTTGAGAGAGTAGGGACGCTGGATATCACTTTTGCGCAGGCGAAGAACCACACTCTCATGAACAAACTTGTCCTGAACTCAAATAACGATACCGAGATGGTCGTCGCTGTGAAGTACAAGAATACCACGCCTGCCAGCTACCGCATATTCAAGGAAGCAAAAGTAGCGGATTTCGGTTCAGGTATAGCGGCTGGAGGGGTTGCGAACGAGAATGTGACCTTCAACTGGAAAGCGCCTCTTGACATAAAGACAGCATAACCGGATTGAGATTGAACAGCCTGCTGCACGGTAGAGTGCAGCAATCGTTTTTTTTGATAGAGGTTACAATGGAAACAACACGACAGAAAACAGAAAGTGAAAAAGCAGAACTAGAGGCTGCATCTCCAGTGGAAGAAAAGGAGGGTATCACAGAAGAAGTTGCAAAACAAATGCTTCTGACCCAGCTGGACGGCATTAAAGTAATTATCCAGTCCAGACTTATCGTTTTATCTCCGCTGAAATTTGAAGACTATCCTCTCACAAGAGTTCTTGAACATGCAGATATGAGCGCTCCGACCGAATATCAATCGCTTGTCATGGC
>JAUSDC010000240.1 GCA_030650845.1 Candidatus Methanoperedens sp.
TATAACCCATCTTTGAGTAAATTTCGCGTGAAAAAATTCCATAATCATTATGCCTGGACCCACCAACCTCAAAAAATAGCTAAAAATCTGTAGGTACACATTCCTTCACATCAAAACCCGGTATTTTGATCTTGAGTTTTCTGAAAATTTCCTCAAGTTCATCCCCCAATTTTATTGGCCTCCATAATTTTAATCGATTCTTCATCATTTCATTTTCATAGAAACCTTCAACCGCATTCCCGGACCGGATCAACTCCTTCAATTCCCCAAACGAATAACTTATCTTTCTCCCATTTAGAGCCACACTTAGCAATGACATCAGGAGATAACCAAAAACAACCATCACAGTATGAGTTTCTATGCGGTCATCCCTACTATGAAAAACTGGATCTATCTCCAAATCGGATTTCAATGCTCTAAACCCTTGTTCAACTATATCTCTGCTTTTATATATCGCTATTAATTCTTTAGCTGATAATTCTGGATGATTTGTGAACAAAACAAAAAATCCATATCCTTTTTTTCTTACTTCAAGCACATTGTCATCGATTTCGACCTCTATTTTCCGCCCTCTTTTGACAATTTTTAAAGCCTTCTTCAGATGATATTTTGATATCTGCATCTTGATATCATCCTGAGTTTCACCAACTTTCACCATCTTTTTTATATGCTCTACTTTTCGATCCAATATCTTGCATTTAAGTTCCATGATATCTGGATTATAGCAAACAAGGACTCTCGATTTTTTCTTGTAAACTTCTTCATCCATCACTTTGCCGTATATTTTTGTTACTACATTTTTTGATTTTTCTTTCGAATATATAACCGGTAAAGCAGATTTGTCAACTTTTTTTATAAATTTACCGCTGCTACTTGTTTTGACCATAGAAACGAAATAGACCCCTTTCGTTTTAAGTTCCTGAAGATAGTCTATATTACCTGGATTTACATTGCCTTGATCAAAAATCACAAACTTCTCTTTAATATGTGACGTAAGCTCCTGATATCTGGTACTGATTTGATCTATGAAATCTCCAAACATCTTTACATCTTGAGTATTGCCAGGATATGTATTAACAAAAAGAGGGACATGTTGGTTATTTACACCCAGGATCAAGTTTACTTGAGGCGAACTTTTTCTCTCATTTCTACTACAGTATCCAAACCGTATCAAATCAGTTTCTTTATCTTTCCATATTTTTATTCGTGTGGCATCTATTATCAGGTGATTCAGATCGAGATGAAAAATTTTGACAGCTTTCGTTACAGCATCATTCATGATATCCCCCATGTTGCGATGGAGAATATCCATAAATTCATACACTTCTTCAAAATATTTCAGGTCGGTAGAATCTTTTAAAATCGAATGTTCTAATCGGATTTTTACCAGTCTTCGTTTACTCACTGGAAATAAAGTCCTGAGAATAATAATGTTGTTGAGTGCCTCAGCTATGCGTTCATCTTTAGTGTATTTTTCTAAAACTTTACTGAAGTTGATGGAATTTGCTATACTTCCAAGAATCATTTCTCCACTATAGCTGACTTCTTTTTCGTTTTCAAGAGGTTTGATCTGAATATCCGCAAATATCTTCAAAGCTTTATCTATTGAACCAAGGTAGATGTAATCGGAACTTATTTTCTTGCCCTCTCTTTGATTTTTTTGGAGGGAGATGTAAGTCTTTGTTTTTCGTTTAATTTCATGGAGATGCCAGTTCATATTATATATAGTATGTATATGATATTATTTAAAGTTAACGTTTATTGATTGTGTTTATCTTAAAAAAAGTGTAGACCTACATATGTAAAATTCCATAAAAATAACTATTGGAGAAACAGTATCGGCAGGGGTGGCAATTAAGAGGAAAATAGGTATTAGAAGTAAAGAATATCCGGGGTGATTTTATAAACTGTTGGTCTTGAGTGTGGTTTTTTCGAAAAAATTAGTTCTCAAAGATGGG
>JAUSDC010000241.1 GCA_030650845.1 Candidatus Methanoperedens sp.
TTCATCATTGGTAGGTTATCCGGACATTCCTGGTGAAAAGGGTCTCATCCCACTTGAACCAGTAAAAAAAACATTTTCTAAAAGATCTCTCTTAGCAGGGGATGCTGCAGGATTTGTTTCACCATTCGAAGGCGAGGGGCTCTACTATTCCAGACGTTCAGGTGAAATTGCTGCAGAAACTTTATCCGATGTCATGGCAGGCAAAAATAATCTAAGTGATTATCAGGTTCGATGGAAAAAAGAATTTGACTTCTCAGCGCTCTCTATGATTTCTTACTTGATCTTGAACAACATGATTTTGGAAGCTTTCGTCAGGTCGACCCGGGATAGTGAGGAATTCAATAATTTTGTGGAAAATATTCTGACTGGGGAAAATAAAAAATTCAAGATATACGAAATTGGTTTACTGATAAAGATGCTATCAAAAATTATAAATTGATTGTAAACTATCGAAATCAAAAAGTTTACAATCATGCTTCAAAACATCAGATCAAAAATCAAAAACTGCGATCCTATCGATTCTTCAGATGCCCTGGAGCTTATGAGCTATAATGGCCACGAATGCCTCGAACTTTTTGTACTTGCTAACAGCGTTCGTTCAAAACTCGGGGACAGGATAGACCTCTGTTCAATTGTCAATGATAAATGCGGGTTATGCCCTGAGGATTGTAAATTCTGCGCCCAATCTGTCCATAATGATTCTGGTGTAACTCCACATCCATTCATGGACGAGGAAGAACTCATGAATATGGCTCTCATGATGCAGGAAGAAGGCGCAGCACGGTTCTGTATTGTCATCAGTGGAAAAAGAGTTGACAATGAGGATTTTGAAAGTATCTTGCATTCTATAAGAAGGATAAAGAAAGAAACCTCACTATCAGTTTGTGTTTCCCTTGGGATGCTCACGAAAGAAAATGCACTTCTACTAATAAAAGCAGGTGTGACAAGAATACATCACAATCTGGAAACCTCTGAAGGATTTTTTAAGAATGTATGTTCTACGCATTCTTATGATGAAAAGAAAAAAACAATACAGGTTGCAAGATCCGTTGGTCTTGAGGTTTGCTGCGGGGGGATCATAGGAATGGGAGAATCAATACATGACCGGATCGAACTTGCTTTTACTCTCAGGGAACTTGATGTAGATGCTGTTCCGATCAACATTTTGAATCCGATTAAGGGTACACCTTTTGAGGATCTGGTACCAATAAGCCCCATGGATGCGCTAAAAACGATAGCGGTATTTCGTCTTATTCTCCCTGAAAAAAATATAAGAATAGCTGGAGGTCGTGAAAAGAACCTGCGTGACCTGCAATGCCTCTCGCTCCTTGCCGGAGCCAATGGATTATTGCTGGGTAATTATCTCACTACCCCTGGCCGACTCCCCAGGGAAGATATCCAGATGATCAAAGATCTGGGACTTGTTCCGGGAGGAGTACATGTATAGTGTGCGGATGAGGGCCACAAAAGATGATATGCACATATCGGGAGCAGAACGCCTCGTTAATGAAAATGATGTCAATAATGCTGCACAATCCATGATCGAAAGGGCGCTATCACATGACAGGGGAAAACCAAATAAAATAAACATATCAGTTGAAGAAATAAAAATCCCTATCAAGGAAATAACGTCTTTGCCTATCAATTTATCTAATGTCAATAGCGTTGAAGATGGAAAGAAAGTAGCCAGAAGAGTCCTCGCACATATTGGAATACCTGATCCCTGCATAGAAAAAGCTTTCACACTTCTTGAAAACGGCCCATCGGATGGAGGGAATATGAGAGGGGCTATAGTTACGAATTTAAAATGCGAACGGCTTGAACCAGACAAAAGAAGAGGTATAAGGGCATCTCACATGGATATTACACCAGGTGCATCTTTTCAACTTGCAAATGCGCTTTCTACAAAAGGATTGACCTGTCATTTTACTCATATTAAAGAAGCGCTTGTGCTTGCTTATAAAGTAGCATCTGTTAAAGGAACAATCGCAGAAATTTGCTGGTCA
>JAUSDC010000244.1 GCA_030650845.1 Candidatus Methanoperedens sp.
TAATCTCGAAATGCTAAGAAATAATCCCGAAAAATCCCAACAATATGCAGATCTGGAAGTATATCTGATAGAATTGATAATCCAGAATCTAAAAGAGTCCGAGACATCTTTAAGCACGGTTGAGCTTTTTAATTTGATAATTCTTAAAAATCTCATATCTGATAAAATCAAGGCTATTATAGAGATACAACATATAAGAAATATTTGTGATGATCTGGTAAAAGATGGTATTGTTATCGAAAAAGAAAAGGGTAACTTTTTATATCATGAAAATTATAAAAAAAATTACGAAAATAAGACAAATATCAATATAAAATCTGTAAAATATAACTTAAACAAAGAGATATATCTTCCGATCCTTGGCATGATCATTGGAGAGCTTCTGCTGTTCATGGGTAACGTTTACGCAGGTCTTGCTGTCCATGTTATCAATATTCAAGCTATATCCATTGCAATAATACTTGGCAAATTTTCTGAAGATATAAAAAAAGTTTTCCAGAGCATGCTTTTGCTGATACTGATGCGGATAATAAATCTTTCGATGCCGCAGTTTTTCACTTTTACGTTATTATGGTATCCGCTTGTTTACGGTATCATGTTTATTCCTATTTATTATGTCATCAAGAATCAGAACATTACATTAACGAACATTGGCCTTCATTTTAAACGGTGGTACATTTACCTGCCAGCAGCCCTTCTGATAGGTTCTGCAATGGCTATGCTGGAATTTAGAATACTGCATCCAACTCCGCTTATAGTGAATCTAAAAATACAAAACCTTCTTTTGATATCGATGGTAATGTTCGTTTTTGTGGCAGCTGTTGAAGAACTGATATTCAGATCTATACTGATCACAAGACTTGAAACAGTGTTTGGATCAATAACTAGCTTATTGCTCAGCTCTCTCCTGTTCGGGATCATGCATGCAGGCTACGGACTCCTGACCGAGATCCTGTTCGCAACCTTCTTCGGTTTAATCCTTGGTTTAATATTCCAGAAAACAAGGAGCCTGCCATTCATTGTGGTGATCCACGGCACCGCTAATGTGCTTCTGTTAGGTGTCCTGCCTATAATATCATGATGACTTTTAAGAAAACAATAGCTGCAAAGGTTATAAGAAGCGAGATCGTACATATATTAAGCGTACTTGATGCCCAACTGTTCCAGTATTTTGAATCCGAGATCAAAAGACCTATGGCAAGAGAAACCACAAGAGATACTGTTGCTATTACCCCCCCCTGCGAGATGATATCTATTGGGAGGGAGGTCTGGACATTTGATATCGCCGCAATCATGCTCATATTTGTATATAACCTCCAGAAGACTTATTCCTTTCTCCTGATCCCTGCCAACACTATACCTGCAGGGATTAACAATGCCAGTGCCATCACAGCCATGCCTGTCTTTCCGTAATTATTGATGATGTCTTCTGAAACTGTGATCGTTTCTGGATCACCCTGTTTATACATGGTATAGAATAATTCATTTTCGATGAAATCGTTAATGGTATCGAATGCATTTGATCCATTTGAAATAACTGGCGTTGTAATGCGGATCATGGAGACAGAATCTATTGACCCGACTTTTTTGAACATAAACCAGTACACCATGATCTGGCTCTGGTTCTTCTTACTATAATCCAGCCTTTTAGCAAATAATTTCGTAAATGGATTCGGTGGATTTGCTATCCTGAACTCGGATATGCTTTCGTTATTTATATCCCATCCCCCCAGGCATATTTTTGGATCATGAAAGCTTTCTCCAACTTTGCTGTTTATTATATCCATCCAGACATAACTTCCATTTCTTTTTTCGTATGTCCTGCTCAGTAGTATATCAGCTTTTAATGCCCTGTAAACACTTTCATCATATCTGAAATCATAGCCTTTCCAGTCTCCAAGAACTTTCGGAAAAGTTTGCAATTCTTCCATGCTGTTGTATTCATACGCTGTCTTCAGCATGAGACGATTTTTTGTTTCCCCATAGTACGTTGTATCTGCTATCGTATAATCTGTGATATCCTTAGGGGAGAGCAGGAAAATAAATACATATGAAAATAAGATTATCCCTATCATTATCAAAAGATTTTTTTGAATCGCAGCCGTCCGAAACACCTCCCGACAACAAATAGCCCTACCAGGGCAACGCTGAATAAAAGAATGCTAGAAAAATCGTGGAAATAGTTGATCGCTGCCTCCTGCCCATATTTACCTGCAACAACAAGGATCGAAGTGATCCTGAGAATATTTCCTGCCAGCGCCAATGGTATCGTGGATATAAGTATTGTGGCTTTCATCAAGTTACTTCCCTCTAATACATAAGCAAATATTATTCCGATCATGAATAGCGAGATCAAAGAATTTATGCCACTGCACTCAACTCCCACTTCAAATGCTCCAGCAGGGATCGTGATGATAAGTCCATCTCTCACAGCAGGTATCCCTATGAGATTTGCCAAATTAGTGGTTGCTAATACCGAGATCATCTGGGCAGGGGATGTGATCAAGTAAATAAAAGGTACTGGTATCATTAATACCAGGAAAAGAAATGGAAACTTGATCTTTTTGATAAATTCCCATCCATATAGATATATTATCGCACCTGCAAGCGTTATCAAAAGAGAAATTCCTGATAGAAAGCGTATCGTCCATAAGACACTTATCCCCTGAATTATGATACCCAGGGCAAATATTGCCAGACCAAACTGAGAAGGCTTCTTATCAATAGATCCAAGCTCTTTCCTCATGTTCCAGATAATATATCCAGATATTAAAGGCACCAGAAATCCATGTGAATAGTATTCATTATACATCCACGATTCTACCAGCCATACTAACGTATTGTAGTAGAAGATCAATACTACCGGAATAAATAATATAGACAGGTAACTCATTTTTCACACTTTTATCTGTATTTTACCTTTTATCAATGATAGAACTTTTCCTACTTCTAAATTCAATGGTCGAGTATTTTTCATAATAATAGAATCTTGAGTAATATCTTCTATTTTGAATTCTTCATATCTATTTCCGATAAAAACTTGTTTTTTAGTCCCATATTGGGTAATATCAAACATAATATCGTTTGAAGATATCGAAGTAGGAATTATTCTTATAATTCTTTCTTTTTTATAATCATTAATTTGATGCCAATATTCTATTGGGGAATTTGCCTGACTGATGATCTCTCTTACGATCTTGTTATCCTTTAATATGTCAATTTTTAGGGTCTCTTTATTGATGTTCTGACTGTCTATTTCCCTTAAGGTAACAGAATATCCATTTTTTAACTTTAGTGTCTCGTTTATTGAGAGTTTATTATCTTGAGTTCTCAAAATTATCAGATAAAGAGAGGCTAAACTGTTTGGATAGATCTTTTCATACATTTCTTGAATAAACACGATGCTATCTCCATCGCTTACAGTTGAATAAACTGCGTCCCCTATATTTACAATACCATCCCTGACTGTCAGTTCAAGCCTTTCGCCTGATTTGAATTTATATATATTAGTGCTTCCATTCTTTTCTACAGTATAGGTGGAACTCTGTGTACTTTCTTTTTCAACCTGGGAAGATTCGGCTTTATTGTCTATGGTTTCTTTGTTCTGAAGTGAGAGAGGATTGATTTTTGGAAATTGACCATATCCAGTGGAAGGGATTATTTGAAATACATAGGTTCTAAAAGGTTCGATCCCTTTAGAAAGCACGAATTCAAGCTTCTGGTAACTCCCCTTTAGGTCAGGGATTATAGAAAAGGCTTGGTTTGATATCTCATTATTTTGCAGAATAATTTGCTGATTCTTTACCTCCTTTCCATCAAGAAGGATTTTTAGTCCATAGTCTACTTTTACGCCCTCCCTGTTTTCAAGCTTTACCCTGTAAACAGCAGGTTTTTCGGAGATTATTTCAGTTTCATTTTTTACATGAAAAAGAGTAACAGGTTCAGATGAAGGTTGTATTTCTTCTGCAGTAAGTTCCGTGATTGCAAAATATGCTCCCATTGCTCCTGCTGCAGGGAAAAATATGAGGAATAAAAACATCGCAATTTGACTTTTTTTCATATTCCTCATATTTAGATTTCTATTTATCTTTTATATTTCCTCACTATAAGTCCCAATCCTAACAATCCTACTGAGATCAATATTACAGGATTCAATTCAGGAACTGGGATCGTTGGTTCGCCTGGTCTTCTAAAACATGTTGGCACACCGCTAGCTGGATCCGTCCCTCTATCTGTATCACTTCCGCATATATCCGCACTGATTACATGAACCAAAGTTTTCACATTTGGAGGTCCACTGAATTGTATAGTACCTACTGGTATTGCAACTCCAGTGAAAGGTATATTATAGGGATTTCCAGCAGAACCGGGGGCGCCGCTAGAACCATCAAATTCTGTAACGTTCTTATTTGTAACTTTATAGCCCCAACCATCCCACAATGCATTTGCACTAGTGGGAGCATTTGCATTTGCTATACATACTTCCCTGAACCCAGGAATTCCTCCTACTGGATTCATATTTTGTGCACTTTTTACATAATACTTCCAATTATTGCCTCCCAAATCTTCACTCAGTACCACGATTTTATCCGACATAGGTTTTCCGTTCCAGGTATTTGGATTTGGACAAGGATTTGCAGAAGCAATTCCAACTATTCCCAGCAGTATTAAACATACTGCAACTATTTTTACTATATTTATTTTCATATATTACCTCCTATCATATTAGTTTATATGAAAATCATCAAATCAACTTCCCCCAAAAGTTGATTTAAATCCTTTCTTTATCGATTGTTGTACCCTGCCTCCGTTTTCCCTTCCTTTTTTGATGGTGACGCCTTCATTTATCATCCTTGAGATCGAATGCAATATTATCCCGGTAAATGCCATGAAACTACCAACAAGTGTAAGCATTATCATAAGAAACGTTGGACCAAAATTCAGGCGTCCTCCAGTATAGAAATCCCGCAGAAAGCCAAGCCCAAGGAATAATCCTGCTGCTGCGAATATCAATCCAGGTACTGTGAAGTAATATAGAGGTCTGTTCAATTCCATGTCATGAAGTACATTCATCAGTACTTTGAGACCATGGCTCACAGGATTCTCACTCGAGCAATCCACATCATACCTCACTCCGATCTCAACTTCCTTGATCTTCAATCCTGCGTTCGCGGCATCACTGAGCATCTCGCTTTCTATCGCTAGCCCAGTTGATTTAAATCTGAACGATGATAAAGTGTCTCTTGCAAATGCCCTGAAACCGCTCTGTGTGTCCGTGATATGAAGTCCTGTGTTGAGGTTTGTTGCTGAATCAAGTACATTCTGACCAATTCTTCGATAAAAAGGAGTGTTCTTGCCATTGCCGTTCATATAACGACTGCCATTTACGAAATCTGCCTCTCCTTTGAGTATTGGCTCTACAAGTTTTGATATTTCTTCAGGGTCATGCTGTCCGTCAGAATCCATTGTGACAACGACTTTTGCGCCATTTAGACTCACATATTCAAAACCTGTCTTTAGCGCCATACCTTTCCCCATATTCTTTGGGTGGCGGATCACATAGGCGCCTGCCAGTTGCGCCACTTCTGATGTCCTGTCAGAACTGCCGTCATCCACTACGACGACCTGATCTGCATGCTGTCTTGCATGAAGAACAACACTCCCGATTGATATTTCTTCATTATACGCCGGCAAAATTGCTGTTATTGTCATATTTAGCTCCCCTATTATAATATTTCAGATTCGTTTTTTCCAACATTTACAAGCCAAGCTATAGGTTTATTTGTGTAACACCACATAACTACCTGCTATTTTGTGATCGATTTATTTTATATTGTTGCGATTGTACTAGTTCTTAATTGTCATTATTCTATTTAAATCTTTTCTAAATTATTCATGATGATTAATATTATTACCATAATAATGATGATGATTGAACACATCCATACATTTCAGTGTGCAGAACAATAATTCTCTGGCACTTTGTTCCTGAATGAAAATCTTCTTGTTGCAATTTGCACATTCAGCTTCGATTATTTCCATATTGACACACTCCTATCTGCTGGAATTTTGAACCTCAGCAGATCCAGATCGATATTTCACGATCATTCATGATATTATCATTCTCAACTACAACTCATAAATATATATATTTATCTGTCTAGGAAAATAAAAATGATTATTAATATCATAATGAGGTATTAGGATTTAATCAGGTGAGCGATCGTGAGTGAAATACTTCTTTTTATTATTTCCTGAAGTCCCCATGTTCATCATGCTGTTAGTTCCTGTATGAACATCATCCCCCAGTTTCCTCCCCCCTGAATTGAACATTGAAAAAACATTGAATTATCTTCAGCCTTAGTTCTGGTTCAAATCAAAAATGTTCCATTAAATATATTGCCGATGCTTGACTAAAAAGGCAGGCATGAAGTATATCATTGTCACGGGCGGTGTGATGAGCGGTCTGGGAAAAGGGATAACTGCCGCTTCTATCGGACGAATTCTGAAAAACAAGGGCTTTAGCGTTACTGCGATCAAGATAGACCCTTATATCAATATCGACGCCGGGACAATGAGCCCGTACCAGCACGGCGAGGTCTTTGTACTGAAGGACGGAGGCGAAGTTGACCTTGACCTGGGAAATTATGAGCGATTCCTTGACATTGAACTGACGCGCGAGCACAACATAACCACGGGAAAAGTCTATCAGACAGTCATAGAAAAAGAGCGCCGCGGAGACTATCTTGGAAAAACCGTTCAGATAATCCCCCACATTACGAATGAGATAAAAGAGCGTATAAGGAAAGTGGCAGCAAAAACAGGCGCAGATATCTGCATCATTGAAGTGGGCGGAACTGTTGGCGACATTGAAAGCATGCCTTTCCTTGAAGCAGTCCGTCAGATGCACAGCGAAGAAAAGGAAGAAGATGTTGCCTTTGTGCATGTGACACTTGTGCCCCTTGACACACAGGGAGAACAGAAGACAAAACCCACCCAGCATTCAGTGAAAGAACTGCGAAGCCTCGGTCTTCAGCCTGATGCCATCGTTGCGCGGTGCAAGGAACCTGTGCTTGATGATACTAAATCAAAGATAGCCTTATTCTGTGATGTTCCAGCCAGAGCTGTAGTAAGCGCACACGATGCAAGGGACATCTATTATGTCCCAACTCTTATGGAAAAAGAAGGATTGTCCGATTATCTCATGGAGAAGCTCAAACTTACACCAAAGAGCGAGTCGCATGAATGGGATGATCTGATGAATAAGATGGCTGCCATAGATAAGGAGATCCGCGTTGGAGTTGTGGGGAAATATGCTCATCTTGGTGATTCATACATAAGCATAAATGAAGCTCTCAAGCATGCAGGAATAGAATGCCGATGCAGGATAAAGATAGACTGGATCGATGCTGAAGAGTTTGAGAGAAAACCAGAGACAATTGATACACTGCAAAAATACAACGGAATACTTGTCCCCGGTGGGTTTGGTGTGCGCGGGACTGAAGGTAAGATACTTGCGATAAAATATGCGCGTGAACATAATGTCCCCTATCTGGGTCTGTGTCTGGGTATGCAGCTTGCGGTTATTGAATTTGCTCGAAACGTAGTGGGTTTAAAGGATGCCAATAGCTCTGAGCTTGCAAAGACCGAATATCCGGTTATTGACCTTCTTCCTGAGCAGGAGAACGTCAAAGACATGGGGGGATCGATGCGCCTCGGGAACTACGAAGCTGACCTGATAGACGGTTCAATAGCAAGCAGGATATATGGGTGTCTAACTCTTGTGGAGCGCCACAGGCACAGGTATGAGGTAAATCCGAAGTATATTTCACAGATAGAAGCAAAAGGTTTGAAATTTACAGGGAAGAATGACCACAGGATGGAGATCGCAGAGCTGCCTGGACATAAATTCTTCTTCAGTTCCCAGTTCCATCCAGAGTTCAGGTCAAGACCTGGAAAGCCATCACCGCCATTTCTGGCATTTGTGAAAGCGGCACTGGGGTGAGTTTGACATATATTGGAGTAAATAATAGAAAAGATGGCGATATTAAAATAATAATTGCCATTCTAAAAAAATATCCCGGGATAGAACAAGCTCTCATTTTCGGCTCAAGGGCTAAAGGCAATTACAGGCCAGGATCTGACGTGGACATTGTCTTAAAAGGCAATGTTAATGAAATCACTACTGAGATAGGTTTTTCACTCAACGAAGATAGCCTTTTACCTTACAAATTCGATGTGCTGGATTATAACAGCATTTCCAATAAAAACCTGATCGATCACATCAACAGGGTGGGAATTGTGTTTTATGCAAGATAACGGACGTTTACAACGAACTGATACGAACTCGAACGAACTCCGGCAGCATGAGTTAAGACAAAAACATTTGGTTTTTAACAAAATATGCAACCGGAGATTTTGGGTAAAACCCCGCCAGGGGCGGCGCCTCACCGGGGTCTGGGGTCGTAACCCCAGCGCCGTTAAGATAATAATGACCGAAATTGGTTGTTTTCATCTAGCAGCAATAAATTTCACAGGTTCTCAAGCATCCTCTTCCCTTTTCGCACTGCATCCATCGAAAAAACCTCAAGATTATACACTCCATTAAATGACAGTTCCTGCAGCACTGAGAAATCAATATTTCCTTCACCCGGCGCGCCGTGCAGGTCGCCAAAGTAACTCTGGGCAAACACCCCATTATTGTCGTGCACATGAACATGCACCGTATGACCGTTCAACTTCCCCACAAAATCCCTGAGTTTATAAGCGTCACCTTTGCACGTTAGATTTGCATGACCAATATCAAAAGTCGCTCGAAGATCCGGTGAGCCCACATCATTTATCGCTCGCAGGTGCTCATCAACTGTGCAGCAAAGGTTGGTTGGGTCTGTCCCTTCCTTGTTCTCAAGTCCCAGTATAACGCCGCAATCATTGGCTTTTTTTGACAGCTTTTTCAGGTTCCTTACCATACTCCTGAAGCTTTTTTCCCGGTCGCCAGATATCTTCCCAGGATGTACAACAAGGACGCTGCACCCGAATTCTGATGCAAGACCGATGCTTTCTTCCATGAGATGCCATTGAATGGGATCCATATGTGCAGTGTCTACCATGAGTTCTTTAGGATAATTTAACGAATCCCCATAATAAGGAGCATGCATGGTCGTAGTTACGTCGCAAGTTGAAAGGATATCTCGCAGTTCATCCACGCGCTCTTTTATTAATTTGGATCCATCGTACAACCGCAGCTTCGGAATATAAAGTTCAACGCTCTTAACCTCTTTTTCCAGTTCTGGCAGAGGCGATGCAAAGGATGAGGCACCAATTATCATTTTCATATTAGATAGACATCCTGGATGCTATCAAAGTATTAATAAGTTCGAGATTTTAATTCAGTAAAGATTAATATAATGAGTGCAATAGAGGATGGAGAAAGGATTGAAATGAACAAAAAAAAAATTATATTCATAGGGTTGCTTGGAGCTGTATTTTTTCTTGCAGGTATTTACTTAAGGATCATTGACCAGGAAAAAAGTGACATCTCTTTTGAATATCTTGGCATCGGCACATGGATCGCAGGGATTGTATTTTTTGTCGTTTATCCAAAATATAAAGAGATAGTATCATTCATTCTGGGGCTATTGGTGCTGCATGCAGGCGTTTTGCTTATTCTGAAAGATCAGTATTCAAATCCGAAACTTCTTGGCTTCCTGATCTTTACTTCCGGAGTGATTATTGTCTTGAGTTCCGGTTTGTCAGATTATATAAAGAACCGAAAAAAGAAATAACAAACATCAAGCTCACAGTTTCTTGTCTTCTTTCAATACTTTCAGGAGTTCAAGCACTGAATATGCAGCCCTTGTGACCCCCATGCTTCTATTATCTGTATCAGTCCCTGCAAGATAGAGATTCTTGATCGGTGAACGCTGCCCTGCAATAAAACCGTTTATTGTAACAGCGGCTTTCTCAGGGATAGTTATCTGGTAATGCGTCATCTCGATCTTCTTATCGATCCCTGGAATAGCTCTCATTATTATCTCAAGCGCACGCTTCTTTTCACTTTCAATGTCCTTCTTATCGTCAATAATGAAGGTGAACCCGATCAACTGCTTTCCTTTTGGAGCTATATTCTGATCATAGTTACTGATCGGCATAGCCCAGTAAGCGCCATTTTTGAACCATACCTCAGAACCCATATAATCAAATTCCTTCATTTTCTCGCTCAATCCAAGCCATATCGTGAGGCTCAATGTCTGCTCTATGCGGGATATGTTCTCTTTAAAATCAGCGGGCAGCGGTACAAGAGAGGGAAGGGTTTTTACAAAACCCGTGTACACAACTGCGTCAGCTGTATAAGTATCAGTATCAGTTGCAACTCCGGTTGCCTTCCCGTCAAGGGTAAGTATCTCGCCCACATGTACACCTGTCTTAATACTTACATTTGAAGGCATAGAATACAGGACTGAATTCAGAAAAGATTTAAGTCCTCCACGCGGGTATGCCTGGGCGTATGCAACCCTGTTGGTGGCAAGTCTTCCCAGGGTTGAAAGACGTGCAGTAAGCTGGTATTTCGACAGCATGCCTGTGAGGGTGGACGCATATGAATTCCCATTTGTCACGGGTTCGTCTTTGAAGATGTCCTCTGAAACGCTGTCCCTCACAAAACTGCTACCAAAAAGAATACGGTTGACAGAAGTTTCTTTCATGGATTTGCCTGAAAGGAATGGAGCGATTGCATCAACAAAATCAAAGGTGTCTTTGCTCAACCCTTTTGGCAGGAAATCATAAACTGACTGGCTGCCGTCAAGCATGCCAAAAGCGTTCAAGGTGATCGCCTTTGTGAGCGACTGGGAAAGTAGCAGCCTGTCTTTTCTGGGTAGCACATCAAAAGTTACAAAATCCTGGATATTGGAAGGGATTTTTGTAAGACCTTTCTCTGTTCTTACATAATAAGTCCCGTAATCCAGAAAAACAGGAACATAGGTGAAATATTCATCCATCAAACGCCGAAGCGGCCCTTCTCTAAGATGCGTTATCGCATGAGGACCAGTATCCACCTGGAAGCCGTCAACTGTATAGCTGTTGCAGTTACCTCCTACTAAGCTATTCTTTTCAAGAACGAGGACTTTTTTACCGTGCTTTGATAGCGTAAGGGCAGACAGGAGACCGCTTATTCCCCCACCAATAACTATAACATCATAATCAGTCATCTAAATCTCCGTGGGGTGCAGGGGTAGCGGATACCCCGTACTTAATAGTACTAGGAGGAAGCGTACCCCGCCTTATAGCGAACATTACTTTCACACCACTATCAAAAGCGATATATATTCCAGAAATCAATGCCGATGCTGCATGGAAAGAACGATTAAACTTAAACTGGAATTGTTTGATGAAAGTAAAGAAACGCTTAGACAGACGATGGTTTTGAGTAATCAGGTTTTCAATGAAATTGCCAGATACGGTTTTGATAACCAGACTTGTAGTAAAGTATCTGTCCACCATGCTACTTATTACGGTATTCGAGAAAAGCATCCTGAACTTCCGTGTTCTATTGTTCAGGGAATCAGAGATGTTGCATGTGATGCACTCAAGGGACTTGAACTGAAAAAACTTCCCAAGAGTAAACCCTTCTCTGCTATCCGATATAATAAACGTGTGCATAGGATCAACCTTTTCAAACAAACAGTCAGTCTTTCTTCGATAAAAGGAAGAGTTGCTGCCGAGTTTTCTATTCCTGAATATTACAGGCAATACCTTAATTGGAATTTCAAAACATCTACACTCAGTTATAACAAACAGCAGGATACTTTTTATTTGCATGTGACTATTCATAAACTTTCTCCTGAACCCATTGGCGATAAGGTTCTTGGAATCGATAGGGGAATTGTTAATATCGCCGTGACTTCCAATAATAAATTTTTCAATAGCAAGCCAGTCAAAAACGTGAGAGCAAAATACGCATTTCTTAGAGCGAAACTTCAAAGCAAAGGCACTAAATCTGCTAATAAACTTCTCAGGAAGATCAGCAGGAAAGAGCAACGGTTTGTTTCCGGGGTCAATCACTGTATCTCTAAAGAAATTGTGTCTATGCCTTTTGATATTTTTGCTATTGAAGATTTGACCAGCATAAGGGTTCAGAGCAGAAATAAAGGAATAGATTTTACTCGCAAACTGAATAATTGGGCGTTCTATGAACTTGAACAGTTTATCAGATATAAGGCTGAAGCTATGGGTAAATCTGTTGTATCTATTGATCCACGGTACACAAGTCAGAAATGCTCTGCCTGTGGACATATCGATAAAGGGAACAGGAAAGGACATTTGTTCAAGTGTGTTAAATGTGGATTTCAAATGCATGCTGACCTCAATGCTGCGCGGAATATTGCCGTTCTCGGTATATCTGGAAACGGTAGGCTGACTGTAACTCAGCCATACATTGCGTGTGATGAAGTTGAAGCCCGTGAGGGAATTGATACTGAACATAGTGATAATGCTCCGCACTTTATAGTGCGGAGTTAAAGTTACGGATACCTAATCTAATGCCCAATATGAAAAATCTTACTGTGGAGTTCTCTGGACAGTCTACGCATTCTTCGCGCCAACCCTCGAAAAGCATGGACTATCATAATATTTGGAGGAATGATCTGCCCGCCGGATCTTGTTTTTCCCTTTCGGATGGATTCAAGCACCGAACTTTCACTTCGATGGCAGTCTATTTCTGTAAAACCCAGCCCAATGGCAGATAGAAGGTGCGAGTCGCTTCCACCAACTTCAGGCTTACCAAGCGATAATGCCAGCTCTTTTGCCTTTTCATTCTCCCCGAACAGGCATCTTGAATTAAAGGTCTCTATGGCATCAGCGTCTTTTGCTGCATATCCGATGCTGTTTTTCTTGAATGGATGCGGGGCTATGACCACTGCGCCTTTTTGTCGGGCGATCGTTAAAGTCTCTGATAATGGAAGATCAGGCAGGATATTTTCTCTTATCCCGAGCACGATGAGATGTCCGTCTGATGTTGATATCTCTATTCCAGGAATAACGATCAAAGATAGATTCAGTTCCTTTGCTCTCCGTAATCCACTCAAACTTCCTTCGATGGTATTGTGGTCGCAAATAGCAATGCCATCAAGTCCTTTTCTGACAGCCTGCTTCAGGATATCATCCACTGAAAGATTACTATCTGATGAATAATTGGAATGGATATGCAGGTCAAAACGCATAGTACTATACTTTCCTGTATATTGAAAAAACTAACTCAAAAAACTTTAAATACCCATACACAGATTAAGATGTACTAATTTTCTCATTTTTAGTGATGAGGTATTTGAGAGGTATTTGAAATGGACAATATGGAATATAAAGGAACTACCACGATCGGTTTAGTCTGCGATAAGGGAGTAGTCCTGGCAACCGAGAGAAGAGCGACAATGGGGCACTTCATTGCAAGTAAAGATGCTAAGAAAGTCTATCAGATAGACGATCTTATAGCGATGACAACCGCAGGCTCTGTGGGAGATGCCCAGAGACTTGTTAAATGGATGCAGGTTGAATCAAGACTTTACAAAATGCGAAGGGAAGAACCAATGACTGTAAAGGGTATTGTAAGTTTGCTTGCCAACATATTGAGCGGAAACAGGTACTACCCGTATTTTGTCCAGCTTCTTGTAGGGGGGGTGGATAAGAACGGACCTGGAATATATTCCCTTGACGCCATAGGCGGAATTATTGAAGAAAAGAAAGCTGTATCTACAGGATCAGGTTCCCCGATGGCATATGGTGTTCTTGAAGACAGGTACGTTGATAATATGTCTATTGATGATGGAGTCGAACTGGCAGTGCGCGCACTGCATAATGCAATGAAGCGTGATTCAGCATCCGGCAATGGCATAGAAGTGATCAAGATCACAGCGGATGGATATACGAAAGTAGAAGATACTGAAATAACTAAATTGCGCGAAGCATTAACTTAGTTCTTTTTTATTATTTTTTATTTTAAAAGGAAAAATACGATGACTGTTGATGAATTAATAACTGAATTAAAACATAAAATTAGAGCCAAACTTCCACCCGATGTTACGATATCAGATGTGGATTTTGAAGGGCCTGAGCTTGTTATTTATACAGAAGAGCCAAAAAAATTTGCAGACAACGGCGACCTGATCAAAGGTCTTGCAAAGGAATTAAGAAAACGCCTTGTAGTAAGACCTGACCCAAAAGTGCTGGTCCAGGGCGAGGAAGCCATCGCTGCAATATCAAAGATCGTACCTGCAGAATCAGGCATCTCGAACCATTATTTTGATGTGGACACAGGAGAGGTAGTTATAGAAGCTGAAAAACCAGGTCTTGTAATTGGAAGACACGGGGAAACGCTTCGTGAAATAACAAAAGAGATCGGGTGGACTCCAAAGGTTGTCCGCACCCCTCCAATGAAATCAACAACAGTGAACAACATTCGACAGTTCATGCGAGCCAATAAGGATGAACGCAAAACCATCCTGAAGACCATCGGCAGAAAGATACACAGGGACATCACATCCAAGGATAAATGGGTGAGATTGACAACGCTGGGAGCATGCCGTGAGGTAGGTCGCAGCTGCTTTTTGCTATCCACACCTGAAACAAGGATACTTATCGATTGCGGAGTATCTGTAAGCAATGATGATAACGGCACACCTTATCTTTATGTTCCAGAAGTGCAGCCCATCAACCAGATAGATGCTGTTGTTTTGACACATGCACATCTTGATCACATCGGACTTGTTCCGCTTTTATTCAAATATGGCTATGAAGGGCCGGTTTACTGCACCCCGCCAACGCGCGACCTGATGGCGCTGCTTCAACTGGACTATATAGACGTGGCAGCAAAAGAAGGCAGGAAGGCACCTTATGAATCAGTGATGATACGCGAAGTGCTAAAACATACTATTACTTTGAATTATGGTGATGTGACCGACATTGGCCCGGACATGAAGCTCACTCTACATAATGCAGGACACATACTGGGTTCATCCATAGCGCATTTCCATGTTGGGGACGGTTTGTACAATATCGCTTTCACTGGCGATTTCAAGTTCGAAAAAACTCGACTTTTCGATCCTGCAGAAACTGATTTCCCGCGCATAGAGACGCTTGTGATGGAGGCAACATACGGCGGATCGCGGGACATGCAACCATCACGAAAGGATGCTGAGCGGCATATCACACAGATCGCAAAAGAGACGCTTGAAATTGGCGGAAGTGTAATTATCCCGACATTCGCTGTAGGACGAAGCCAGGAAGTCATGATCGTATTAGAAGAAGCCATACGAAAAGGATTGATACCTGATGTCCCTGTTTATCTTGACGGTATGATATCCGAGGCTACAGCCATCCATACCACTCATCCCGAATATTTGAATAATGAACTCAGGAACCAGATATTCCATAAGGGAATGAACCCATTCCTCTCAAAATGTTTCATCCAGGTGGACTCAAAAGAGAAGCGAATGAAGATCATCAATGACCGGGAGCCGTGCATCGTCCTTGCTACATCAGGTATGATGAACGGCGGACCTGTTATGGAATACGTGAAAGCCTTCGGACCTGAGGAAAAGTTCACTCTGGTTTTCGTAGGTTACCAGGCTGAAGGCACCCTTGGAAGGCGCATCCAGAAGGGATGGAAAGAGCTTCCGGTGTCAGCCGGAGGTGGAAGGACTGAGACTATCAAGATCAACCTGAGAATAGAGACGGTTGACGGTTTCTCCGGTCACTCTGATAGAGGCCAGCTTATGGAATATGTGAGAAGGATGAGACCCAGAGCAGAGCATATCCTGACACAGCATGGTGATGATAAGAATTGCATGGACCTTGCAAGCTCTATATACAGAAAATATAAGATCGAGACAAGGGCTCCAATGAACCTCGAGACAATAAGGCTGGCTTAGTCGGAAACTAAAGATCATTTCATTTTCTTGAAATCTAGCAGAATAGCAATACTTAAACTTCCTGCCGCATATTCAGAGGCACATGGTAAAAGTTGAAGTCGTGATGGATGAGAGGGCTTTGCTTGCACGAGCCATGCTCAACCTCAGGCTGATAAAATTATCCTGGGCGCTTTTCTTTATCCTTATAGGAGCGAGCTGGATCCTTGAAAGCCTCCATACGATAGACAGTACGCAAAAATGGGCGCTGTTATATGCTGGCACGGGTTTGATATTGCTATTGCTGAATCTTCTGAGATTTATTTTCAAGATCCCTGCTAGCAGGTTTACCACAGGGCTTGGATTTCTCGGCGTTTTGATGGGCGCAGCGAATTATTATGCTCCTGACAGCATTTCAATATGGGCAGCAGCTATTCTTATTATCGGGTTCAGTATGCTGCTGGGTGCGCTAAAGAGATAATGGAAGTCTTGAAATTGAAGGTGAAATTAGCAACGAACTCACTTATTTTTCAACCATAGCCCTCGCATCTACAGCAATAGCTCCTATCTCACCAACGATCAGAGGATTTATATCAAGCTCAACTATATTCTCTTTCTGTGCCATCTCGGACACAGAAACAAGCACCTGTGCAACAGCATCAATATCTGCAGGCTTTTTTCCTCTGATACCCTTCAGGATTGGATATCCCTTTATCTCAGATATCATCTCAAGTGCTTCCTTCTTATCGATAGGAGTAACCCTGAACGAAACGTCCTTATATATCTCCACAAATATCCCGCCCAGGCCGAACATCAGGGCATGACCGAACTGCGCATCTTTCTTAAGTCCCACGATGACCTCATGACCCGATGGCGCCATCTGCTGTACGAGAACGCCTTCGATATTTGCACCCGGAACAGCTTTCTTTATCCGTGAGATCATGTCAGAAAATGCAGTCTTTACGTCCTCTTTCTTAATGTTTAATACCACCCCCCCCACATCTGACTTATGAGAAATATCAGGCGAGGATATCTTCATTGCCACAGGAAAACCAATGGTCGAAGCGATACTAAATGCTTCATCCGAACTTTTTGCTAGGCTTTCCTGTGTAACCATTATCCCATATTTTGAAAGGACTTTTTTTGTCTCATGCTCGGTCAGTATCTTCATTTGCATCTCCCCATTTTGTCTTCTGGCCCAACTTCGATTTTCACTTTGTCAAGAAATTCCCGGTGTTTTATTAAACACGATAATGCTTTCACTGCCCGCTCAGGAACTGGATAATTCGGAATGCACCCGCTCTTGAGTATCTCTACTCCTTCCTCAGTACCCTCCCCGCCCATCCAGCATGCGATAATAGGTTTGCTGCTTTTTGCTTTTATGCATTTTTGCTTCATCTCGACAACTGCTTCTGCCGGGGGCATTGCACTGAACATCATTGTATGAACATAAATAACGATAATGGCATCCACATTGGGGTCATCATGAAGCGCTTTAATGGATTTGTCGTATATCTCGAAGGAAACTGTACCTGCAGTGTCTATCGGATTTGAATTCGACGCGAACTGCGGGATGACCTTTTGAATTTTCTCCCGGGTTTCCAGGGTCAGGTCAACAATATTAAGACCCTGCCTCTCGCACTCATCTGCAGCCACAATAGATGCACCGCCGCCGTTTGACAGTATGGCTACATTATTTCCTTCTGGAAGAGGCTGGCATGAGAAAGCAAGCGCGGCATCGAAAAGATCATCAATATCATCCACGCGCAGTATACCTGCCTGACGAAAAGCCGCTGAGTAGACCTCGTCTGAGCCGGCGATGGAGCCGGTATGTGAAAAAACAGCTTTTGCTCCCCGTTTCGACCGCCCTGTCTTGATAGCCACGATGGGTTTTCTTACTCTTCGCACTGCGTCTATGAACTCCCTGCCGCGTTTTATTCCCTCCACATACATGGCAATGACCCCGGTCGATGGATCGTTGTTCAGGTACTCAATGAGGTCAACATCATCAACATCAGCCTTGTTGCCAGTACTTATGACCTTGCATAGACCAATTCCTGTATCTATTGTCCACTCAGCAAGAGCAAGACCAAGTGAGCCGCTCTGTGTGATGAACGATATTGAACCCGGGGTGGGCAGCCTGCCAATTATGCTTGCATTAAGGCCTGCAGGTTCGTTCACGATCCCAAGCGTATTTGGTCCTATCATTCGCATTCCGTATTTTCTTACGATGGAAACAAGCTCTTTTTCAAGTTCAGCATTTCCTGCTTCGCTAAAACCCGCACTTATCACAATGAGTCCCTTTACACCTTTTTTCCCGCATTCTTCTGCCACGGAAAGAACAAATTTTGCAGGAACGATTATCAATGCCATCTCCACTTCTCCCGGAATATCAAGGACAGAGTGATACGAATCCAGCCCCTGAATATTGGTTTCACCTGGATTCACAGGATATACTTTTCCTTTATAAGCGCTCAGGATGTTCTTGAGTATCCTGCCACCCCACTTGATCTCGTTATTGGATGCTCCGATAACAGCTATGGATGCAGGATAAAAGATTGAATTTAACATTATTTCTTTCCCTTTGATTAGTTATAGTGTCAGGTTATTAAATTAATATTGCGGTAATCAATCCAGGTATTTGTCAAGCTCGAACAGAATACTCAGGTCAACATCTGCATATGAATTCCTGCCTACCTCGAAGGGATTGTCCATGTCCTTAATCAGCATTATCAATCCGATAAGCAGGGATGAAGTTGCGCCGATGAGCGCAAGTCCTTCATAAAATGCTTCGGTCTTTACAAAAAGAAGCACAAGTAAAACAGCAAAAACAGCAAGCTCAGCGAGGGCATATGCTGCCGGAATGAAGGATGTTTCGATTATTGCTTGAATGCGGTTCGCAAAGCGGTCAATGCTCGTAAGCTCGCTTCGAAGTTTAACAAGGAACTGTGGTGGCACGTTTTTTTCTGAAAGACGATCAATGTCCTTGTTTATTGCGTTCATAGAAGTATTTATTTCTTTCAGATCCCAGCAGTTCTTCCTGAAGTTCGAATTTATGACATTTAAGAGTTCTCTGATGTGAACACGCATGTCCACAGTGATCTTTTCATCGCTTAGGTGGATAATCATACTGTCCCTGTATAGGGCTTTTATGGATGTTGCCATTTCACCCGGTATCTTCTCGCTCTCTTTATAATCGGTTAGTGTGCCAGTGAATATTATTGCTATCGTGAAGATCACACCACCAACAAGAGCAGTAATAAGCGGGCTTGCAGATGCAACGTCAAGATTAAGTCTCATAATAACTATTTTTATCACAAGAAGTATCGAAACAATAATCAGTACCTTGATTATCAAACCCCATTTTTTCATGAATCCATTCATATCATTCAATACTGTGTCAATATTATAAAAACTATGTTTCATGATGTTGGTAAATTATATAACTTGTTGAGCCATATAAGAATTCGAAATGATAAAAAATTGTGCCCTTCATGGAGTATTTAGAGGAACCGAATGTAACTGCGGAGAAGCAGGGATCCTGATCCTTGACGATGAGCAGACAGAAAGGCTTGGTCGCTTCATATCAGGGGCGCTGCGCCATTTTCCGGACGACCTTGGACTTGCGATGAACCAGCACGGCTGGGTGGACGTGGATGTCCTGTGCGATGCCATGAGAACGAGGTACAAATGGTCTAATAAAGATAAGCTTTTTTCTATGATAGAATCGGATGAAAAAGGCAGATATGAAATCAATGGAAGGAAGATCCGTGCAAGGTACGGTCATTCAGTGGATGTCGATCTTGATTATCCAGAGACCGAACTTCCTGAACTCTATTATGGAGCAAGCCGTGAAGAAGTTGACATATTACTTGAAAAGGGTATAAGACCAATAAAACAGAGATATGTCCACCTGAGCACATCAGTGGAAAAAGCCCTTGAAGTCGCCAGGATCCATACCGATGACCCGGTATTGATCTGCATAAGCGCAGAAGAAGCCAAAAAAGATGGGGTGAAGCTGCTTACTGCAAATGATAACATCGTGCTTTCTGATGAGATATTTCCACAGTACCTGAGTTTAGTAGAGGATGGCATAAATCAGGATGATATAGATCAGGATATCAAAGAGAAGGACAGCATCAATTAAATTTAAATCGAAAAGCATCATATTAGGTATGATGCTTAATCATATCATCTCAATGAAAGATTTTTCACGGGATGAAATTGATATTATTCTTAACAGGGCAAAGAAATTCGAGCCTGTTGCAAGGGGTAAACGCTCAAACCTGCTGTCTGGAAAAATATTAGCCACCCTTTTCTATGAACCAAGTACTCGCACACGATTGTCCTTTGAGACAGCTATGAAACGCCTTGGCGGGGAAGTGATCGATCTGGGTTCTATTGAAACAAGTTCTATTGTCAAAGGAGAGAACCTTGCGGACACCATAAGGGTAATCGGAAATTATGCTGATTCCATTGTGCTTCGCCATCCCCGTGAAGGTGCAGCCAGGATGGCAAGTGAATTTTCTAAGGTCCCAATAATAAATGCAGGGGACGGAGCAGGACATCATCCGACTCAGACCCTTCTTGACCTTTATACAATAATGCGCGAAAGCAGCCTTTCAAATCTCAGGATAGCGCTTGTGGGTGATCTCAAGTATGGCCGCACAGTCCATTCGCTCGCATACGCCCTGTCATTGTATCATGCAGATGTGACACTTGTTTCGCCAGCTCAGCTCAAGATGCCAGAGGTTATCAAGAAAGACCTGAAAAAAAAGGGGGCTGTTGTCAGAGAAACCACAAGCATTGAAGATATTGTGGAGGAAGTGGATGTGTTATATGTCACCCGTATCCAGAAGGAGCGCTTCCCGGATCCTGCCGAGTATCAGAAGGTAGCAGGTGTGTACAGGGTGACCGAAGAACTTCTGAAAAAAGCCTGCGAAAATCTCATTATCATGCACCCTATGCCTCGAGTTGATGAGATCGACCCTGCTGTGGACAGGACAAAATTTGCACGTTATTTTGAGCAGTCATTCTATGGCGTCCCTGTCAGGATGGCGCTGCTTGCGATGGCAATGGAGGCAGTTTGATCGAAAAAGAGATGCGTGTTCGAAGGATAGAACACGGGACAGTGATAGATCACATCACAGCAGGACAGGCTCTCAATGTGCTTCGTATTCTCGGAGTATCAGGAACTACCAGTGCAGTGGTGAGCGTGGCGATGAATGTGCCTTCTGGGGCAATTGGATCAAAAGATATAGTCAAGGTAGAGAACAGGGAGCTTGAAGAAGAAGAGGTGGACAGGATATCGTTAATAGCGCCCAATGCGACGATCAATATCATTCGAGATTTTGCTGTGATAGAAAAATACAGGGTTGATCTTCCTGAGAAGCTTGTCGGCGTGGTGAAGTGCGCCAACCCGAATTGTATTTCAAATACGAACGAGCCTGTTATTTCAAGATTCACTGTTAACAAAAAACCTGTGGAACTGCGCTGCATCTACTGCGACCATGTGATATCCGAAGGGATCGCAGAACACCTTATATGAGAGAAAATGGAGTTGCAGATGTTCATACACATACCATGTATTCCGGATTCTCCAGATATTCCTTCCTGACATATCCGGACAGCGTGACCACACCCAAAAAATCAGTCAGAGTCGCAGAAAAAAAAGGACTTGACCTGCTGTGTATAACAGACCACAATTCGATCAAAGGGGCGATCGAAGCAAAGAAATATAATAGCGACCTCGTGGTGATAGGTGAAGAGATATATTCAAAAAATGGAGAAATAATTGGACTTTTCCTGAATGAAGAGATCAAGCCAGGTTTGAGCGCAGAAGAAACAATAGAACTCATTCATGAGCAGGATGGTATCGCTTTTGCCCCGCATCCCTTCAGCGTGTATTGCTCATGTTTGGGTAAAAAACTTCATGGACTGAAATTGGATGGGATCGAAGTTTTCAATTCACTGCACAGGGATGGATATTCTAATGCTATTGCACTTGAAAATAGCAATGGATATGCCAGGCTCGGAGGAAGTGATGCGCATTCAAGCTCTATGATAGGCAATGGGTACACAACATTTAAGGGAAATTCACAGGAAGAATTTCGAAAGGCCATAAAGAACAGGCAGACATCATATGGCGGAAAGCCTGTGCCTATAAAGGAAATAGTTAATTACAGCATTCATGTGGCGTTTGAATCATCAAAAATGCTCCTGAATTTCAATACCATTGAATGCCCAATGTATGATCGAATATCTGAATTAAAAAAATCTCGTAAACTGATGTACCTGATTTTTTCATCTGCATACACTTTTTCACCGCTGCCCGTGGTCTGCACCCTCATCGGGAACAGATTGTTGAGTGTCAGGGGGCGCAGGATTATGATGGAGCAGAAAAGACCGCCTTTTTATTTATAATACTGTGCAAACATTGATTTATTTAAGAGTATTATAACCGTGCATGGACGAGAACACCGTGAACAGGACGAAAGCTGCCATCAATGCCCTTATCGATATTGAACAATTATGGATAGAGAACACTCCTGACTACAAACTCTCGACACAGGAATTGGTGGTCCTTAAGAAGAGACTTGAGAGGGTGACTGAGAATGTTTCTAAGATATATGAAGAGAATATTGTTAAAATGCAGGCTGCTGAGGATGAGATAAAGAAGATGCATGAGGGGAAAAGAAAGAAATAATGGAATGTTATTTCAAACCATAAGATTTTCGTCGCCTTTCAATGCTGTCCTTTAACCGATCGTGGTCGCTTGATGGCATTTTTGGTTCTACGAGCTTAACTTCTTCTTTCTTGGGCGGTTTGTGTTTTCGGGTTTCCCATACATTATCATATATTTCTGACATTGAATTCACCTGACAGGATAACATACTGATTATTTTCATCCTTAATAAAAAGAAGGTATGATAATTCCAGTATATATTATGTTACTTCTTTCAATTCTTTGCAACAACAGTGTTTTTCAGACACCCCACATTCTCTATTTCCACTTCGACCTCATCACCAACTGATAGTTCACCTACTCCAGCTGGTGTACCAGTAGAAATGATATCACCACGTTCAAGCGTCATAATACTTGAAATGAATTCGATCAGGTACGGTATATTAAAGATCAGGTTGGAAGTACTTGAGTCCTGGCTAATTTCTCCGTTCACCCTCGTTCTTATAGCAAGGTTTCTAATATCAAGCTCAGGGTCAGCTATGTAAGGGCCAAGGGGAGCAAATGTATCAAAACTCTTAGAGCGCGTCCATTGCACATCCTTCTTTTGAATGTCCCGTGCTGTCACGTCGTTAAAACAGGTATACCCCATAATAACACTGCCCGCATCGTCCCTGCTGATGTTCTTGCAGCGTTTTCCTATTATTACTGCAAGTTCACCTTCATAGTCAACACGTTTTGACATTTCCGGATAAACTATCTTTCCGAGTGAACCAATAACTGCAGAAGATGGTTTTAGAAAGAATATAGGTTCGTCAGGAATTTCCATCTCGAGTTCCTTTGCATGATCTTTATAATTAAGGCCAACACATATTAATTTGGAAGGCTGTACTGGTGGTAATAACTGCAGGTCAATGAGCAGGAATGTATCATTATACAGTCCTCTGTCCACGATAACCCGGTTTCCTTTAACTTCGCCGTAGAATGTTTCATTGTCGTATTTAAATCGCCCTATCATCATCAATTTCCTTCTATTAACTTAATACGAGTTTATTAATAAATAACTACCTTATAGTGGTCGAATGAGTAAAACTATAATAATTATATTATTTTTAATCGTACTGATAGCCGGATGCCTGGAAACAAAGGATTCATGGCCTGCGACGATCGGTGAATCAACTCTGAAAGAAGCAGGCTGGGCCGGCGCTGGCGCTGTTCAGAAACAGAGCCAGACACAGAATGTAGCAGGTACGACAATAAAAATAAACACTGCTGTAATGAATTACAGGGATGATGTCCTTGCAATGAATATTACCAGACAGCTTCAGAAGCTTTCAGGTATTACTCAGGAACAGGCATCTGATGCTTCACAGTTCACATCCCAGCTTATAACTATGCGACTTGTACTGCCAGGGGGTATCTCTCTACCATCTGAAATGATGAATAAGATAATTGCTTCCCAGCTTGAACAGATGGCATCCCAGAACAAGATCAGGGATTTTCATAAGACAGGCACTTCAAAGATCATGCTTGCAGGCGGGAAGGAAACAAATGTTGCGAATTATGAGGGCTATATTGATTTTGAAGGCGGTTCCATAAAGATACGCGGGATCATGGCTGCCTGGCCTGATTCAGGCTCCAATATCATTGTATTCGGGGTTACGCATTGGGAGGATATCGTCATTACTCCCAGACAGGGTAAGCCAGTATCTGTGGTAATAGATGGAGAGCAGGAATCGACTAAAATTATCAAATTGATCCGGAACGTGAACTGATCAGCCCATCTTTTTGGCAGCTAATTCAATAGCAGCTATAAGGCTGTCCCGCGGCATGATGGTTGTAACAGGTATGCGAAGCACCTTTTCAACAGTGGGGCTTACAATTGGGGCGCAGACAAGTGCCTTTGCACCATCCCTTTCAGCCCTGATCGCTGCAACAATAGCATCTTCCATCGATGTTGCGGAGTATTCCCTTACGGTCAGGAGTTTTCCGTGTACTTTTAGTTTCTTTTCAGTAATGTAGTCAAGAACCGGACGTGCAGCAATAACAGCTATGAACTCGGGTCTATCTGTTCCTTCCATTTTTCGAATCGCACGAACTATCTGTCTTAGCGTCTTTATATTTGGCTCGCGATTCCCTGATAACAGCTTGTAAATAGTGCTTGCAGGTATGCCTGACTTCGCACTGAATTCAGCCGCTGTCATACGGATATCTTCCTTGATCGTCCTTCCTAATTCCCTCATGAAAGCGTCATCAGACTCAAGTGCAGCCTTTATCAGATCATCAGTGGTCATTGGTATCCTCTTATCACAATAGTATTATTTAAAGTTTTCTTAATACATTTGGGTTATCATCGAACGAACACATCCAAGAGTAAGAGATAATGCGGGGGAAGGGATTTGAACCCTCGAACTCCTGCGAGAATAGATCTTGAGTCTATCACCTTTGGCCGCTTGGTTACCCCCGCACGGGGCTTTGCTGAATTATCCTGATTGAACATAAGGATGTCGGAAACCCCCTCAAAATATCCAAAAGTATTAAGTATTGAATGCCTTATTAAGCAGAACGTTTGTGAATCCTATTCACAATATTAATAATATTCGGAGGAAATCATTTGGCAGTAACAAAAACAGAAGGCTGGAAAGCCAAGTCATGGTACAACCTAGTTGCACCTGAAATGTTCGGAAAAGCGAATATTGGAGAGACCGTGGCAGATGTGCCTGAAAAATTGATCGGAAGGGTCATAGAAATAACACTCGGGGAATTAACTAACGACCTTTCGAAACAAAATATTAAATTAATTCTAAAAGTTGACAGTGTGGGCGGCGATTCCGCATACACGAAATTTACCGGTCATCAGCTTACACAGGATTACCTGCGCTCACTGATAAAGCGATCAACATCGAATATTGAGACAAATGTTTCAGTAAAAACAAAAGATGGCTATACAGTTAGAGTAAAACCATCATGCTACACCATCAAAAGAGCACGGGCGAACCAGGTAAAAGCTATCCGTTCAATAATGAACAACGTGATAACATCAAGAGCAAGAGAAATGGACATGGAGCAGTTCGTACAGGAGATCGTAACTGGTAAGCTCTCAGCAAGCATCTATCATGATGTTAAGCCGATATATCCTCTAAGAAGAGTTGAGGTCAGGAAGACCGAGATCGAGGCTGAACCCGGTACAGCCTCATAATTTTTTTAAAGATTTTTAGCTCTTTTCAGTTCATTTATCTTTTCTTTGATCTTTTCGTTATCTATCCTCAGTATTATCAATGATGCTGTGAGCAAGAAGAAGGCAGAGAAACATACTATCATAGTAAGAAGCATATTGAATGAAGGATGGAATTCCATAATTGGGTGAAGTGTGGACTTGTTCCACAGTCGTATGGATAAATAACTGAGTGGAACACCGATGAAACCCACTATTCCAAAGACTGCTGACAGCCGTGCTCTTTTTTCAGGTTCTTCTGCAGCCTGGCGCACCATCAGGTAAGCCAGATATATCAAAAACAATATTAGCGAAGTATTGAGTCTGACATCCGTAGCCACCCACCAGGTCTTTGCCCACCAGGCCCCTGAACGTATCCAGATCGATCCACTGACTAGAGTTAAAAATGCAAATATAACGCCGACTTCTGCGCCAGAATAAGCCATAATATCCCATTTCTGCGTTTTATATTTTAAATATAAAATACTTGATATAAATACTACTGTGAAAGCAAGATATGCAGATATTGCTATTGGTAGATGAAAATAAAATATTTTAAAATCATTAGGATCATCTGCAACTGTTTGTTTTGAGTCGATTGGAATTGGTGCATAGAAAAGCACTAGATATGCGGAGGCAAGCATTAGTATTGCAGTTATTATAAGTAGTAATTTCTTTAGCATATTATCTAACGTTTACATGAGTTGTAAATATATTACCTTTTTGTTTCGTTAAAAAATCACCCATATACCTGCAATAGTTGCAGCAGTTCCAATTACAAGACCTGGCGTTATTTTCTCTTTCAGTGTGACGAGAGCTAAAATGCTTGAGAGAAATGGCGTTATCGCAGCAAGACTTGTGGCTTTTGCCGCGCCGATAAGGGTCATGCTGTTGAAGAACAGATAGCTGCCTATGCCCATTCCTGCTATCCCGCCTAATCCCAGCAATATGTATGCTTCCCTGCTGAACCTGAAAATGGCAACTGGACCTTTTTGTATCGAGTAACCAACATAGAGCAGAGCAAGAGGCAGAGGCATGCTTATAAGGACTGACTGGAACGGATCAACATCGTTCAAACCTGTTTTTGTCGCAACGACCGAGAAAGAATACAGGAAAGCTGCAAGTACTGCGAATGAAACCCCAAGCTTAACATTCTTCTCTGTTCCTGAATTATGTCCTCTGCTCAGTACCCAAACTCCTATCACTATCAGCACTGTTCCTGCAACAACTTCAGGACGGATCTTTTCATGCAACAGCAAAGCGCTTAATAGAATGGTAAGGAGAGGGAACGTAAAAAGTATGGGTATGAACCTTGAGACCGAGATGTTCTCAAGCCCTTTCATGTAAGCCATGCCCCCAATTATCAGACGCAGCAGCCCGCCAAGGTTAAGGAAGAAAAAACCAGCAAGTGCGAAATTGAATTTCCATCCAACCATCATAAGGTACATGATGAAAACGAACATCATCGCAAAGAATGTGCGTATAAGCACTGCAGGTATCGCTCCTGCGCTGATACCTTTCTTATAGAAGACCGCAGCAACTGACCAGCATAATGCGGCTGCCAGCGCGTATAGTTCGCCTGAGATCACAGGTGAGTAAAGGTGACTTGTAATATTATTACTTATCGCCATCGAAAACTTTATAGGTGTGCAAAATAATAATATTAGGTATACCTAACTAAAAATCAAGGAGAACAAAAACTAATATGATAGCAAATATATTACCGAGTTTCATAATAACCTTCAGAGAAGCACTTGAAGCTGCTTTGATAATAGGGATAATCGCAGCTTATATCGCAAAGCTCGGAAGAAAAGACCTCAATGGATACATTTGGGCAGGAATAATTGCTGCCGTTATAGCAAGCATCGGCGTTGCGATGATATTCAAGATAATATACGGTGGGCTCAGTGGACGGCAAGAGCAATTGTTCGAGGCTGCGGCTGCTCTTACCGCTGCCGCCGTTCTAACATACATGATATTCTGGATGGCAGGAAGTTCAAAGAAGATAAAAGGAGAGATACAGGAAAAAGTGGATATATCCATCTCAAAAGGCGAAATGCTGGGGATAGCACTGCTTTCTTTCATCGCATTCTTCAGGGAAGGTGTCGAGACCGTACTTTTCCTTGGCCCACTTGCGATAAGCTCTCCTGTCGAAACGCTTGCTGGATTTGCGCTCGGTGTGATGGCGGTCGTGCTCCTGTCCGCAGTCATGTTCAGAGGATTTCACAGGCTCGACCTGGGCAGGTTCTTCAAATACACGAGCATATTGTTGATACTTTTCTCAGCAGGAATGGTAGCCACAGGAGTGCATGAACTCAATGAGGCAGGCATCATCCCTCCTGTGATAGAGCATTTTTGGGACATTAACCCCCCGGTTAACACTGACGGCACATATCCCCCTTTTCACGAAAATGGTGTTGTTGGAGGCATCCTTAAATCCCTTATCGGATACAACGGCAATCCATCGCTCACTGAAGTGATCGCATATTTTGGCTACTGGGTGATCATCGGAATATTCATATACAGGTCATATATGAAACATCCAGAGGTAAAACATGGAAGCTGATAATTCAAGGACAGAGGAATATCTTGAATCTATTTTCAAACTGCAGGAGGAACAGCATCCTGTAAGTACATCTCGCCTCGCAGAGCACCTGAAACTCTCCGCGCCTTCGGTCTCGGAGATGGTCAAGAAACTCACGGGAAAAGGTCTTGTGTTCCACTCGGAAAAAGGTGTTTGCCTAACAGATGAGGGAAAATCCCTTGCTAAAAAGGTCATCAGGAGACACAGGCTCTCTGAGCGCCTTCTTACCGATGTTCTGGGCTTCAAATGGGATGAAGTGCATGATGAGGCATGCAAGCTTGAGCATGCTATAAGCCCGGAGATGGAAGACCGCATAGCAGAAAGCCTGGGAAACCCGAAGACATGCCCCCACGGTCATGCCATCCCTGACAAAGACGGCACACTCATCAAAGAAAAAGTGAAACCTCTCTCTGAACTGAAAGCCCGAGAAAAAGGTATCATCGTCAGCGTGTTTGAAGAAGACCCGAAGATGCTCAAGTACCTTGCGTCACTTGGGATGTTACCTGATGTGTGCGTTAAAGTGGAAGAGGTTGCACCGTTCGGAGGTCCGCTTATCGTATGCGTAGGGGGCTCACGATACGCTCTTGGAAGAGAGGTCGCTTCAAAGATCAAGGTGAAATGATGCTTTCGTGCCACGGGGCGCTTAAGGAAATAAAGGGTTGCACAGATTTTGTTTTTGTGCTTGCAGGAAATCCCAATGTGGGAAAATCAAGCATTTTCAACCGGCTCACTGGTATGGGCGTTGTGACTGCCAACTATCCAGGAAAGACTGTCGAACTGAACATGGCAACAACGACCTTCAAAGACCTTCGCATAGGGATAATCGACCTTCCAGGCAGCTATGCCCTTGGTGCGGTATCAGAAGACCAGTGGGTAGCACGTAGAGCAGTGCTTGACACCAGTCCTGACGCTGCGATAATGATACTTGATGCCACGAACCTTGCAAGGAACCTCTACATGACGCTGCAGTTCATCGACCTGGGCATTCCTATTGTGGCTGCACTGAATCTGATAGATGAGGCTGAAAAGAGAAATATCATAACCGATACTGAAAAGCTTTCAGAACTTCTGGGGATCCCTGTTGTGTCCACCATTGCAACAACAGGACAGGGTCTTGATGAACTGATACAGAATGCTGTCGAGATGGCTGGAAAGAAGTATGAAATAAGATATAAGGTCCGCTATGGGACTGATATCGAAAACAACATCAAGAAGCTTGAAGATTTGCTTTCAAAGTATAATTTCGGGATCGCTTCGAGGGCACTTTCGCTGTTGCTTCTTGAAGAGGATTCTGAATTCATCGAGCTTGTAGAAAAAAATGCTGATGGCAGGATAATTCTTGATGAAGTAAAAAAGATAAGTAAGGACATTCAACAAAAACACGGCGAAAAGACACCAATGCGGATAACCCGTGAAAGGCATGGACTTGCAGGCTCAATAGCCTCACAGGTGCAGGGGGAGATAACACCAGCCGCGTCGGATAAGCTATGGGCTTACACGACGTCGCCAATTACAGGGATTCCATTGTTGGTAAGTGTACTGGCAGTCATCTTTGCATTCCTGTTCTATGGTGGGAACATTCTTTCTACATTGTTCAGCGACCTTTGGGCTAAATATTTATCCCCCCTGATAGACGGGGCGATTTTTTCTGTCTTTGGCACAGGTCATATTGGAAAAACGCTCATCTGGGGTTTTGATGCAGGCATCCTTGCTGCGCTTGCGGTTGGAATTCCGTATGTTCTCACGTTCTATTTCCTGCTTGCTTTCCTTGAGGATACGGGATACCTGAACTCGGTGGCGTTCCTCACTGACAGGCTTATGCATAAATTCGGGCTTCATGGAAGAGCAATAATACCGCTTGTTGCTGGCGCCGGATGCAATGTGCCGGCGATAATCGGAACTCGTGTGCTCACAACCATGCGTGAGAGAACTATCGCAAGCACCCTCATTACTCTCATCCCCTGCAGCGCACGCACTGCAGTTATCCTTGGTGCGGTCTCGCTTTTTGTGGGGTGGAAACCCGCAGTCGCAATATATATCATCATTCTTGCGCTCGTTTTCTTTGTCGGTGTTGGACTCAACAAAGTTATGCCTGGAAGTTCCTCAGGGCTTGTCATGGAGATGTTCCCATTCAGAGCTCCCATAATATCGAATATCCTCAAAAAGACATGGTACAGGTTCAAAGACTTCGTGTTCGTGGCTTTTCCAATCGTTGTCGTGGGTTCCATTGTTCTGGGTGCATTGTATGAAACCGGATACCTCTGGAAACTGGCTGCTCCTCTCTCGCCAGTTGTTGAAGATTGGCTCGGTCTTCCTCCTGTGGCAGGGTTGACGCTGATCTTTGCAGTGCTGAGGAAAGAGCTTGCGCTGCAACTTCTGGTTACGTTCGCTGTTGTGCAATACGGAGGGGGCGCCAGCAACCTGCTGCTGTTCATGAAGCCGACGCAGCTTTTTGTTTACGCGCTTGTGAACACAATATACATCCCGTGCGTTGCGACCATTGCAGTCCTGGGTCGTGAGCTTGGCTGGAGACGCGCTATAAGCATCATGGTTTTTACGATAGTGCTTGCTATTCTTATGGGTGGGATCGCTCTTCGGACAATTAATTACTTCCATCTTCTATGAAAACACAATGTCCACTATGCGGGTTCAGGTTTGATACGAAAGATAACAAAGGCTGCAGTGCCTGTCCGCGCTTCATGAAGTGCGGGATGGTGCTGTGTCCCAACTGCGGGCATGAGTTCCCGGGTGAATAAAGGTGGTGAAAAATCTATTAGTAGTCGAAATTGGTATAATTACTCCATTTCCCGGATACTAACTAAAGCATGTTTATAGACAATGATCTTCAACGGTTTCTTCGATTTAATGTCCTTGGTTTCCACCAAAATAAGTTCATACTTGTCATAACTGGTCAATATCCCGGTTATTGTTTTACCGCTCAAGGTGTCACAAACGATTACCTTATTCAAGAAGTCAGTTAAATATGACTTCTGTGACCATTCATCTTTATTTCTTTGTTCTCCGACCATTTTATATCACTCTAATCATGTTCGCCTAATTTATAAAATGTTTGATTCATAAGGGTTATAATGTATCAAGCTGTATTCGGGGCAAGAGGAAAGTATATTATGGAAGTCCAGAGACCCCGCGGAACCCGTGATTTTCTGCCTGAAGAGATGGCAAAGCGAAGAAATATTGAGAACAGGATGCGTGATGTTGCTCATCGTTGGGGATATGGAGAAATAAAAACACCAACTTTTGAAAATATTGAGCTTTTTACATTGAAATCAGGAGAAGGGATACTGGGAGAGATCTACAATTTTAAAGACAAAGGTGACCGGGAAATCGCGCTTCGCCCTGAACTAACTGCGCCTGTCATAAGGATGTATGTTGAGGAACTCCAGAGGTCTGCAAAGCCGCTTAAATTCTATTATTTCGATAACTGTTTCAGGTATGAGCGCCCTCAAAAAGGACGTTTCCGTGAATTTTTCCAGTTCGGCGTGGAAATAATTGGAAGCCCGCGCCCCGAGTCTGAAGCTGAGGTAATTGCGATGGCTGCGGAGATGTTAAAGAGCGCGGGGGTGCAGGGTGACCTTCATGTAGGGAATCTGGGCATCGTGAGAACGCTATTGAAAGACCTGGAAGTGGAGCACCAGAGCAAGATAATGCGCTTTGTGGATAAGAAGGACGACAAGGGGCTTGAAGAATTCCTTGACCATATTCAGGCGCCAGATGATATCAGGGGAAAATTGTTCCGCCTGATAGGACTGCGGGGCGAAAACGCAGTTCATGAAGCCCGAGAGCTTGTAGGAGATATTGATGCAATAAAACAATTTGAGACCCTTCTTGAATTGCTGGACGTATACGGTCTTGAATACAATGTTGATCTTGGCATAGCCAGGGGGCTTGATTATTACACCGGGATGGTTTTCGAGATATACTGCGAAGGACTCGGTGCGCAGAATCAGGTGTGCGGCGGCGGCTCGTACAGGCTGGCGCAGTTGTTCGGGGGCGAGGATACGCCGTCCACAGGGTACGCGATCGGATTTGACAGGATAATGGAGATATGCGAGGTAAATCATGTTGCTCCGCAGCGAATTGTTGTGGTTTCATTCGAAGATACGCGAAAGGAAGCCATCACTATCACCCAGAAGCTTCGCGAAAAGGTGCCAGCTTACATCGATGTTATGGGAAGGAAGTTCAAAGACCAGATCTCCTATGCCAACACAATAGGCGCAAGCCACGTGGTCATCGTGGGGAAGAACGAACTTGATGCAGGAAAAGTAGCGCTCAAAGATATGAAAACAGGGGAACAGGTACTTGTTACGGTAGAGGAAGTTCTTAAGGTTCTATCGTAGTTTTATTGTATCTGTTTTTTATTGGCTTTCCTTACATCCAATAAGCTCATACAGCATCCTCATCGCTTCCGCCTCCCGCGGCCCTCCACATTTCCTGACAATAGTATTGCAATACTCTATCTGTCTGAGATATTCTTGACCTTTCGTGTTAACATATCGCGTGGCATGTATCGAAGCTTCAATGACCGCATTGAAACCCCGATTCACAGGTTTAATGACCTTGCGAAGTATCTTTCCTTTTACCGGGATCATTTCAACCATAGAAACATTCTCCCCCTTATTACAGGTACAATCAAAAATAACCCATCCAAGGCTATTTTTCAGGACAGGAAAACCATTGATGGCTTCGAAATTTTCTACCCCGAGATCTGACAGCGCAGACTTAACAAAAAGAACGGGATCATCCACGATATTGGCAGATGCTCCTGGATTTACCTGAATATTTTTAAGCGTCGTAGAGTTATATATTCTGGCAAAAAGCCTTCCATCCTTTCTATGAAGACCAATAGGTGCTGCATTGGGAACGTAGTCCGCAGATAATGTGGAAAGGATAATCTCTGAGATCCCTTCCTGAAATCCGAAATCCTCAAGATCTATCAGAATCTCATCCCCTCAAAAAGTGATACGAACAGCCCTGATATTATCAGATCAGCAGTCGAGCCAGGATTCACACCATTTTTTATTAATTCATCATCAAATGAATGAATATTATGCATTTTGTCGTCCATGTCGTCTGTTTTCAAAATATTTTTTGCTCGAATGGAAACCTCATCAGCTTTTGCATAATCGAATTTGGTCTGTATGAATGTGTCTTTGTATTTAGACAACAGCTCCATGAACGTGAGCACCACGGCATCATTTATTCCGTGTTTTTTGATCTTATTCTGGATAGATGCGGCGCATTCAAAAGTTTTCTGGAAGCCGTTAGTCCATTCCTCTGCTATCATGTCATAACCGGCTGATATCTCCATCATATTAAACAGTGTTAATCCCTGGGCTCTTATTTTTTCAGTTGATGCAGCATCAGTAAGGTCTAGGTCTTTTACAGGTTTGACTTTTACCCCTGCATCTGAAAATGCTCTGTAGAATTCGACAGCATCATTGACCGTAGTCCTTCTTACAACTTTTTTAACCTGCACTTTCAGACCTTCTATATCATCGCATCTTCCAGCTGCCATAACAAGCGGAATGAGAAGTATAAATGCCCCGAAATGAGTATTGCCTCCCTTCTGCCATTTACTGCTTTCCAGAACAGCTTCCCGGATCAATGAACCTGCTCCTGAATCTGATCGTGCTGCTTTTTCCAATATGGGGAACACGCCCACAGCGCTTGCCAGGAAATGCTCAAAGCGAGTATCAGCATAATTGTGGTCTCTGTCAATGTTGCCAGGCTTTGGCGTTGCTGATACTTCAAGGAGCATAGCAAGCTGAGCGCACCTGGAGATGTGGGATGTGGTCATTATAACGTGATATTATTTTCAGATTAGATAAATTCATTTGTGCTTAAAATCTGGATTGAACCAGAATTCATAATGGACAGCCGCAGAATCGGTTCTATTATAATAAAGCCCATTTTTTAGTTCATACAGATAAAGCGAAAGTTTGGGGTAGGAAAATCTCCTGGCAAAAGCCTTGCTCTTCCTGTCCCATGAAGTATTCACAAGGCACAGGCACTTATACTGGTTCTTTTTCACTGAAATTGATTCCTTATGGACAAGCCCGGCCAGATCCTTGTTGTCCTGAAATCTTACTTCAAATTCAAGTGATATTCCGAATCTGTTGGACAGTATTGCAGTAATGCTCTTATGGCCTGAGCTGTGCTCCCATTTTGCTTCATGAGGATATTCACCTGTATGGAGCACTTTCGGGCTGAATGATGAATACTTTAACGACAAAGAATTGAGATAAAGATCAAGTTCTGATGAAACTGGATCAGGTATTTTTATAATTGGATATTCTTTGTTCAATTCTTCTACAAAAAGTTTACTAAGTTTAAGAGTTACTGGTTTTCTTTTACGCACTGCATTTCTGAATGCAAATGAATAATCTTCAATGGATCCTATTTTTATTGATGTGGATAATTGTCGTTCAAGTTCATGCGCAAGTTTTTCTGAACTATCAATAAGTTCTATCTCTGCTGATTTCCACTTCTCAAGTGATGTTGTCTCATTTTTAAAATTTGTCGGGTCAGGTTTTAGTATTTCCAGGTTAAGAGAGTTAAGCAAAATCCTCAAATCCGTCAACTGTACAGGGTCTTTTGATATATTGATCATCCGGTCAATGATAATTCGAGCGCTGCCCAGGTTGATCAATATTTTACGGGTATTGGAAGCCTGGACGTTCTCAAGCCCGGACTTTCCATTTTTAAACCTGACCCAGTTTATCTTCGTTATAAGCTTCGAAATCCAATTCATTTGACTATAATTTTTCCTTTCATGCTGGGATGTAAATTACACCAGTAGTCATAAATTCCTATTTCATCAAATTTATGCTGGAACGTCTGTCCCTGACTGAGTTCACCGGAGTCGAATCCTGCACTTTTCACTGTGTGATTATATGAATCCATTTGCTTCCATGTTACAGTTCCCCCCTTAGCAATATCTACCTGTGCAGGAATGAAATTAAAATTATTAATTTCTACCGTAGCAGTTTTTGCCGCTAGCCCTGAAGTTTCCCCCGGAGTTGTTGCTTTTGGTTGCGAAGTACATCCACTTAATAACAATATTAAAACTAATGATCCTATGATCCAGACATTTTTCAAATTAAAACCTCCAGTAAGGGATATGACTCTTGTAATTTATATAGATTTTCCACATCATATTATATTCAAGGAATGCCTTATATTCTGCTCGCTGATCTTAATAATTGCCCTTTCAGCCATCCCCCCGGAGGCAAAAATAGCAACATTAAAACCCCTCTGCGCCGCAAGTATTCCAGACTGGATGACATCAAATTCTATATCACATCTCAGGTTCATCCTTCCCATCAGCACTTTTGCAGAAGTGCCCATGGCACCGATCTTATGTGGTCTGATGTCGAGAAGGAGTTTCCGAACTTTTTCTGTTTCCACAACCCTTGTTCCCCCTTCTGTGATCCCCGGAACTCTTATTATTGTAATACTTCCAGCAAGCTGCTGCAGGGAACCTGTAACATCTTTTACTGCAATATCATCTCCATTTTTGCCGCTGAATACCACTTTCCCTCTTAAACCTGTTCCACTTTTTTCAGCAATAAGCATCCCATTCTTCATTTCAAGGATTACGTCCTCGCCTGCATGCACGTCGCACCCCGCTATAGCGCACCTG